>JBBROH010000318.1:0-1539 GCA_038229595.1 Chloroflexia bacterium | reverse complement strand
TAGAGAGCGGATTGGAGTAGGTAAACCAGAGGGCGTAACCTAGCGGTTCGTAAGCCGCCAGTTGCTCGAACACTCCCTGCACCAGCAGGCGACCAATGCCCAGCCCACGCAGGTCAGGGCGCACGCCCACGCTGTTGAGGTAGCCGTAGTTGCCATCAGGCAGGCGGTAGTTGCTCAACCAGCCCGGCAGCGTCTCCACATAGCATTCGGCCATCGCCAGCACCTCACCCGCACGCTCGGCCACCACGATCACGGGCGGCCTGTCCACGTCCTCGTCCGCCCAGAGGTAGAGCAGCCGCTGGCGAAACTCACGCTCCAACGCTGGCACCATGCGGGCGAAGGGCGAGTAGGGCAGGTGGAACTCAAGTTCGCCCAGGTGCAGACTAACCAACGCCTCTGCGTCTTGCGGCTGGGCCAGGCGGGTCGTCACCCCAGGGGGGGTCGCTCGCTGGCTGGCGGGCAGTGGTTCCAGGCCGCGCACGGCCAGGATGTTGTCAGGCGCGAACCCGGCTGCCTTCAACTGCGACTCTACCCAACGGTCGCTGCTGAGCCAGGTAATCAGTTCGCCCTCGGTCTGCTGCCCCCGCCACTGGCGGTCGAGGGCGGCCAGCAGCGCACTGAAGGCGGCCTGCGCCTCCAAAGCAGGGCTGGGCGGCAGAAAGAGTTGGCGCACCAGGCCAGTGCGGGGCGCGTAAAACGCGCTCATCTCTTGCTCCTCGCTGAACTGCCAGAGGGCGGTGACGGCGCAACCAACCACGCGCCCGCTGCCAGTGCGCGCCACCAGCACCGGCTGGCCGCTGGCAACCCCGTCGCGTAGCATCTGGGCAATCTGGGCGGGGTTGCGGGGGGCGGCCAGGTGGTCGTCGAGGGCGAAGAAGCGGTCGTCCTGGTTGGCAATCAGCGCGCTGAGGTCGTCGCTAACCGAGCGCAGTGGCTCAACTTTGATCGAGATCGGTGTCACCATGCGTGTTTTGTCCCTGTACTTTGGCGTTACAATGGGGCCGTCTGCGCTGATTGTAGCACGAAGCCTGCTGAGGGGCAAGCGGCCCTGGGATGGGGTGACTTGGATCAAGGCAGCTACTGGGCTGCATACAAAAGCGGGTAAGCGCATGGTGTAGAGAGTGTCTACTGCCCGCTTACCCGTGCTGTTGGTTGCGCCAATCTGTTGGCTGGCTAACTGCGCTGTCATCTCCGGCTGACCGCCTACCTTGACGCTGCTGGGCTGGGCTGCTGGCACGTCCTCCTTCTCACCGAGGCCGAGGCGGTTGTAGAGCGCGGTTAGCGGCGCAGGCGACCACCAGTTGTACTTGCCCATCAGCCGCATCGTGGCGGGGACGAGTAGCAAGCGCACGAGGGTGGCATCTACCAGGATGGCGAGGGCGAGGCCGACTCCGATCTGCTTGATGAACAGGATTTCGCCAGTGGCAAACGCCCCAATCACCACGACCAGCAGCAAGGCCGCGCTGGTGATGATCGCCCCCGTCTTCTGCACGCCGAGGGCGACGGCGGCGGTGTTATCACCACTGCGGTCGTAGTTCT
>JBBROH010000317.1:0-1598 GCA_038229595.1 Chloroflexia bacterium | reverse complement strand
CGATTGCGCTCCTCCAGGCTGGCTAGCGCACTGCTGTGGGCGTAGAGGCGAGCGTTGGCGATGGCGGTGGCCGCCTGGTTGGCGAAGGTGTGCAGCGTCTCGCCGTCGCGCTCGGTGAAGGGGTCGCCAGACTTGAGGCGGTAGAGGATCAGCAGGCCAATGCGCTCGGCCTTGACCACCAGGTTGAGGCCCAGCCAGTAGCAGTCCTTGCCAATCGCACTATCTTCACCACCCATCTCGGTAATCACGTAGGGAACATCCTTGTTGCTGAGGGTCTGGAAGACCGACTCGCGCTTGATCGGCACCACACCGCCAATAGTTTGCTCTGCGTCACCCTGGGCCGCCACCACGCGCAGCTTCTCCCCCTCGTTCTCCTCTACCAGAAGGATGCGCGCACTATCATAGCTAACCACCTGGCGCAGCGATTCGAGGATCAGGTCGAGTACCTGGCGCAGGTCGAGGCTAGAATTGAGCAGAGCCGCTGTCTGGTTAAGCGCACTGATCTCGCGCACTCGCCGCTCCAACTCGCGTTGCTGCTGCTCAAGCTCGCCAACCTGGGTCGCTAGCAGGGCGTTCAACTGACGGGCGTAGCGGTTGCTGACCCGGATCACCGCCCAGTTGAGCAGGTCGTCAAGGTCGGCCATTGCCGCCAGAGCTATGCTGCGCTCCCACTGTGCCTCGCGCCAGACGACCGGCTGGGCCGCCTGCTTGAGCGCAAGGAACGCCTCAATCACCTCGGCTACGCCAAAGCCCGCGAGTACGCGCTCGGTGCAGACCGCATCCACATACTGCTCCATCGCCGCATAACTGTCGCGCCTGAAGTAGTTGGCGGCAGCGGCTACGCCCTCGCGGCAATTAGCAGTCAGGGCAACTGGGGCGAGCCTGCTGTAGGCTGGGCGTTCGCCGCCTGCCCCCCCAATCTGGAACAACAGCCGCACCCAGCCCGCCGCTATCTCCTCGCGGTAGCCCAATAGAACCGCCCCCAAATCCAAACCCAACGTGCTGCTTTTCATCGTCTTACCCGCCTGTCTATGCTGCTTTTCGTTTGGAAAGCTCTGTGTAGGAAATGGTAGCACCGAACCCCTGCCCATGTCAACAATTAGCCCGCATCCCAACCTAAAATACTTCTAAAGAAGGGGGCTGCCAGCGGTGGGGAGGGCCAGTAGGATGTAGGCTGGCACGCTATTTGCCCTTGTGCTGCTTACCGAATAAGCAGTTACTCGTTTACCCAAGGAGAAGATCAGATGGCAAGGCAAGGTCAGCATCACGGCGACGCAAACGACGGCGACGTTTCGCGCAGCAACAACAACCCCAGCAAGACCACGGAGATCACCACTGGCTCGGTGCAGAAGAAGGAGAACCGCGAACAGGCTGCCCGCGAGGGACGCAGCAACGACGGCCCGGCTCAGGAGCAGCGTAACGAGCCGATCACCGACACGCGCTCTCACACCAGCGAACGCCGTGCCGAGGACGGCCCAGAGCGCAGCGGCAGCGAATCCAACCCTAGTTAGCATCTGCGACCAGCCGATTTTTGCTAATCTAGATTCAGCTAACTGCCCTTTGCTGCCCCAGGCTGGCATGATTGTTGCCCTCGTTTG
>JBBROH010000316.1:0-1636 GCA_038229595.1 Chloroflexia bacterium | reverse complement strand
GGGAACGTACTGGATGGTCGAGATCCTGGAGCGGATGATGCATGGTGGCGGGCGGCTGGAGGACATCGATCTGCTCAAGGACGTGGCAGAGAACATCGCGGGCAAGAGCTTCTGTCTGCTGGGCGACTCGGCGGCGGCCCCGGTGATCAGCAGCATCAACCTGTTCCGCAGTGAGTACGAGGCGAAGATTCGCGGTTAGGGGGCAGCGTGGAGCCAGACCCTGAGCGGCTGCTGGCCCAATGCGACCCGCAGACCGGCACCAG
Source organism: Chloroflexia bacterium (assembly GCA_038229595.1). Lineage (GTDB taxonomy): Bacteria > Chloroflexota > Chloroflexia > QHBQ01 > QHBQ01 > JBBROH01. The sequence continues at coordinate 1,373 of JBBROH010000316.1, read as the reverse complement.
GTGGTCATGCTGGAAGTTTGGCCGCTAAGACGGCCATCACCGCGTCGTAGCAGGCCTTCGCTAGAGCCTGGCTACCTTCGGGGTCATACTGGTAGAGTTGCAGCATCTGGGTGTAGACCTGGTGGCAGGCGGCCTCTGGGTCATGCGGCGGCAAATAGGATTCGTTGACCAGTTGGCCTATGTGCATGGCAATATCTTTGTCGTACTCCTCGCGCTTGTAGTGCGCGGCGTTGCGATAGGCTAGCATTACACCACGTGCGCCAGCAGCCACGAAGCCTGCAACGGCAGAGACCCCACGCTCGTCAACCTCGCTCTGGACAGGGCGGGCAAGGGAGGTGACGAAGCCGAACAGCACTGCGCTGATCTCGTCGCCACTGTCGCGCAGCAGGCCAGCCTCCAGGCTGTCGATCTGCCCATCCCAGGGGTGCTGCCGAACTGGGCGCAGGTAGCGGCGGCTCGGTTGCTGCGGGTCATTGCCGCGCTCGAAGGTGCAATAGCCCTCGACCACAAGCTGGCTGAGAGCAGCAAAGAGCAGGGCAGCGTTGAGTGTGCGGCTGTCCACCCGCGTGCCGAACAGGTAGGCCAGGATCAGCGGCCCCTGCTCGCTGACAGCAAAGAAGCGGGCGTAGTGCTGGCTGATGATCTTGCTGGCTAGCAGCCTGGGTGTAACCTGAGCGGCGAAGGTGGCAGTGTTTGCCTCTGGCTTGTGCAGTTCTGGCTCTGTATTCCAGACCTGGCCGCATGAGCTACAGGTGGCGGTCTGCGGGTCGGTGTAAGCCTTGCACAGTTTGCAAGCTACCAGGATGTCCTTCGCGCAGTAGGGGCAAATGGCAGTCTGGAACTGCAACTGCTTGTGGCAATGTGGGCAGGTGAGCATCAGCGGTCTCCTCGTTCCCTCCCCAGCAAGCGGGTTGCGGGGCTGCGTGCTAAATGTACTGAGATATTATATAATACCAGCACAACCCCTACAGCTTCTACGTTTTGGTTGAAAGGAAAGTTGCAAAGGACAGGCGATGGCAGACACTCCCACGAAGTTGACCGTCACCATTGACGGCAAGACAATCCAGGTTGACCCCGGCACCCTCGTCTGGCAGGCCGCCCAGCAGGGCAACATCTCCGTGCCGATCTACTGCTACCACCCGAAGATGAAGCCGCTCGGTGCCTGTCGCATCTGCCTGGTGCAGATCGAGGGCCAGCCCCGGCTAGCAACCTCCTGTACCACGGCGGTGGCCGACAATATGATCGTGCATACGCGCAACGAGGTTGTGACCAAAGCTAGGCAGGGGGTGATGGAGTTCCTGCTGATCAACCATCCGCTGGATTGCCCGATCTGCGACCGCGGTGGCGAGTGCGACCTCCAGGATTTCGCCGTT
>JBBROH010000315.1:0-1639 GCA_038229595.1 Chloroflexia bacterium | reverse complement strand
GGGCTAGCTGGGCCTGGTCAGCGGGGAAGTGGGCCTGCATGATCGCCTCGCGCAGAGGCATCAACTCGGTGCGCTTGAGCAGGTCGGCGGGCAGGAAGTCCTCGATCAGCGGCAGGTAGTTGTCCAGGGCTTGCTTGACCAAGCGGCGGGCGTTCTGCGGGGTCAGCCCCTCCGTCAGCGGGTAGACCGGCACCAGGCGGCCCGTGTGGGTTAGCTCGGTAGTGTATTCCTCCCAGGCGGGTGAGTTGAAGGTCAGCCGCCCGTTGTACTCGTCCACCTTGCCGCTGATCACCACCTTCTTACCGGGGTAGAGGCTGCGGGCCAGCCAGCGTTGGTTAAACCAGGTAACGCTGATGCTGCCAGTCTCGTCTTCGATGGTGGCGCGAAAGAGGGTGAAGCCGCGCTTGGTCGGCTGGTCGAAGGTGTCACGCACGGTGCCGATCACCGTCTCCAATGCGCCGTAGCTAAGGTCGTGGATGCGGTGTAGTTGGCTAAAGTCATCGTGGCGGCGGGGGAAGAAGTAGATCATCTCGCGGATCGTCTGCACCCCCAGATGCTCGAACAGGGCGGCTACCTTCTCGCTCGCCCCCTTGAGGCGGGTGATCGGGGCATCAAGCGAGTCCGGGCTGAGGGTAGAGGACAAAGCGGTATCTGCGGCAGTTCTGGCTGTGCGCTCCTCCACCAGCGCACGGGGTGGGGCAGGCAACTCGCCGCTGCGCCCAACCCGCTCCTCTAGGGTCGGCATAGTGGGAATGGTGTAGTAGGGCTTGCGCCGCTCCTGGCCGATCAGCAGTTCGGCTGCGCTGGCTTGCGGGAGGCTGGCGGCTGGCGGCTGGCTATCGTCACCTTCCTCCATGCTGTTGGCGCGGAGTTTGGGCAGCGGTTTGGGGGGCGTACTGGGTGTGCCGAGGGTGGGGCGCAAGGGGGGGGCGACAGGGCTGGCGGGCGTAGGGATGCCAGTGCCACCCGCCAGTCGGTCGAGCAGGGCAAGGGCGCGGCTGATTTTTGCCTTGCGCGCCTCGGCCTGGTAGACCTGGTAGTTGTGCAGGCAGACCATGATCTCGTCGATCAAGTTGCCCGCATTGCTGCTGCTGGCAGAGAGGGAGAGGCGCGCCTGCCTGCTCCACGACTCGCTGAAGCGGTGTAGGCCGCCAGCCACCGCCGTGTCCTGGTAGTTGCGGTGTGCCTCCATGTCGAGGACGTTCCGCAGCATCGCAATCGTCTGGTTGTTCGTCGTCACCCTAACACCCCCAGCAAATTACCCTCACCCGACCTCTCCCAGAGGGCGAGGGGACAGCAAAGTTGAACGCCGCAGGATCGCGGCGGGATTAGCACAATTATACCAAAGTCCGTCTGTAACAAGCCAGTCTAATCTGTTTTTCCAAACCAGTGTCAAAACCTCTTGCTTTCTAGCACAACCTGATGTATAATGGGGATAGGTCAAAGAAATTGCACCTGACTAGAGTGATAAGGAGATACCCATGAGAGTCTATGAGCCTGTTGGGGAACTCATTATAGTTACTGCCACGTAGACAGGTTGTTGCTCAGTCGCCGCAGCATCAACCGGCTCATTGCCAACTGCACCATGCCTACGCTACTAGCTACCAATCGCTCATAATCCTTAGCCAGCCGCCGACCT
>JBBROH010000314.1:0-1658 GCA_038229595.1 Chloroflexia bacterium | reverse complement strand
TGGTCTCCTGCTGATAAGCCTGTTTGAGCGTGGCCGCATCGTCCTGCCAATCCATCTTGAACACTTTGCCGCGTGCCATCCAGCTACCTCCTAGTAGCTCCATTTTACCACACGGCTTGACTAAACGCAATTGGTATAATAGCAGCATCTCCCGATCACCAGCTTGGAGGCTATTTTGACCGACCCTCGCACCGAACAGCTAACCCCTAGCCGCGAACCCACCCGCTGGCTGTACTTCCTTGCCTCTCCGTTTGCTTACCTCGTCGCTACCCTGTGCCTGCTCCGTTCGCTGCTGCCCAACTTCACCACCCACGTCGCGGGTCAGACGGACGGTTGGCAGGCCACCTGGAACATCTGGTGGGTCTACCACAATGTGGTGGAAACCCAGCACTTTAGCCTGTTCTATACCGACTTCCTCTACTACCCGACGGGGGCGGCCCTGCTGTTCCATACCTACAACGTGCCTAATGGCTTCTTTGCCCTGCCCCTCACCGCTACTGTCGGCCCACTGGTCGCCAACAATGTGCTGCTGTTCGCCAGCTTCGTCGCTACCGGTTGGGCCGCCTACGCCCTCGCCCGCACCCTCGGCCTCGGCTACTTCGCGGCCTGGCTTGCGGGTGCTGTCTACACCTTCGCCAATCCCACCCGCTGGAACTTCCTCGGCGGCGGCCAGACCTTCTACCTTGCCATGCAGTGGATGCCCCTCTACATCCTTGCCCTCGTCAAGCTGACCAGCCCGCCGGTTGATGCCCCGCTGCGCCCACGTTTGCGCTGGCTGCTGGCCGCCGCTCTCTTCCTCGTGCTGACCGCCCTGGCCGACTGGCAGTTCTTCGTCTACATGGGCCTGTTTACCATCATGTTCATCGTCTACCTGCTGCTGCGTGAACGTAGCTGGCGCGACCGGCTGCGGGCGACCCGCGACGTGGTGCTGGCTGGGCTGACGGCGGTGGCGGTGTTGTCGCCGCTGCTCTTTGTCACCGTGCGTGAAGCTACCGGTAACGCCTCGATTGTGCGCCCCTTCGACCAGACCCTCGCCCACTCCTGGGACTTGACCTCCTTCGTCACCCCCAACGCGGTCAGCCCGCTCTACGGTAGCATCGCCCGCAGCTTCGACTTTGTGGGCAACCGCTATGGTGACGTGCCGGGCATCAGCAATGCCGGTTACGTGGCGATGGGGCTGGCCCTCGTCGGGCTGGTCGCCTGCTGGCGGCAGACGCGGTTTTGGGCGGCGGCTGATGCCGGGGGTGCAGCCGCTGGCTGACGACGGCACGCTGACCGCTTACGCCGTGCCACAAGTACGCAGCGATTTGCTGCCGATTGCGTTGCTCGACGACTGGGGGCAGCTTGAGCGTGGGCCGCTGGGCAAGGTGCGCTGGGTGAGTGGGGCGGGGGCAACGCTGGCGGTGGTGAACGCCAGTGGGCAGGCGCGGCAGGTACAGCTAACGATGCAGACGCAGGCGTTCAACAAGGAGCGCACGCTGCGACTGTGGCAGGGGGAGCGGCTACTGGGCAATGCGGCGGTCAAGCCAGAGTTGCAGACGGTCAGCCTCGCACTGAGCCTCGCGCCGGGCGTGAGCGAGTTGAAGCTGGACTCGCCGGAGCCGCCGATCAGCCCGCAAGACCTCGACCCAACCAGCCCCGACCAGCGGCAGCTTACC
>JBBROH010000313.1:0-1697 GCA_038229595.1 Chloroflexia bacterium | reverse complement strand
TCGTATCCCACCAGCAGACATAGAGGCGGCCAAAGTAGGGGCTGCTGGGGGTGTTGTCCACTGCCATCCAGTTCTTATCGTCGTCACCACTATCTACCTGCACCGCAGTACCCCAGGTCAGGCCGCCATTGGTGCTGCTCACCACGTAGTTGCCCAGCGCGGTGGCGTTATAGACGAGGGAGTTGACGTAGACATTGCCGAGCGCATCGAACTGCACGATGGTGTCGCTGGAGTTGACCACCCCAGCGGCGGCGGTGTAGGTAATCGGCTGGTTGATCCAGGTCGCGCCACCGTCGAAGGTGGTGTAAATCCAGATTAGCTTCTCGTTGGTGGGGGGCCGCCAGTCCTTAGCCGCTGCGACAACGTTGTTCGGGTTGGTGGGGTTGACCGCCAGGTGCGGCTCCTGCTGCGAGCAACTGGTGAAGGCACCGCCAGGGCCGTTGTTGCAACTGCTATTATCGTCGAGGGTGGCGCGGTAGTTCGGCACGGTGCTGGTTAGCGGCTGCGAACTGGGCCTGATCGTCAGGTCGGGCTGGCCTATCGGCTGGTAGGGCTGCGCGCCCTTCCCTTCGAGGATCAGGCGGCTCTGCTGTTCGTCGCCCTTGCCAGTTACGGGCTGGGCAGCAGCGGGCGGCTGGTTGAGGCTGCTCAGCAGCATCCCCAGTACCATGATCGCCGAGAGAGATATTAGTACCTTACGCATTACTTACTCCTGCTCCTTCTATCTTTATCCTGATGCCGTCCTCTGCTAGAGGGCGGTACTTCAACGGTTAGATGCTTATCTTACCACAGCCGCCGCCAACCTGCCAAAGAAAGAGGCAGCGTAGTCGATCAGGGCCGCAGCGGTAGGCAGCTAGCGACAAGCGGGTCAGCGACTACTTGGCGCGACTTCAGCACGCTTGATGCAAATCGCTCCTCTCCAGCCAGCCACTTCCAGGTATCTACTAGCCTGAACATCTACGCCAATTTGTGGCTAAAACCGCTTCCTGAAGCTGTAGCCTGTCTTGCTGTAGCCCATCCCCTGCTCGTAGAAGCGGTGCGCCCGCGTGCGCTGGAAGCCAGAACTGAGGGTGACACCGCCACAACCGTTCGCGCGGGCCAACTCCTCTACGTAGCCCAACATCTGCTTGCCGAAGCCCGCGCCCTGCTTAGTCTCGTCGGTCACGAGGTCGTAGAGAAAGAGGTGGTCGAGATCGTACAGGTTGGTGGTCAGGGTCAGGCCCGCCAGCGCGACGATCCCGCCCCCCGTCTCGCGCAGGGCGAACAGGCGGTAGCCGCTCGGCTTCATCGCAGCCAGCAGCGACAGGTACTGCGCCTCATCCAGGTGTGGGCGCAACTGCTGCATGAGGGGAAACGCCTCGCGCCACTCGCCTTCGCTGGTCAGTTCAACGATCTTCATCTCATGTGGCCCTCCTTCAAGGGGTAATTATAGCCTAAAGTAAGCAGCTACGAAACCGTCCGCGCGAGTTGTGGCGTATCTTCGATGGGTGTATAATGAGAAGGTGCCTGCTACATCTGATCCTCAGCCATAAACCGGAAGCTCACTGCTTGCTGCCCTGGAAGGAGCATCGCCCATGCCCCGTGTTCGCCGCCTGCCTGCCCTGCTGCTCACCCTCGCTCTGCTCGGCGGGCTGCTGCCAGTAGTGCTGGCGCAGTCTGCCCCGGCTGGCCCTGGCCGCCCGCAACCACCCGCCGCC
>JBBROH010000312.1:0-1752 GCA_038229595.1 Chloroflexia bacterium | reverse complement strand
GCGTGCCTACTATCCTACCGCCGACATCCTGCGGGTTAGCACTACGCTGCGGGTGACGGGCGGCCACTTCGCCGTCACCTGGCCGCTAGCCGCCACTGACTTTGAGCGCATGGTGGCAGCCTTGCAGGCGGGCGACAGCAGTGGCTACAACCGCCTGCTGCAACAATCCTTCGCCCGTAGCCGTGTTGTCAACCTCGATGACCTGACCGACAATGGGGCAGGAGCCGACTTTGTGAGCAAGAACTTCGGCAAGGGTTGAGCGGGCGACAAAGTAGGAGGAAGCAGCACCGCGCGGCACCGCCTCCTCTTTCTCTCCCTCTTTACCGCTGTGGCGGCTGCGGCTGTGGGGGCCGCTGCGCGAGCTTGAGGCTGAGGATTAGCCTCTGCTCACCGCGCACTACCGTTAGCGCGATCTCGTCGCCCACCCGGTAGTTGGTCAGCAGGTTGATTAGTGGGTTGTCTTCCTCGACTTCCTGGCTGCCCAGGCTAACTACCACATCCCCCTTTTGTAGACCTGCCAGCCCTGCCGGGCCATCCGCCGTCACCTCCTGGATGAAGGCACCATTCTGCACTTGCAGGCTATAGTAGGCGGCAAGGTCGGGGGTTAGCTCCTGGTATTGGATGCCGAGGTAGGGATAAGAAACGCGGCCCTCGCGGATCAGTTGGGTGGCGATGGCGATGGCGGTGTTGATCGGGATGGCGAAGCCCAGCCCCTCGGCCAGCCCATAGCCTGAGCCACGTACTACTGCCGTGTTGATGCCGATCACCTGGCCGTAGAGGTCAGCTAGCGGCCCCCCACTATTGCCCTGGTTGATCGCCGCGTCGGTCTGGATTAGCGGCGCACTGATGCCGCCTAGGCGGCGACTGAGTGCGCTGACTACGCCAGCAGTCACGCTATTGCGGTAGCTGCCGAGGGCCGAGCCGATGGCGATTACCGGCTGGCCGGGTAGCAGCTTGTTGCTGTCGCCCAGAGCTGCCACTGCTGGTAGGGAGCCACTGACTTTCAGTACCGCCACGTCGCTCTCGTGGTCCAGACCGATCAGTTCGGCTGGCACCTTGCGGCTGCCCTTTGCAAAGATTACCTCTAGCTTGCTGCTCTCGCCTGCGACGTGGGCGTTGGTCAGGATGTAGCCTGCCTGGTCGAAGATCACCCCACTGCCCACCCCCTGGCGCGGGCCGCCCCGCCAGTTGCGCGCCTCCCCCTCTCGCGTGGTCACGACGGTGACGACGGCGGGGCCAAGCTCCTGAGCAGCGGTTACGGTGTCCGCCTGCTTGCTAACTGGCGTGGTATTACGCTGGATGCTGAAGTCTGGCTGGTAGATCGTCATGCTCTATTCCCTTTCGGCTGTGTCTGGTAGCACTTCATGCTGCTACTTTACTCGATCAGCGTTAGCTTCGCATTAACGACGTGCTAGAAAGCCATTAGACTTAGCCCCTGGATGTGCTATAATAAGCGGCGAAAACTGTTTTGCTACTGGAGGAGAACTTATGCCCCGTCGTTTGCCAACTCTGCTGCTAGCTCTGGCCTTGCTCTGCCCCTTGCTGACGGCCTGTGGTGCTGCCCCCGACAACCCGGCGGCAGGGCCACAAGTGCTGCGCTGGTCAATTGAGGGTATGGCAGCCCCCCCCGATGTTGATCCACCACTGGCCGGTAACAGCCAGCAAACTATGATCAACAGTCTGATCTTCGGCGGGCTGGTGCGGCTCGACAGCCGCTTGAACGTGCGGCCCTTCGGGGCTGAACGCTGGGAG
>JBBROH010000311.1:0-1852 GCA_038229595.1 Chloroflexia bacterium | reverse complement strand
TTAAAGCTAGCCTCAAACTGGCTGGGGTCGGCGGTGGCAAACGTCTCTATGGCGATGGCTAGCGACAGTTCGCCGCCATGCAGTTGCAGCAGGTTGTCGTTGATTTTGGCGGTCAGCTTCAGCACGTCGTCAGCCTTCGCCGCCGGTAGCACCAGCGTGAAGTTGCCACCGGCGTTGATGAGGACGCAGGCGGCGGGCAGGTTCAGTTCGTCAAGCAGGTAGCGCACGGCGAGGTCGTTGAGCAAACTGAGATAGAACGAGCGGCTGCGGAGCGACTTGGCGGCTCCGGCTGAACCGATGGTGTAGAGCAAGGTCTGGATGCCAGGCAGGTCGCCGCCGAGTAGCAGTACGCTATTGGTGCAGTCAACTGCGGCCAGCGCACAGATGGTTTGGTAGAGCGAGTAGAGCGGCAGGTGGGCTTTGCCCGCGAGTGGGCTGGCGACGTGGGTGGCGTACTGACGGTAGAGGTGAATATAGCTGTCAAAGGCGGCCCGGTCTTCGCCCTTGATCTGCTGGCTGGCATCGTGGAACGATTGCCAGTGCTGTCGCGGGCTGGTTGCCGCTTGCGCCAGCGCGAACGGGCCGAGGCTGGCTGGCTGCCCGTCGCGGGTGTAATCGGCGGGGGTGGGTGGCCAGATGGCTGGGCGTTCGTCCTTACGTTTGTTGCTTTGCCGGAGGGCGCGGTCGGCTTCAAGCGGGGCGAACACGCTGGTTTGGGCCTGCGGATGCAGGTCGGCGAGGTCAAGGCCGACTAGCTGGCAGGCGTGCTGCACAACAGCGGGCAGGTCATCGGGCGCACGGCTGGACTCGCCGAGGGCGCGGGCCAGCAGGTGGTCGCCGAGTTCCCGCAGTTGACGGTACGGCGGGTTGGTGGATGGAGTAGACAAAAGGGCGTACTCCTGAGTGGGTGTTGGCTTGGCTGGTTTATATTATAGCATAGTTGTCTGTTGTTAGCAATAGGTGTGGCTGACTTGCGATCCGGTATGTTCGACTTGCGGTTAAGGTTGCGCGAATGAGCATAGCAGGCGGAGGTGGCTGGCTACAACGTCTCAATTCCCTCGAAGGCGGGGTAGTGGATGCAATCAGTTAATTTGGAAAAAGAAGGACACCACCTTAGGTGATATTTTCGTTTCAATCCCCTCAAAGAGGGGGAAGTGGATGCAATCTTAAAGCACTTGTTGGGCAGTGCTGGCACACGCCAGTCGCCCATCAGCAGTCGAATACCGACCAGCAGATGTCATTTCGCAACCGCTGGTCGTCTAGGACAAGATCGCGAATCGCAGCTGGCAGCTGGTCGCGCTGCCAGCTGCACTCAAGCTGGCCGGTACTCTCGCCCTCGCCTTCAGGCGCAGCCGCGCGTGCGGCCTTGATCGCGTAGGCTGCGGCACCGAGTTCGTGCGCGGCGACGTGCGCGACCACTGCCGCCTGACCAGCAGCATACGCGGCATGGCGTGCCGCTCCGCTCAGATCTCTGGCCGCCGCGTTCGCCGCACCGGCCGCCGCACGGGCTTGGGACATCGTGATCTCGCCGTGCGCCCATGCCCGAGCCTGCTCAATTGCGTGGCGCGGTCGCGAGTCCGAAGGCTTCGCCGACTCGAATAGGTGCAGGACGTGTTCCGCACACGCTGCTGCCCACGAGGCGAGAAGGTGATGGTCTGAATCCGTGAGCGTTCCACCGCGACGGATGGTGATGAAGCGAGGGTCGCGATCTTTGGGGAGGATCATGCTGCACCTTTCATGAACACAGATTTTAGTTTCGACCACCTCAAAGGCGGGGAAGTGGATGCAACAGCCTGCGATGTCTACGTTGCCGCCCCCGCCCCGGCTGGCTTCGCCACGACTGCTAACCCCT
>JBBROH010000310.1:0-1967 GCA_038229595.1 Chloroflexia bacterium | reverse complement strand
TGTTTCCACTAACAACAAGGAGAAAAGGCAAATGCAGAATATCATGGAAGCGATGCAAGGCGGGCGTGGTGGCGAGCAGGAGGAGTTGCCCCGCCGCATCCTCGAAGCGGTGTTGACCATCTTGCTTACCACCCTGGCGACCCGCCTTGCAGTGATGCTGGTAGATCGCATCCTCGGCGAACCGAAGGGTGGCCGCTAGCACAGCGGCAATTGATTGACGATCAGGGCCGGGCGCAGGTTGCCCGGCTCTTTGTTTTGCCGGGCAGCGGAATGGAGCAAAGGCGACATTGCGCCACTTTGGGCCAATCCAGTCGGCCACCTCTGCCTTCATCGTCAGGTGGATCGGCCAGGTCATGCTCACCGCAATGATCAGCGGTAGGGTGAGCAGAATCAGGGTGAGAGTGGCAAGTAGTACATTGCGTAGTCGCTTGCTGCTGCGCCGTCGTGGTGCCGCAACCTGCATCTCCACTGCTGTCGGGGCTATCTATGCTTCCTTGCTGGCTTCCCTCGCTTTGCGCTGCAATTCGTACAGCCGCGTCATCGCCTCAATCGGCGACATCTCATCTACTCTCATACTAGTCAGTTCGCTAGCAAGAGTTTCGAGGGCGGGGTTGGCCGCAGCGACCTCTGCTTCAGGCACGGGTGGGGCGATCACGGCACTGCCGTTGCCAGAGCCAAACATCAACATCTGGTTGCTGCCCACCTGGTTGAGGCGGGTCATCGCCCCGCGCCGCTCCTCCTTGCCGCCGCTGCGTTCCAGTTCGGTCAGCACTTCGTTGGCCCTACGGATCACGCTGCGTGGCAGGCCCGCCATCTCTGCCACGTGGATACCGTAGCTGCGGTCGGCCCCCCCCCGCACGATCTGGCGCAGGAAGATTACGTGGTCGCCCTCCTCGGCCACCGCCACGTTGTAGTTCCGCACGCGGGGCAGCAGCTTCTCAAGCTCGGTTAGCTCGTGGTAGTGGGTGGCGAACAGCGTCTTTGCACCCAGGCGCGGGCTATTGTGTAGGTACTCGACGATAGCGCGGGCGATAGCCAGGCCGTCGTAGGTGCTGGTGCCACGCCCAATCTCGTCCAGGATGATCAGGCTGCGCCGGGTAGCATGGTTAAGGATGTTGGCCGTCTCTACCATCTCGACCATGAAGGTAGACTGGCCGGTGGCAAGGTCGTCCTGCGCGCCAATACGGGTGAAGATGCGGTCAACCAGGCCGATCTGTGCGCTCTGGGCTGGCACCCAGGAGCCGATCTGGGCCATCAGGGTGATCAGCGCGACCTGCCTCAGGTAGGTGGACTTGCCCGCCATGTTGGGGCCGGTGATCAGCAGCAGTTGCTCCTCGTCAGCCGATAGGCTCAGGTCGTTTGGCACAAACGGTTCGCCGCGCAGGGCCAGTTCGACGACCGGGTGGCGGCCCGCGACGATCTCGATACGCTCGCCCTCGTCCAGGGTTGGGCAGGCGTAGTTGTTGGCGACCGCCGTCTCTGCCAGCCCCGCGAAGACCGCGATGTGGGCGATAGCGTTGGCCGTCGCCATCAACTGGTCGGCCTGCTCGGTGATCGCCTTGAGGATGCGGAAGAACGCCTTGCGCTCGATCTCCACCAACCTCTCCTGGGCGGTCAGTATCTGGTTCTCAAGCTCCTTCAGCGCGGGGGTGACGTAGCGATTGGCGTTGACCAACGTCTGCTTCTGCACGTAGTCGGTGGGTATCTTGCTGCTGTTGTTTGAGCCATGCCCAATCTCGATGTAGTAGCCAAACACGCTGTTGTTGCTGATCTTCAGCGTTTTGATGCCCGTGCGCTGGCGTTCGCGCTCCTGCATCTTCGCCAGGATTTCCTCGGCGTTGTCCAGGATGTAGCGCGCCTCGTCGTAGTCGCGGTCATAGCCAGGTGCAATCGCCTTGCCCTTGCCTAGCACCGTCACCGCCTCGCCAGCCTCGGTGCGGTAGATCGCGCTCTCCACCACCTGGCAG
>JBBROH010000309.1:0-2014 GCA_038229595.1 Chloroflexia bacterium | reverse complement strand
CCCGTTCACGACCAACATTGACAAACAAGTATCAGTAAGCTGGAAGGAAGAACAGAAGAACATGGCCGACCACAGCAAGTATGTTGCCGTCCTGAGTGCGGCATACACGCAGGCGCAGGTGTTGCTAGGTGGCGATGCGCCCGACCAAGCGATCACTGCCTACATCCGTCAACAGCCGGGCTTGAACCACCCCCTGAAGAAACTGGCGGCTGGTGAGGTTGTGCCGGTTGACGCGAGCGTGGCCGACGGCGTTGCAACGATTATGGCAAACCTTAAGTCGAGCAAGTACATCTATAGCATTCTGCTAACCGGGCTAGTGCAGAAGATGGTGGTGCCGGAGCAGGACATTCGCAGAATACAGGCTGATATGGCTGGTGGTTACTCCAACCGTAGTACCGACCAGCAGAACATCACCCCCTTCTTGAAGGAGCATGGGCTGACCCACAATGCGGCCAGCGGGATGGAGAGCGGGCGTAACCTGGAACGGCCCTTCCCCCACGACTTGGGCTTCGTTGCCAAGACCCGCGGCGCAGGCAGCGTAGATGCCTACAAGAGCATTCTCCATGCAGTACAAGAGGAAGGGGTAGAGCCAGTAGCCGTGATCGTGCTGCTGATGACCCTCGACCTCAAGAGCAAGGTCAACCCCAGCTATGACTATGCACGCCTGACAGGGTTGACGATCAAGCAAATCCACACAGCGGTGATGGAGCATTATCAGCACGCAAAGGGTAATGGCCGCGCCCGCCTGCCAGAGCTAGCGATATACGCTATTTACCAGTGCCTGGTGGCACAACTGCCCCGCTACAAGGGTTGCAAGCTGCAACCGTTGGGCAGGCACACTGGCAACGACAAGCTAGGCCGGATCGGTGACATCCAGGTAGATAGGAGCGATGGCACCCCGTTCGAGGGAATAGAGGTGAAGTCAGATCAGTTCATCAGCACGAACATGGTAGACAAGCTGGTGCAAGAACTGAGGCCAGCGCAGTTCGGCGGGGTGGCGGTAGACCGCTACTACATCCTGTCTAGCAGGGAGCAATACATCGCAGCGGGCAGCGAAAGGGAGCTAGAGAGCAAGGTTGCGACGGTGGAGCAGCAAACCGGCTGCCAGATCATCGTCAACGGCCTGAGCCGGAGCATCTGGTACTACCTGCGCCTGATCGAAGATGCAGACGAGTTCCTTGAACACTACAGCGGGCTAGTGGAACATGACTTGGACGTGCGGGCAGAACATCGGCAGGAGTGGGCAGCGATCCTGGATGGCCTACAAGGATCGCTACCGGCAGCAAGGTTAGTGCAATGGCCGCCGCCCACCAGTAGGGCCTTTTCGTAAAACCTGAACACCGATCAGCTTTAGCGCACGTTGCGGGTGCATCAGGTTGCGGCGCGTCGCCGCCGCGATGTTGGCGGCTCCGGCCCGCCGCAACAAACCTATCGCGGTGTTGCGGAGCGCGGCCAGGCGGTCAACGTCAGCGGTTGAGTCCAACACCACCACCTTTGCCCCCGGCAAGGTCAGCCTGATCTGGTCTTGCCACGAGGCTAGCAGGTGCGGCGGGCAGAAGATGAGCGCAACCCGCACCGGCTTCAGCCGCGACCGCCCCGGCTGCAACGGCTGGCGGTCAAGCTGACCCAGGGTAGCCTTGAGGTTGCGAGGGCTGAGGGCGGCAGCGGTCGCCAGGCTGGTGCTGCTCTTGCCGCTGCCGATCTCGCCCAGCAGGATAAAGTCCTCGTTTTGATAGAGCAGCTTCAATCCGGCCATGACCGCATCGGCTTGGGCTTGGTAGAGGGTACGGCTCATGGCTGGCAACCTGAGTTTGTGCTGCTGGTTGCGCGGGTCATGCAGGGCCGGACACATCTTGTCCAACACCTTGAGTAGACTATCCGAGTAGCCATCCACGAAGTCGGCAATGGTCATCTTGGCGGGATTACGCTCCCCGGTCGGCTGCGTTCCCGACTTGAGGCGGTGGCACTGGCCGCTAGCGGTGTCGAGGAAGGTGATGTTGAGTTGAGGCTGCTG
>JBBROH010000308.1:0-2022 GCA_038229595.1 Chloroflexia bacterium | reverse complement strand
GGTGTAGCTGCTTAGCCGCCCGACCAGCGGGGTGTCCCAGGTCATGGGCAGGTGGGCAGAGACGAACCAGTGGTCGTTCAGTTCGTCCACCGCCTTGCGTAGCTCCGTCAGGTTGAAGGCGCGGCTGCCCAGAGCGGCGGATTCCTCGCTGCTCAGGCGGGCGCGGCGGGCCTGCACCTTTGCGCGAATCTCGGCCAACGTCGCGGCTACCTGCTCATCCGTCAGTTTACTCTCAGTCATCGTTCACTCCATCGGGGTTTCAACCTGGTCAGCATAGCATTGTGGGTAGGCAGCTATCGCCGTTGGTAGACGCGGGCTGCTTCATTATAGCCCTTGTCGCTCGACCATTGCACGCGCTGGTAAGCGGCCTTGAAGTCGTTGTTGGTCAGCCACTCATTGTCCTGGGCGGTGAGGACGATATAGCGCGGCTGCTGCAAGAGGACGTAGGGGATGTCGGTCTTCTCATGCCCAGGGCGGCCAATACCCTGCTGCTGGATGCTGACGTGGGCGATATGCTCGTTGGTAAGGCCGAGTACGTCCAGGTAGCGGCGGTTGCTGTAGTAGGGTAGCACCCCGGCGGCAGTGGTGGCGATCAAGTCGCTGGGGCTGGAATGCGCGTCGATCCACAGGGCGTTGCTGTAGAGGGCGGCGGAGACGCTCTGGAAGTAAGCCAGTTGGTCGCCGTTCACCTCGCCCTTCAGGCTACTGCGCTCAAACTGGAAGTAGCCGATCAGCAGCAGGGCCAGGCAGCCAAACAGGGCTAGCTTGAGCTTGAGGCCGCGCTGATTCTCTGCTTGTTGCCCAGCGCGGGCTACTATCGCGTCGTAGAGGCCACGCAGTGCGTCGGCGTTCAGCACCACCAGCAGCGGCAGAATGGGGTGGAAGAAGCGGCCAATCGCCCAGTTCCAGTCGCCGCCGACATAGACGATGTACAGCCAGTAGCCAACAACGAGGCTGAAGATGAATAGCAGGCGGCGGTTCAATCGCTGGGTGAGCAAGGCGACGAATGGTAGGAAGAAGAACAACTCGCTGTGGCGATCCACAAACTTGCTGTGGTAGCGGATGCCACGCTCCACCTGCGCCCAGCCACTACCCACCTTGTTGTAGAAGGTATTGGGTAGCGGCCAGCCGTAGTAACTCCACCGCCAGGCGAAGTAGGGCAGGTAGAGGATGATCAGCGGTAGCAGGTAATAGAGGTCAGCCCGCAGCAACTTGCGCCGCTGCACCAGCGTGTAGAGGCGGAACAGGCCGCCGAGCGCATAGGAGTACAGCCCCTCAGGGCGGGTCATCGCTGCGAGAACGAACAACAGGCCCGCTCCGCCCGCTAGCAGTGGCCCCCAGCCCAGCCCGCCGCCGCGAAGGGGGTCGGACAGGTCGCCTTCTGCTTCTATCGAGAGGACGAACAGCAGCACGCCAGCGAGCAGCAGCATAGTGTAGAAGCTAGTCTCCAGGCCCGCGACGCTCCAGGTGGCGAACGAACCGTCGGCGGCCAGCAAGAGGGTGAGGGCTGCCGAGACGACGGGCAGCCGCCCCCGCCAGCGGCCTGTCTCTGCCAGCCGGTAGGTGAGCGGCACGGTGGCGAGGGCAGCAGCGGCCCCAGCGATAATGCTGACCCCGATCCCGCCGAAGCCCAGCTTCATCGCCCCGGCCACCAGCAGCATCCAGAGGAAGTTGGTGTAGCCCTCTACCCTTTCACCCACGTTCCAGACTGGCCCGTTGCCGAGGGCCAGGTTGTGGCTGTAGCGGAAGGTGATCCAGGCATCGTCCACCCCCCAGCCGCCCAGGTTGGCCCTGCTGTTCAGCCACCATTGGTGCAAGCCGAGCAACAGCAGGGCCAGCCCTAGCCACAGCAAGGGCGCAACCAACACCCGACTGAGGGCGACAGTCCGCCCCAGCCCAACCTCCCCGCTTGCGGCGGGCAGGGCGGGGGAGATGTTAACGACGGTTGGTTTGTTCATCAGGGTGGTTCGTTCCTGGCGGTCGCGGCCCAGCCTCATTGTCGAGGATGTTGAGCAGGGCCGC
>JBBROH010000307.1:0-2036 GCA_038229595.1 Chloroflexia bacterium | reverse complement strand
GCCCGCTCTGCCGCAGCCCGGCTCATTGCGGGTTGAACAGCCGCCCAATATCGCTGATCGAAACGACCAGGATGAAGACCATCAGGATGGCGAAGCCGATAA
Organism: Chloroflexia bacterium; assembly: GCA_038229595.1. Classification (GTDB taxonomy): domain Bacteria; phylum Chloroflexota; class Chloroflexia; order QHBQ01; family QHBQ01; genus JBBROH01. The sequence continues at coordinate 1,934 of JBBROH010000307.1, read as the reverse complement.
AGTGGATTGTCCCCTCCAGGCGCGGTGGGATGCGGCGCACCCCGAATGGGCGCAGCAGCAATTCGATTAGCACAAAGAAGAAGCGGCCACCGTCGAGGGCGGGGAAGGGTAGCATATTGACGACGAATAGGTTGACCCCCAGGAAGCCCATTAGACTAAGCAGGCCGATGAAACCACCGTTCTGCGCTACCTGGTTGGTCAGTGCGCCGATGCCGACTGGCCCGCTGAGGTTGGTGACGGGTTGGCTGCCCTGGAACAGTGCCTTGAAGGTGGCGACCATCTGGCCGAAGGTGTTGCCCAGCCGATTGAAGCCTTCACCCACTGCACCGATCACCCCGTAAGAGATGCGTTCGGTTGGGATAGCAATAAATGCGTCGTTGAGGCCCGCACGAGCGGAGGGGCTGCTGTTGGTACGCAGTGGCAGGGTAATCGGCACGCTGCTGACCACTACCTGCTCCTTACCCCGCAGCACGCTGAGGCTAGCCGAGGTCTTGCCGAGCAATGCCTGGTTGAGGGCCAGACTGTCAGAGATTGGCTGCTTGACTACTGACTTGCCGTCTACCGCCACGATCAGGTCGCCGTTCCGCAAACCCGCCTTGTCGCTAGGGCTGCCCGCCACCACCCGCTCTACCTTCAGGCTATCAAAGAGATCGAGGCTCTCAATGCCTACCGAACCCTGACCCTTCTCTGGCTTACGCGGCACGACGTTGATCGTCTGCTGCTGGCCGTCGCGCCGGACAACGAGCGGGACTTTGTAGCCGATGTTCAGTTGGGCCTCTATAGAGAGGTCACTGATCGTCTTGACTGGTCTGCCGTTCGCGCTTACCAACAGGTCGCCCGCCTTGAGGCCCGCCGCTGATGCCGGGCTATCTGGCTGCACGTAGAGGATAGCCTGCTGGGTCTGCGGCACCTGCGTGCCGTTGAACAGGGCAAGGAAGCTGAAAATCAGCAAGGCAGTAACAAGATTGACGAACGAACCAGCCGCGAGGATGATTAGCCGCTGCCAGGCTGGTTTGTGGACGAAGGCGTTGGGATCGCTGGACTCCCCATCTTCCCCCTCCATGCGAACGAAGCCGCCAATGGGCAGCCAGTTGAGCGTGTACTCAACCCCAGTCTTCTTGCTAACAAAGAGGGTGCGGGCTTTGGGCGGGAAGCCGATGCCGAACTCATGCACCGTAACCCCAAACAGGCGGGCAGTGAGGAAGTGGCCGTATTCATGGGTGAGAACGAGGAGAAAGAGGATAGGGACGAGCAGCAGGATCGCTGTGATCACCCCAGAGATTGCTTCTATCAATGTGTGTTTCCTTCCTGCGTGCGTGGCACTCTAGCAGAGAGACATAGTTGAGTAATTATACACCATCACCTGTTAGGCTGCTAGTTTGGCAGATTAGATGCTGGTTAGATGCTGGGCGGCATAATAGCGGCGGCCAGATGTTGATCACGAAGTAGACGAGAGGGGCTAGCAGGGCCAGATGGTGATAGAGGGGCAGCAGCCAGCCGTCCGCCCCGGCGGGAATTAGCAGCCTCTGGCTATATGTCGCCAAGAGCAGGGCGGCGAAGCTGGCGGCGGTCAGGGTGGCAACCGCCCAGCCGAAGTAGAGCGCATCGCCTGCGCTAAAGAGGACGGCAACCAGCGGCAGCAGCCAGCCAGCATAGCGGGGGAAGGCGCGGGCGATGAAGTAGCCGCTGGCGTTGGCTAGCAGCAGAACGACCACCACTTGGGCGGCCTGGCTGCTGGCGGGGGCGGGGCTGATCGGCCAACCTACATCACTGAGGCTGGGCAGGCGGCGGGCCTGCCACTCGCTGAGGATGTTGGATAGCAGGGGGTTGGCCGCAGGGCTGCGCTCCCGGCTGGCGGGCAGATAAAAGAGGTGCAGCAAGTAGGAGGAGAGCAGACCTCCATAGAGCGCGCCAACGACGGTCAAGGCCCAGTT
>JBBROH010000306.1:0-2159 GCA_038229595.1 Chloroflexia bacterium | reverse complement strand
GGTCAAGCAGTACCATGCCATTGCTACTGATGCTGAGTTGGTGCGTAGCAACCGCATAGCGGCTTGCTATGCTCATGCTGGCCGACGGAGGGGCGAAGTTGTCGTCATGGAACTGGAAGCTACGGATCATGGTCTGGTCAGGCCCGCCGCTGGTTAGCCGCAGCAGGGTGAAGCGGTCGGGGCTGCCAAAGGCCACCCCACAATCCTCACCGTCGCTGCTGGTTAGCTGGATGCTGAGGCTGGTCGGCTGTCCATCAACCGGCAGGCTGCCCAGCCCCTCCCCTTCCACCATCCCTTCAGGCAAGATGTAGGTCAGACTGCCAGCTACGACCTGCCAGGTGCCGGGGTCGCTGGCGGCCAGGGGGATTGCCTCTGGCACAAGGGTGGTCGGCCAGCTACCAGCCTGCGCTGCTACTCTTGTTGGTGTGGCATTTACAGCCGCAACTATCGCGCTGCTAGTTGGCGGCACGGTTGAGCCAGCGGTCGGCTCGACACGTCGGTAGCGGTTGATGTCGGTGCGGACGCTGGGTTGCGGGCGCGTCGCGGGGGCTTCGTCTACCCTGAACATGGTGGCGGTCGCACTAGGTTGGGGCTGGGTGGCGGTTAGGCTGCTGATTACCTGTGCCATTGGCTGGCTGACAACGGTGGCTGGGCGTTGCTGTACAATGAGCAGGCTGGCGACGATTAGCAGCAGCGGTAGCAGGAACAGCGCGATTAGCATGATCTTTTTGTTGGCTTGTTTCATTACTTACCTTCCTGTTCAGGGCTGGTTGGCGGTGGGGGTTAGCGGTGGGTACAACGCTGGCAAGGGGCGGCTTGAGTAGTACAGCCGCGCATCTCCGCTAATCTTATCTGTCCACATCACGTGCAATCTGCCTTGATTGACGGCGCAGCTTGGGTGCTTCTCGCGGGCGTATGCGCCGCCATTCACCCGCAGCGGCGGCGACCACTGCTTACCGTCACCTGACCAGCTAACCAGCACCTGCATATTGGCGTAGCTGTCCATCCAGACCAGGTAGCGTTGGCCGCGCTCATCCACGCACAACTCTGGCGCGACGGTTTGTGGCGACGGGGTGACGAAGCGCACGGTGTCAGTGTGCCAGCCTCCATACTGCATCCCGAAACGGGCCGGACTCCACTCCCGGTAGCAGATGTCCTTGTCTTCCGCGTCCGCCAGCCTGCACTCGAAGGCCAGGCCGATACCGCCCTCAGCCAGCGGGATGCTGCTCATGCGGTATTGCTGCACCCCGTTGGTATAGTCGCCCGCTGCGTTAGTCTCGCTGAAGTAGTGGCTGTACCACTCCTCGCCCACGCCGGTGCCACCCCGTCCGCTCAGGTGCAGGCTGCGGATGGTGTAGCGACCCAGGCTGCGGTCGCCGTAGAGCAGCACCATGCTGTTGCCCTTTGCCACCGCGATCTCCGGCAGCCAACTGGGGCTGGGCTGGCTGTCCTTCGTCAGCGGCAGGTTGACGGGTGGGCTGTAGCCTGCATCCGACAGGGCGTAGAGGTAGAGACTGCGGGCTGACTTCCCGGCCAGCACGTAGGTGCGACCGCTGGGATTAACGTTCATGCTCGTCACCTTCATCCGCTCGCCACCGCTGCCCGGCACCTCCGCCGTCGGCCCCCATACTCCAGTTTTGCTACGAATACGGCAGTGGATTGAGGGATAGACTGGGCCGTAGAGTTCGTACCAGCAGCCATGCAGCCGTCCGTTGCGGTCAGCAGCCACGTTGATGTTGCCCGCACTACCGCCCCAGAGTGGGTTGCCACCCACATCTGCGGGGTTGCTCCAGGTTGCCCCATTGTCAGTAGAGTGGACGTAGAAGACATGGTCGCGGTAGCCCCATGAGTAGAGGGCGGACAGGCTGCCGTCCCGTTCGGTGACGAGCTTCGGCCACTCGACATAGAGCGGACTGGCCGGGCCGACTGCCACCGGTGCGGTGAAGGCGGGGTCGGCAGCGGGTTGGGTTGGTACTTGCACCTGTAGTTGCTGGGGCAGGTCAGTGGCAGACTGACTGTGACTTACAACCGGGGCCGCAACAACTAGCAGGCTGATCAGCACCAGTATGGTCAGCCACTTCTTTTCCAAAATCCTTGTCCAACGACTTGTTAGCTGCATCTACTTGCTCCTTTGCGATTGACCCCTGTTCGAGGAGGCC
>JBBROH010000305.1:0-2182 GCA_038229595.1 Chloroflexia bacterium | reverse complement strand
GACCTCGAAGCACGCCCACCCAGCTTCACGCGCGTTGGCGGCAGGCAGGCGCATGAGGAGGAGGTTGTACCCCTTGCGGAGCCAGAGTTTGCCGCCTTCAACTTGCTTGAGATCGCCGAGACAGAGCGGGCTGCCCTGTTCATCCGCCGCACCCTACGAAGCGGCCAACGCGTACAGCACGAGGGTAATGTCTGCATCGTCGGCGACGTAAATGCGGGGGCCGAGATCGTGGCGGGCGGCCACGTCCTCGTCTGGGGCAGCCTGCGCGGCCTCGTCCACGCTGGGGCGAACGGTGATAGCGGGGCTACTATCTGCGCTCTACAGTTGGAACCAACCCAGCTACGCATTGCCGAGGCGGTCGGGCGGGGAGCAGGGCCGCAGAGTGGGCAGCGCGTTGGTCTGCTGCGCCGCCTGCGCCGGGGCAAGGCCGAGGCCGGGGGGCCAGAGTGTGCGTCGGTCAGAGAGGGACAAATTGTGGTGGAAAGCTGGAACGGCAACTTTGGCAAGAGGGGTAGCGTGAATGGCAGGTAAGGTAATTACGATCACGAGCGGTAAGGGGGGCGTGGGCAAGACGACGACGACCGCTAACCTCGGCACTGCGCTTGCGCTGTTGGGCAAGAAGGTGGCGGTGGTGGACGCAGATATTGGCCTGCGTAACCTGGACGTGGTGATGGGCCTGGAGAACCGCATCGTCTACGACATCGTAGACGTGGTAGAGGGCCGCGCCCGCCTCAAGCAAGCCTTGATTAAGGACAAAAGGCTGCCCGAACTGGCTCTGCTGCCTGCCGCCCAGACGCGGGACAAGAACGCGGTTAGCCCCAACCAGATGAAGGCTCTCTGCGCCCTCCTGCGCGAGGACTTCGACTTCGTGCTGATCGACTGCCCGGCTGGCATCGAGCAGGGCTTCCGCAACGCGATTGCTGGGGCCGACGACGTGCTGATCGTCACCACCCCCGAAGTCTCTGCGGTACGCGATGCTGACCGCATCATCGGCCTGGTCGAGTCCAGCGGCTTGCCTCACCCGCGCCTGATCCTCAACCGGATTAAGCCGAAGATGGTCGCTCGTGGGGATATGATGAGTCAGCAAGACGTGATCGAAATCCTCGCCATCGAACTGATCGGCGTGGTGCCGGATGATGAAGCTATCGTGATCAACACCAACAAAGGTGAGGCTGCCGTCTACGACAAGGGATCGCGGGCGGGGTTGGCCTACCAGAACATCGCTCGCCGCTTGCTGGGCGAGAGCCTGCCGCTAATGAACCTGGAGGAGCGCGACGGTCTGTTCGACCGCCTGGGCCGCCTCTTTGGTAGCCGCCGCTAGAGGGGAGGGGAAGATGGGCTTCTTTGACAGACTGTTTGGCCGCAGCGACCGCCCCTCCGAGCGGGATGGCACGGCTGCCAACGCCGCGAAGCAGCGGCTGCAACTGGTGCTGGTGCAGGATCGCGTCAAGCTGCCGCCAGAGGTAATGGAGCAGATGCGGAACGAACTGATCGCGGTGATCAGCAAGTATGTGGAGATTGACGATGAGGGAGTAGAGTTTAACCTGACCAAAGGGGAGAAGTTCGACAAGCTCTCCGCCAACATCCCGGTCAAACGGGCGCGTAGTTGAACAGGTGCTTAGAGGCAGATCGAGTGATCTGCCCCTGCTGCTTGCCGAGCCTACTGCTGATCAGCAGGCTGGTTGACCAGAAACTCGTTGCCGTCGGGGTCTTTGAATCGGAAGGTTGAGCCGTAGGGGTTATCGCTTACATCCTCGCTGATATCCACGCCGCGTTCGCGCAGTTCGGTGCAGGTGGTGTGGGCATCATCGCAGGTGAAGACGAGGGTGAAGGCCAGGCGCGGCACTGGGGTCGGCTCAAGCACGATACGGGTGATCGAACTAGCCGGGCCAACCTCGATCCAGCTATTATTCGGCCCTTCGCCCATCGGGAAGTTGGCGAACATGGTAAAGCCCAGCTTGTTAACGTAGAAGTCTACCGCTCGCTCCTGGTCGGTGACGTAGACGCTGGTTGAGTGCAACTTGTCAATCACAGTTATGCTCCTTCCATTTCCTGCCAGCCAACAAGCTGGTTGCCGTCAGGGTCGGTGAACATCATCGTGCGGCCCCACCACTCCGTAGTCGGTTCCTGGCTGATCGGCACGCCTGCCGCCTTGAGTTGCTCGTGCAATGCGTCCACATCG
>JBBROH010000304.1:0-2202 GCA_038229595.1 Chloroflexia bacterium | reverse complement strand
AGCTGTTGGCCCAGGCAGCCATGTACCACGCATCGGTGGCCGCAAGAACTTGAAACTCCCCGCACCTGAATGTGCTGCCCCGATCTGGTATAATGGGCTGCAACCTTGCAACCACCACGCAGCTTTAGACACTTTTGGAACAGATGATGAACCAGCCTGAGATCACCTGCCCCCGCTGTGGGATGACCAACCCCCGCGCTGCTACAAACTGCGCGCGCTGTCGCGGTGTACTATCACCGACTGGCTACTCGCGCTATGCGGCGGTCAGTGCGCCTGCGCCACCCACCGCCAGCATTGGCCGCCCGCTGGATATAGAGCGTATCAGGCGGCAACAAAAGACCCGTCGCTTCATCAGTCGCGCCATCCCTGCGCTGCTGCTACTCCTTGCCGTCTTCTTCAGCCTCAACCTGAGGAACAGCTACAACTACGATGGTGTGCCACTGAAGTTCCCCGCCCTGCCCACCAGCCCGCCGAGCAGCACGCCCAGCCCCAACCTGCCGGGGACGCAGACGGCGCAGGTGCAGGCACGGGTTAGCGAGATCGCCATCCCCACTCAGACCGCTCAGGCCCAGGCCACCGCGACGGCCCGCAGCCTGCTGGCTCCCACACTGACCGCAGAGGCAAGCCTGAACCGCAGCCTGATACTCACTACTACGAAGGGGGTGTTGCGCGGCATCCTCTACAGCAGCGAGGCACTGGAGCAGGTCGCCATACTCGAAGCTGACCAGGCTGCCTTCAAAGGGTCGCTGACGATCAGGAACGATTATGTAGCCGTCGAACAGCCGGGAACAATCATCACGGGCTTGCCCAGGCGCAGCCAGCGGCCTGTCCAAAGTGGTAGCATCGCCTTCGCTGTGGTGACAGACCAACCCGGCGCACTGGATGTGGACAGCCTCGTTTTCCTCAAAGGGGTACCCAGCGACCCAAGCGGCTACTACGTAATTGGAGCGGTGACGGAGAACCCACAGTTGCTCGCTCTGCTGGACGAGAGCGACCAGGTGTTGGCCCTGAGGGTGACGCTGGCGGATGGCAGACAACCGCGCGTCCCGCTCGACACCCCCGCGCCGATCACGCCGATAACTGGTACACCCACCGTGGATAGCAGTGCTTTCCCCACCCACCAGATCACGATCAACACCAACAAGGGGACAATGATGGGTGAACTCTATGCCAAAGCCGCCCCAACCAGCCTCTCCAACCTGATCGGCAACAGCAGCCAACTAGCAGGGGCGATCAAGAAAAATGTCAACATAAGCGTAGATATTGCGGCGGTGGGCCGATGAGCGAACCAGCAGTGCAGTGTCCACGTTGCGGCGTGTTGCCCCGCGACTTCACCAACTACTTGGTGACTAGTAGGAGCGAAATCACCCTAATTGCTGCCGCCCTGACCGCCCTGCCAGATGAGACCGCTGCGCCATGAAGATTGACCACCTCGCCCGCGCCGTCTACCCACAAAGTGGCACTGGCGGCCTGGAACGGCACGTCTATCACCTGACCCGCCACCTGCTACTGCTCGGCCACGAGGTTGAGTTGTTCGTGCAGGCTTCGGTCAATCCCCCCCCCGACTTCGGCCCTGGCTGTGCTGGCGCGCCGCTGAAGCTGCACTATCTCCGCTACAGCCGCCTGCCCCTGCGCCGCAACTCGGTGGCCGACCGCATAACTAACTATCCCCTCTTTGCGCGGGCGATGGGGTGTGAAGTGGCCGCCCTCGTCGCTGCGGGTGGCGCAGAGCTTGTCCACGCTCACGGCCTCTGTGCGGAGGGCTACGCTGCGGCGCGGCACGGCCTGCGCGTACCACTGGTGATGAACCCCCACGGCCTGGAAGACTTCAAGGTACGCGACTGGCGCAAGTGGCTGGCTTACGCCCCCTTCCGCGCCCTCTATCGGCGGGGGGCGCAGGCTGCCGAGCGGGTGATCGCCACCGACATGGCGATGGTAGAGGAGGTGCGCGGCTACCTGCACCTGCCTGCCCGCCGTGTGGTTGTGCTGCCCAATGCGGTTGACGAGGAGGAGGCCACCGCCCTCCTCGACCCGGCAATACAGGCGGCACTGCGCCAACGGCTTGCCCTCGACGGTCAGTTTGTGCTGCTCAGCGTCGGGCGGGTAGAGGCGAACAAGGGCTTCGACGGCCTGCTCAAGGCTCTGCATCTCGCCCGCAAGGAGTTGCCAGCCGAGTGGCGGTGGCTGCTGGTTGGCAGCGGT
>JBBROH010000303.1:0-2223 GCA_038229595.1 Chloroflexia bacterium | reverse complement strand
TCCACATACCACCCTGGACGAGGCCGCCAACCTGCAAGGTGATCATCATCAGGATGAAGCCCATCGTTACTAGCCAGAACTGCGCTTCGGCCAAAGCGGGTGACCAAAGCCGTTTACGGCTGATCACTGGCACCATGTATAGCACCGCCCCCATTGCCCAACTACTCATCGTCCCCAGCATAGCGAGGTGGGCGTGGCCTACGATCCAGTTAGTGAAGTGGATCAGGCGGTTGAAGCCCTGGATCGCCTGGAATGGCCCCTGCACGCAGGTGACGAAGTACCAGACGGTGCCGACGATCAGGAACTTGAGGGGGATGCTCTCGTATATCTTACCCCAGCTTCCGCGCATGGTCATCCAGATGTTGCCGAGGAAGGTGAAGACTGGCACGAACAGGCCAATACTACCGAGAGTGGCAATCGTCTTCAGGTAGCCAGGGGTAGGCGTTTGTAGGATGTGGTGGTGGCCGACCATCGTGTAGAAGAAAGCCAGCCCCCAGAAGCCGATCAAGCTCAGGGTGTGGCTGTAGAGCGGAGAGCGGATGATCACTGGTAGGAAGTAGTAGACCATAGCCACACCACCAGGGGTGAACCAGAGGCCGAGGACGTTGTGGCCGTAGTACCAGTTCCAGATCGAGTCGCGGATACCATCGAGGCTGCCGCCAGGGAAGCCAAGCAGCAGGTTGCCGTTGAAGGTGCCAGTGCTGATCCAGCTAGTGAAGGGATCCCAGATCACGTTGCCGATGGCGTAAACGATTGGCAGCCAGAGCATAGCACCTGTGATATACCAGAGGGAGACGAACAGCTTCTTCTCTTTGCGAGCGAGGATGGTACGCACGATATTGTAGAGGTTCATCAGTAGAACGACTTCTACCAGAATGTCAATCGGCCAGATCAGTTCGGCATACTCGCGGCCCTGGGTGTAGCCGGTCAGCAGGGTGAAAAGGGCGAAGATGCCGACGAAGTTCCACAGCACCATAGCAACATTGCCCAGTTTCTCGCTATACAGCTTGGTGCCGCACAGTTTTGGCACGATGTAGAGGAACGCCCCAAAGTAGATGCTACTGATCCAGAGGAAGAACATCACATTGACGTGCAGCGGGCGCAGGCGACCAAAGACGAAGAAGGGGATGCCGCCGAGGAAGTCGGGGCTAACCATCTCAGTCGCGGCGATCAGCCCCACCAGGCCGCCAACAATCACCCAGAATGCACCAGTCACTACAAAGTTTCGGGCTGCACTGTACTCTTTGTCCATTAACCGCTTCCCCTTCCGCTTTTACCCGATCTCGCCCATTTGTGGGGGCGGGCCAGCACGCCCCCGGTACCTGCTAGAGCCTATTACCCCTACCCTCTACATCCGCCGCGATCTTGCTGTTAGCTTGAGGGCGCGGTTGGCCGGGGTATCAGCGGCGGGCCGTCCCTCCGTGTCCACCTGGGGGCTGTCCACTACCGCTTGTGCGTTCATCGTGCGTGGGGTCAGGCGCAGGGCAAGGGCGACCAGCACCACGCTTACACCGATGATCAGGATCAGATTGAGCCAGGTCAGGTCAACCTTTGTCCCGGCCACCACGTTGAACTGCACCCAGCTAGCCACTGCCTTGCGGCTCTTTTGCTCGAACACGCCCGGCGCGCCATTCCAGACCGCGAAGGCGACATTGGTGCTGTGGCCTGGTTCGATAGCGGCAGAGTTAGCGTCGCCCGTGCTGAACTTGCGGCTGAAGACCACGCTCCAACCGGTCTGCTCTGCGCCAGTCTCATCCTTGAACTTGCCCCATACGCCGTGACCCTGGGGGATCATGCCCGCTGCATCGGCGGCCTTGCAGATGCCATTGCTCATCAAGTTGTAGACAGGCGGTTGGCCGTTGCCGGTCGTCTCATTGGTTGTCTGGAGGCTGGCCTTCCACTGCCAAATGTTCACTGGCGCGTCAAGCTGGCCCATGCACTGGAAGGGGAGGGCTTCACCGACCTTCATCGGCCACTGCACCGCCACGGCATCGCTGGCCTGGTAGCCGTCCTCCTGGTTGTTCATCGTGTCGTCGTGCCAGCTAATCTTGATCGCCAGTTGTTCGCTGCTAGCGACGGCGCGGACGACTACGGCCTTCGTGCTGCCACCACTGGGTCGCACCATCTGCTGCGCGCTCATCGGCACCACGATAGCAGCCACGTCCTTGCCGCCCGCCTGTGTCCAGGTCGCAGCGTCGGGGTCGTTGACTGGCAGCTTCTCGT
>JBBROH010000302.1:0-2233 GCA_038229595.1 Chloroflexia bacterium | reverse complement strand
GTGGAAGGGCGGGTCTACGGCAGCGTGGCCGAGAAGCAAGCGGCAGTAGAAGTATACCTGAAGGAGCTAGCGGGCGACCGGGAGCGGATCAAACAACTGGCGGGCTGGGGCTGGATCGAGGACAACCTTGCCAGCCTGCCGAAACAAACTGTCTGACCAAACGCAATTGGTATAACCCTGGCCTAACCGTCCTTGCGCGTGTACCTCTCAGGGAGGATGCGCGCCGTTGGCGGGGTGGGTATAATGGTGGTGGCGGCAAACAGAGCCGTTCGCCTAGAACAAGCTAAGGAGTAATTGCGATGGACAATGAACAGAGCGCAGTCAAAATCAGCGAGGATTATGGTTTTAGCGTGTTGAAGCGTGGCAATAACGAAATCTACCCCATGCCCGCCTTCGTCAGCCTGCTAGTCAGCGACCTGGTCGCGTCGGGCGCGTGGTACAAGAAGCTGGGCTTCGTCACCCTGCTGACCGTGCCGGGCATGATGTGGCACGTGCGCTGGATCAAGTTCGCCGACTTGCTGCTCTACCCGGCAGGCAGTGCGCTAGCCAGCCAGCCAGGGCCGGGGGTCAGGCTCAACTTCACCGTCTGGCCGGAGGACATCAGCCTGGACGAGCTTGCTACCGAGTGGCGGGTGGCAGGGGTGGAGTGCGTGGGGCCAACTGTCACCCCCTGGAACAGCACCGAACTGACCCCACGCGACCCCGACGGCTACCAGCTAACCTTCACGCAAGTAGACTACAGCCGCTTGCAGCAGAACCACGAGTTTGGGGCCAAGATTGAGCAAGGCTACAAAGAACTCAACCCAGAGCTACAACGCGGCTAACCGCTTGCTGCACCGAGGCCGGGGGAGAGGGGTGGCTACGCTGCTGGTTGGCACAGAACGTGCGCCTGCAACCAGGCAGTAGCCACCCTCGTCCATTCTGCCGCCCACAAGAGGAGACAACCATGCTGAACACCGACCAACTGATGGAGGTCGCCAACGACCTGGCAGGCTTTAGCGAAACGCCCGCCGACAGCCGCATCTTCGTGCCTGGCGAGAACATTCGTCGCGTGCTGATCGGCATTGACATCAACGCGGGCCACCTGCTGGCGGCGCAGCAGCTTGGCTACGATGCGGTGATTGCCCATCACCCGTATGATCGTGGGCTAACCAGTTGGCCGGTCTACCTCCGCCACCTCACCTTCTTGCAGAAGCACGGGGTACCACAGGCCGAGGCCGAACAAGCGGTGCTGCCCCGCGTCGAAAGCCTCAAGTTGGCGGCGCACCCCGTCAACTACGACGAGCTACCCTCGCTGGCTCGCCTACTGCACCTCCCCTTCCTCAACGTCCACTGCCCCTGCGACGAGTTGGGTAGGCAGGCGATGCAACTGGCGGTGGACGTGACGCTTAGGGAGCATCCGCAGGCGACAGTGCAGCAGGTGGCCGCCGCACTGTTCGCCAGCTATGCCGAGTTCGGCTTGGCCGAGGCGAAGATGCAGGTGATGTTGGGCGACGAAGCGGCAGCAGCAGGCAACGTAGTGGTCGCGCATGGCTGCTACACCAATGGCGGGGCAACGGTGGCCGAGGCCTACTTTCGGCACGGTGTAGACACGCTGATCTACATCCACATCATGCCAGAGGAGTTGGCGAAACTGCGCCAGGCCAACCTGCACGGCAAACAGCTACTAGTCGTCGGCCACCTCGCGGCAGACAGCATCGGCATTAACGCCTACAGCCGCGAACTGCGCCAGCGTGGGCTGGAAGTGACCCCAACCAGTGGTGTATTGGAGCAGCTTTGAAGCGAAGATAGCAGCGGGATATGACGCAAAAGAGGGCGCAACCCACAGGATGCGCCCTCCTCAGCAATCTTTAGCGACCATACCGCCAGGCCAGGTAGTCCTTGCCGACGTTACCCATCTGCACCTGCCAGCCGCGGGCTGCGTCCGGCTGGTAGGTAAGGGTACGCCGCTCGAACAACTGCACGAGAACCTTGTGGGGCTGGCCGCCAATCGTTGCCGTCGTCCAGAAAGCATCGGTTAGCGGGTAGCCCATCACGTACACCCAGTCGATCAACTGACCGTTACCGTAGACCCCATCGCGGTAGACCACCCCACTCTGGTTGAGGTAGTTCCAGAAGACATCGGGGATGTTGTGGCTGGTGGCCTGCTCGTAGTATGCGTTGGTCGCGCTGCCGCCCAACAGGTAGTCGCTGCTAACCGTGCCGTCGGCGTTGAACACATCGCTAACCGCCT
>JBBROH010000301.1:0-2257 GCA_038229595.1 Chloroflexia bacterium | reverse complement strand
GAACACCACCGCGCCGACCGCCACCGCCTGCTCTGGGGGTGCGGCCAGCCCCAACCCCGCCGCGATAGCGAAGGCCAGTCCAATAGCAGCCAGCCCCCCCAGCAAGCCGAGGATGGCTGCCTCCCCCACGACCAGGCCGCTGATGTGGCGGTTGCGCCAGCCGACCGCTTGCAGCAGAGCCAGTTCGCGGCGGCGGCTGAGGGTAGAGAGTAGGGATTGGCTGAGCAGGTAGAGCAGACCTGCCAGCCCGGTTGCGCCCAGCATCAGCACCGATGCGCTGTCGATCCCGCTGCTGATGTTGGCGGCGGCACCCAGGGTCGTCCACTGCTCCTCGACGTAGCCGAGCGCAGCTACCTTGCCGTCGGCTGAGCCGGGGATGTAGACGAGGACGTTCTGGGGGCTGGAGCCAGCCACGATGTCTACGTGCAGGCCGGTGGCCTTGATGATCGCGGCAGCGACAGCTTCGACCTTCTTGACGTTCGCCGGGGAGTAGCGGTCAATGCCCGCGACGCGGACGCGGATAGCATCAATGCAGTTGTCGCCACGAAAGAAGCGGGCCGAGGCGATGTTGGTCAGGGCCAGCGGCGGGCCGGGGATGAAGGAAGCGGGGTTGATGGTCGGGTGGAGGGTGACAGGGCCACCAGGCAGTTCCTTGCCGTCGGCATCACGCACCAGCTTAACCAGCGGCGGGGTGTAGATGCCGAGCGGCACGTAGGTGAGCGGGTTGGGGTTGCGGACGGCTTCGGGCAGGCGGTTGAGGTCGTAGCTGCCAACTTCGTGGAAGGTATATGGAACCCTGTAGTTGCCGCTACCATCCGACTTTGGTTGCTGTGCCATTGCTGGGGTTGCCGCTGGCAGTGAACGAAATGCTACTTCACCAGTGACAGAGATGATGGTCTGTGCATCAGCTTTAGGCTTGGCGGCAAGGGTCAGCAATCCGTTGGCATTAAAAGGCGGTGTTGCTACCTGGTAGCCTATAGCCCCTGGTTGGTAACTCTTGTCGGTACCCTGCTGGCTTATAGATTGATAGCTTGGATCAGTTTGCAGACCAGACTGGTCGCCCTCCAGGCTGACACCGATCTTGCTGAGAGACATTGGTTTAAGGATACCTCCCAGATCAATGCTGGCCTGGATAAGGCTAGCCTCACTGGGCTGCTTAAGCTGGTCGAAGTAATTCCGTAGGGTACCATGTGCGTCCTGGTTAATTACACCACCAGCAAAAGGATCGGCGGCATTCTGCGCTGCTTTAAGTTGGTCAGCTTCCAAAGGTTGTAGTCTATCCACTTTGATAGTAGTTGGCAGACTCACGTAGGTGCTTGTGGCAAAAATCAGGGGAATGTTTGTCCCTCCGAAGTTGAAGGCAAAGTTGCTGTCACCTTCAGCCCACTGTTTCCTATTCAGCCCTTTCTGCTCAAGTGGGTCTAGCACCGTCTCAAGTGTGTAGCCATCATTAGCCTCTAGGTATTTATCTTCCACGATTGCCTGATCCAGGCCGCTAAGTTCGCGTTCAGACACCGGGTCTATGCCAGTGACCAATGTCCAAAAGATAGGTAGTGGCTGAATACCAGTTAGAAAAGGTAGATTGCCTTCTCCACCCATACTACTATTAACTGTACTCAGCAAAACGTAGGTACTATCAGCATCGGTAGGCGGGTTAAGCAAGTAATACTGGTTTTGGTTCGACACTTCGTTAAGTTTGTAGCCGTTAGTTGAACTGACTACTACATTAGCTTTGTAGAGCGAGGGCTGCTGCTGTGGGGGGATGTCGATCACAATGCTGCCAGTTGCGTTACGCAGGTAGCCCACAGTAGCTACAGGGGCAGCCACCTCAACGTTAGAAAGTTGCTCAATCTGCTTCCACTGGGCCACATTGATGCCAGATTGGCCCACACTAAGATAATTCGCTTCGACCAAACCGTTTTCTCGCTCAGTCGGCTGTATCGCGCTTGGCGGACGTACCAGGATGTCGTAAGCACCACGCCAATTCTCGTTGATTGTGCTGCTTACCTTAATGCCAGCGGTTTGGTTGGCTGACACAAAGGTGGAGAGGCCACTGCTAAGGGCTAGCAGCCCCATGATCAACAGCAGATTGCGCCAGGAACGCTTAAGCAGGCTCTGTGTAGTGTAACGAAACATGGGTTGATCCTCGTGTGATAGAGCCACCAGTGGGAGCAGGTTGCTCTCACTAGTGGCAGTTGCAGGTTTATGTTGGATGACAGGTAAGCTACTGTGGGCAGCCAGCCGTCACTACAAAGGT
>JBBROH010000300.1:0-2272 GCA_038229595.1 Chloroflexia bacterium | reverse complement strand
TGAGCAGGCCTTCCAGGGCTACTTTAATAGCAAGAGTCACCATGACATCATGCTAGACCCGATTTTCACCCAGGCCGGGGTTGGCATGGCGAGCGACGGCAAGGGCAAGAACTACTTCGTGGTTATCTTCATCCAGCCTTATTGATAACCCACTAGCAGCAAGCAACGGCGCATCCAGAACGGATGCGCCGTTTTAGTTTGTCTATTTTCGGCCAGGATCAGATTAGACCGCTAGCCCGTCAGGTTGCTTTGCACTCAGCCGCCCGCAGCCGGGCAGTTGTTAACCGCTCAACTGGTTGAAGCTAACTGCTCAGGGTTGCAGGGAATAGTTACCGGGCAGTGAGACTGCTCGGCGGTAGCGTAACCGTATTGAACGCGACTGTCCAGGGTTGCAGGGAACAGTTACCCTGCAATGTGGCATGAGCTTTCCAGTTGTTGCCTTGCCGTGCTGCCGATGAGGGAGGAGCGCACAATCTTGCGCCCCTCCTGCTCCCCTGCTTCCTACCTAGCGCAGTGGTAGAGCTTCGATGGCCCGCCGCACAACCTTGCTCAACTCCCCCCGCCGAATGTTGTCGTTGGGCCGGAAGCAGAGGGTGGAGCCGCCGATGGTGCAGGCCGCCCCGTTGATGATCCCGCGCGCCGCCAGCGTTTCGATAGCAGCGTAGGCGAAGTTGTTGCTCGGTACGTCGGCGAAGGTCGGTACTGCTGGGCTGGCGATGGCGTAACCACGGCTGCGCTGCACTATGATCGCCACCTGCGCCCGCGTCACGTTCTGGTTGGGGCGGAAGCAGGGCTGGTTGGCAACAGGAGTGCCTGCACCTACGCACTGGGCGGGAGTGAAGCCGGTGATCGCCCCGGCCTGCGCTGCTGACTCCACGTAGCCGTAGAAGACGCTGCTGGTTGGCACGTCGCTGAAGGTGGGGGTGAGCGGGTTGAAGCTGGGCAGGGCAAAGCCGAGCGTGGCGACTTTAGCGAACTGGCCGCGACTGGTATTCGCGTTGGGCTGGAAACCGCCACCGCTAAAGCCGCTGATCACCCCGCGACAGGCCAGGAAGGTGATGTCGGCGTAGAACAGGTTGCTGGTTGGCACGTCGGTGAAGCTAATTGTGCAGGGGGTAGCGGTCGCTGTCGGTGTGCCAGTGAGGGTCGCGGTGGCGGTCAGAGTTGGGGTGGCAGTGCCAGTGAGGGTCGCGGTGGCGGTCAGAGTTGGGGTGGCAGTGCCACTCAGGGTGGCGGTGGCGGTCAGCGTTGGGGTGCTGCTTGCTGGGCTGCCAGTAGCCGTCGCTGTTGCGGTGCCGATGATCCCGGTTGCGGTGCGGCTGGCAGTTGCGCTGGGGCTGGCAGTCAGGGTTGGCGTGCTGGTTGTGGTGTTGAGCGGTGTGCTGGTTGCTGTGCGGGTGGGGGTGGGCGTGGCGGGCGGTGGGTTGTTGAGCCGGGCCACGAACGCATCCTGGTTGCCGAGGATGGTGGGCGAGAGGGCGTTAGTGGTGGTCAGGTTGGTGGATTGGCTGTCGCCTACGATATAGGCGTTGTTGGCCGCATCCAGCCCGATACCAAAGGCGCGGTCGGTGCCGTTGCCGCCCAGGTAGGTCGAGTAGGCAAGGTTGAGGCTGCTGCCCACGTAGTTGAACTTGCTGACGAACACATCGCAGCCGCCCCTGTTCTCCCCCTGGTAGGGGTCGCGGGTGGGGAAGTCGGTAGAGCAGGCGAGGCCAGTCAGGTAGGGGTTGGCCGCCGTGTCGAGGGCGAGGGCGAAGGCAAGGTCGTCGCTGGTGCCGCCGCCGAGGTAGGTCGAGTAGATCAGCGAACCTGTCCCGCTGATCGTTGTGTTCAGGCGGCTGAGGAAGGCATCGGTGCCGCCCTGGTCAACCTGGTAGGGGTTGCGGGTGGGGAAGTTGGCCGAGGCAGTGAAGCCCGCCACGTAGGCGTTGCCCGCGCTGTCGGCGGCTATCCCCTTGCCAACATCGTAGCTGTCGGTGCCACCCAGGTAGCTAGAATAGGCGAGCGTGAGGGTGGGACTGATGTAATTCAGCTTGCTGACGAACACATCTGCGCTGCCCTGGTAGCCCTGGTACGCCCTGACTAGCGGAAAGTTAGTGGCGGCAGTGTCACCCGTGACATAGACGTTACCCGCCACGTCCAGAGCTATCGCCCGACCAAAGTCGCTATTCGTGTCACCTGCCAGGTAGGTTGACCAGAGCAGCGAGTTAGTGCCAGTCAGGGTCGTGTTGATCGCGCTAACCACTGCATCGGTGTTGCCATACGGCCCCTG
>JBBROH010000299.1:0-2301 GCA_038229595.1 Chloroflexia bacterium | reverse complement strand
CGACGGAAGGAGGGTTAGCGAGATCGAGCAGCCAACTAAAGAGGAGCAGGCGAAGGTGTTTGACATTGCGCCTTACCTGAAGCGCGGACGCGAACTGAGCGAAGCGGGCGACTACGCACAGGCGTTGACCGTCTATGACACCGCGGTGGCCCTCGCGCCCGCCAGCCCAGCCGCGCACTACGCCCGCGCCCGCATCTATCTGTTGCTAGGCGAACGGAAGACTGCCATCGCCGAGTGCGTGCAGGCCAGCCAACTACCGGCAGAGACCGCTGCCGACCTCAACGGACGTGGGGGGGCGCAACTGCTGCTCAACCAGCGCGGCCTGGCCCTCCACGACCTCAACCGGGCTATTGCTCTCGACCCCACCTATGTGCGTGCTTACGTCAATCGCGCCGCTGTCTACCTGCACTTCAAGGAGTACGCCAAAGCGATTACCGACTGCGACCATGCACTTGTTCTCGAACCCGCCTTCAACGCCATCTACGCCAATCGCGCCCTCGCCCACCTGATGATGCGGAACTACGACGCGGCGATCCGCGACTACGAACTGTATGGTGCCAGCTACCCCAAGCGGGCCGATGTGTCGACGAGTATCGGCCTCGTCCACCTGTTCAAGCGTGACTACCCTGCTGCCGTCAGCAGCCTGAGCAAGGCTATCGCTGCCGACCCTAATTATGTGGCTGCTTACTACAATCGCGGCTATGCCCACGCGCTGGCGGGCGACAAGGGGTTGGCGGTCGCCGACCTCGAAAAAGTAGCCACGCTCAAGCCGCCGCGTCGGATCAGGTGGAACGCCCGCGCCCTGCTCATCTCGCTGCATTGGGGCTACTTCCCGCTTTACGCCGCCCTCCTCCGCTTCCGCCGCCCACGGGTGAACCTCAAGATATGAGGAAGGGGGCGTGCCAGCAGGCACGCCCCCCAACATCTGCTTACTGCCCCCCTCGGCCTACGGCTCCTGCGGGTCGCCACTGGTGTAGCGGCGGCGTTCGTCGCGGGTGTAGATGTCCTGGCCGAGGCTGGGCCGCCCACCGGGGGAGCCGTCGGCAAGACCCTGGCCGCCGTGCGAACGGTGGTCTACGATGTGGTCATGGACGGGCTTGCCAGGGTGGTCGAAGGTGTAGCCAGTGCCATATTGCTCGTTGGGCAGGTTGCGAAGCTCCTCGCTGAAGGTAGTTACCGCGTTCGCGTCGCGGGACTGGCCGTAAATCTTGTAGGGGATCAGCGCACCGCTCTCGGCTGGGCTGTCAATGCGGCGGGTGGGCGTTTCGTCGGCGTAGAGTACGCCGCTCAGTTCGACCGCCGAACTGGTGGGCTGGCGTTGCTGGGCGGCGATCAGGTCGTCCACTGGCACAGCCCCCTCTGGGCGGAGCGTCTGCTTGAACTCCTTACCCTCGGCGGTGACGGGCTGGCGACTGACGGCGCGGCCCACACCCTGTGGCTGCTCCAGGCTTGCGCCACCCTGCTGCGCGTACTGCGGCGTGCTATTGCCGTGTTCCTCGTTCTCGGCCATCACTAACCTCCTCTTTGACGCTTGTGTTAGAATAGGCTCCAACAGAGCGTAAGCAATATCTCTCTACATCTACAACCACAGCACCAGCCAGACCCACTTAGGAGCTAACCATGATCGCTGCCGTCAGCGGCAAACTCGAAGGGCGCGGGGCCGACCATCTGATCGTCGGCGTTGGCGGCTTCAGCCTGCGTATCTTCACCCCCACCAGCGTGATCAGCGAAGCTGGCAACCTCGGCGACGAAATCCGCCTGCACACCTACCTGCTGCTGCGCCAGGACTTGATCGCCCTCTACGGCTTCAACGCTACCGCCCAGTTGCAGATGTTTGAGACGCTGCTGGGCGTAAGCGGGATCGGCCCGAAGGCCGCCCTCGGTATCATCGCTGCCGCCCCAGTCGAAACCTTGCAGAAGGCCATCGCCGAAGGGGACACCGACCTGCTCACCCGCGTACCAGGCATTGGCAAGAAGACGGCGGCGCGCCTGGTCGTCGAACTGAAGGGCAAGCTGGACATCGCAGCCTTCCTGGGCGACATCCCCAGCGGTGCCGTTGCCGTCCCCACCCTCTACAGCGAAACGCTGGATGCCCTGCAAGCCCTGGGCTACACGCCAGCCGAAGCGCGTCAAGCTCTGGTCGGCCTGCCCACTGGCGATGAAGCCCCGACGAAGGTTGAGGACGCGCTGCTGTTCGCCCTGCGCAAGCTCTCATCCTAAGCAAAAAGTGCGCCGCCCGACTGCTGTGTGCAAATTATAACATATTTCGGCGCGCCCAGGGGGGCAGTTCCTCCTGCGGAT
>JBBROH010000298.1:0-2389 GCA_038229595.1 Chloroflexia bacterium | reverse complement strand
TCGTAGGCGAGGGTCTTGGCCTCCTCCTTGCTGCGGCTGATTGGCTTGCCGGGGACGCTGCCCTTGAAGCCGATCAGGATGTGTTGTACCTGGATGTGTTCTGCTTCAGCCATGTCGTGAATGCTCCTTTGTTGAGATGAGAATTGATGAGCAAGGGGCGTGCCGTTGCCCAAAATTGTTGAGACTATCCATCGGATGGCATGATTACTATAGGTGCGACCCTGAAAGGGGAGGGGCCTTCTGCGGGGAGCGAAAGCTGCCTCCTTTTTTTGCCTACAACATGACGATGCCAGGCGGATCGTCCTTTGAGGTCACTTTGTGTAGCACGGGGTCTAGCCGGAGAAAGTAGCGATCCCCAGCCCCCTGCTACCTTTTTTAGGCTACATCGTAGCACAAGCAGGGCAGGTGTTGCCACCCGCCCCTGCCACTACTTGCTACTTCTCTCCGCCGATCAACTGCAACCCGTCGTCGCGCCGCAGCTATCGCACTTCATGCAGGTGCCGTTGCGAACAAGGGTGAACTGGCCGCACTCTGGGCAGTCCTCCCCCTCATAGCCCTTCAGCTTCGCCTCGGCCTGCTGGCTGGCGGTGCTGCGAACGAGAGTAATCGTGCTGGCTAGTGCGACCGCCGTGCTGTTGCCGTGGCCGTTGCTGACCAGCGGGCTGCTGACGGCGTGGCTGTCGCTGGCGTGCGCGTCGGCAGTATGGCCGTTGCCCGCCAGCCTGTCTAGCGGACGCAGGTGGCTGCTGGGGGCAGCAGGTCCGGCGTTGATGATCGCGTGGCTAGGCTCAAGCTGGCGCACCGCGTCGCTGCGGATCGCTTCGCCATCGTCGCCAGGGATGTGCGCGAGATCGAGGCGGTCGAGGTAGCTGATCGCCAGTTCGCGGAAGATGTAGTCGATCACCGAGGTCGCCATCTTGATGTGGTCGTTGCCCGCGACCATGCCGTTCGGCTCAAAGCGGGTGTAGACGAAGGCATCCACGAACTCCTCCAGCGGCACGCCGTACTGCAAACCGAGACTGATCGCGATGCTGAAACAGTTCATCAGGCTGCGGAAGGCCGCGCCCTCCTTGTGCATATCAATGAAGATTTCGCCGAGGGTGCCATCTTCATACTCGCCGGTGCGAACGTAGATTTTGTGGCCGGTGATGCGCGCCTTCTGGGTGTATCCGCTGCGGCGATTCGGTAGGCGGCGGCGCACCACAGCCTGCTGCACTTCACTGGCGTAGCTGGCAGCTAGCTGCTCCACCTGCGCGGCAAAGCCGAGCGTGCTGGCCGGTACCTCCTCCAACGTCTCCTCGTCCGCTATGTCTTCCTCACTACCGCTATTGAGCGGCTGACTGAGCTTCGCGCCGTCGCGGTAGAGCGCGACTGCCTTGAGGCAGAGCCGCCAACTCTGCATATACGCCTCCTCCACATCGCGGATCGTTGCCTCGGCGGGCATATTGATCGTCTTGGAGATTGCACCGCTGATGAAGGGCTGGGCCGCCGCCATCATTTGCAGGTGAGCCGAGGCCGCCAGGTAGCGTTGGCCCTTGCGCCCGCAGCGGTTGGCGCAGTCGAAGACGGGTAGGTGTTCATTGCGTAGGCCGGGCGCGCCCTCCACCGTCATCGTGCCACACACATAGTCGTTGGCCGCGCTGATCTCGTCCTTGCTGAAGCCGAGCGTGCCGAGCAGGTTGCCAGCCGCGATCTGCTCCGCACTCAGGTGTAGCTGGTCGCGCAAGAACTCCTCACCCAGCGTCCAGGGGTTGACAGCAAACTCAAGCTCGAAGGCAGTCGGCAGGGCCGCTTCCAGCCGCTTGAGAGCCGCGTCGTCGAAACCCCGCGCCCGTAGCGTCTCATGGTTGATCGCTGGTGAGCCTAGCAGGCTACCGTGACCAATAGTGTACTTGATGATCGCGTCAATCTGCACCTCCGTGTAGCCGAGCAAGCGCAGGGCGGGCGGCACCGATTGGTTGACGATCTTGAAGTAGCCACCACCGGCCAGCTTCTTGAACTTCACCAGAGCGAAATCCGGCTCGATGCCCGTAGTGTCGCAGTCCATAATCAGGCCGATAGTACCAGTTGGGGCCAGTACGCTGACCTGCGCGTTGCGGTAGCCGTGTGCCTCGCCCGCACTCAACGCCTCGTCCCACACCCTACGGGCTGCTGCCAGCAGGGGTGCCGGGCTAAGGGCAGGGCTTATGCCGCGCGGGGTGACAGTCAGCCCCTCATACTCGTCGGCGGCGGCGTTGTAAGCAGCACGGCGGTGGTTGCGGATCACCCGCAGCATCGGCTCGCGGTTGGCCTCGACGCGGGCGAATGCGCCCACCTCGCCCGCAATGGCCGCGGACTGGGCGTAGGCCGCCCCAGTCATCAGCGCAGTGATCGCAGCGCAGATAGCATA
>JBBROH010000297.1:0-2489 GCA_038229595.1 Chloroflexia bacterium | reverse complement strand
TGCTGGGGCAGAGCGTCGGCTGGGAGGAGTACCCGCAGGTCGTCGCCATGCGCGACTACATCATCGCCATCAACAACGACGGCAAGAACCGCAGCATCATCAACCGGCTCGTCACCATCGCCAGCCTCTACCGGCAGGTCGAAGTCATGCAAACCCGCCGGATGCGTAAGCAGCAGCAGAGTGGCAAGGTTGACCGCGACCTGCTGAACAGTCTGGAAGAAGAAACGCTGTATAGCCGCTGGCAATGGCGGCTGGTGTACAGTTTGCGGCAGTTCAGCAACCACCGCGAACCGGCAGTGCGCGAGGCCGCCGCCGACCTGCTGCAACTAATTCAGGTTGACCGCGCCGCTATCGGCCAACTGGGGCTGGCGACCCGCTGGGCCGAGTTCGTCACCCGTAAGGTAGCAAAGGAGGAGCATAGAGATGGGTCGTGATAACCGGGGCAACTATGGCGGTAGTCAGGGCAACCGCCCGGAACAGGATCATGCTGTTCAGCAGATCAGCGGCCAAATCCGCACTCTAGCTGGCTTCGACCAGTTCGCCGCAAAGGACATGGTGCTAGCCGCCCGCCAGATCGCCAACGCGATCAGCGACGACCTCAAGAACAGCCAGCTACGCCGTCTCTACGGCATGGTCAAGAAGATCGAATCGCAGCGGCGCACGCAGGATAGGCGCGGCAATGAGCAGGAGCGCGATCACTACACCGCCGAGCAACTGGAACTGCTGCGCCCGCGCCTGTTCTACGCTGCCGGTCGGCAGGCTGGAGTTCGCCCCCTGCGCGACATCATGGATGAGGCGATCACCGCCGTCAACAAGCGTGCGTATGACAGTCTACCCCCCATACCTGAAGATGAACCAGTGCCGGGAGAAGACAAGGCTATGAAAGGAGCAAAAAGCAAAGCAAGGAAGGACGCAGTAGCTGCGGCGAAGAAGACAGTTGACGATTACGAGGCGGCGTTCAAGCGGTTCATTGAGTTCTTCGAGGCCATCGTCGCCTACAACACCAAGCGATAGGAGCAGCCCCCATGCAAGGTCAACAAACCCAAGCCAACCCTTCTGACCTCAACTTCTATGGCAAGGTGGTAATCAGCGGCCACCTCGTCGCCCGCACCGGCTTGCACATCGGCGGTTCGCAAGGCGGCATGGACATCGGCGGCGTAGACAAGATCGTGATCCGCGACCGCCTCACCAACCAGCCCTACGTCCCCGGCTCGTCGCTCAAGGGCAAGATGCGGGCGTTGGTTGAACGCGCACGGGGCAAGACGGCCCTCAATAATATGGTACAGGTCGTAGCCGGTGGCCCAACCCGCGACCCGATCCGCATTCATATGTGCAACGACCCGGCCTGTGAAGTCTGCCTCGTCTTTGGCCGCAACAACGTGTTGCAGGGCATCCCCCGCGCGGTCGGCAACGACAGGCTGAAGATTGACCAGTCCACCCCCACCCGCCTGATCGTGCGCGACTCGCGGCTGACCAAGAGCAGCGTGGAGGAACTGGGCAGCCGCGACCTTGACCAGCTATACACCGAGGTCAAGTGGGAGGTCGGCATTGACCGCATCACCTCTGCCGCCAACCCGCGCCAGATGGAGCGCGTCCCGGCAGGCGCACGCTTTCGCTTCAACATCGCCTACAGCGTGCTGACCCAAGCTGATGCCGACAACTTCATCGTCGTGCTGGAAGGGCTACGTCTGCTCGAAGATGATTACCTCGGCGGCCTCGGTTCGCGTGGTTCGGGGCAGGTGGCCTTCACCAACCTGCGCCTCGACTGGCGTTCGCGTGGTTACTACGAAGGTAGAGACCAGCAAACACCGCTGATGGAGGTAGGCGAAGATCGTAGCCTGCGGCGGCTGGCTAACATTAAGGAAGCGGACGTTACTGCTATCATCACCACCCTTAAGCAAAACCTGGGAACTAAGCAATGACCCTGCTACTGGTACGCCTCAAGCTCGACACCCCTTTCCACGTCGGTGAGCGCGGCGTTGGTCTGGAAGGGGCAACCGCCGCGATCCAGGCCGATACCCTGTTCGGGGCGGTCTGCCATGCATGGCGACGGCGGTTTGGGGTGGCTAGCCTCGAAGCGTGGCTGGCTGGCTTCCCCCGGCTGATGCTTGATAGCGGGGCGAGTAGCGCGGGCAAACCGCCGCTGCACCTCAGTTCGCTGTTCCCCTATGTGCGGCTGGTGGATGGCAACCACATCTACACCCTGCCGATGCCGCTCGGCTTCAATTATGAGGGGGATGTTAAGAAGCTGAAGAAGATAGCTTATGCCAGCGTCAGCCAGTTCAGCGAGTACGCGACTAGTTGGCCGGAGCTTAAGGCTGACAAGCCGGAGACGATTCAGGATGGCACAATCTGGTTGGGTGCGGATGAGGAGCAGCAGCTACCGGGCAGCACTAATGAGGCCGAGCAACTGGGTGGCAACCAGCGCAGTCTCCCGATCTGGCAGCTTGACAAGCAGGAGTTGCGGCGGTCGCTCTACGACAACACCG
>JBBROH010000296.1:0-2548 GCA_038229595.1 Chloroflexia bacterium | reverse complement strand
GCGTGGGCAAGCTGGGTTATAGTAGACAAAAGCAAGCTCCTAAGCAAGGTTGGTGAGACAACCATTATGCCAAAAGAGCTTGCTTTTGTCAGGTTCGCAAGAGTAAACGCACTGAGTAAACCTTAGCTTGATGCCTATGGGGGCAGGCACGCGGCCTCCCCCTCATTGCTGCTTGCTCACTATTGCTTGGGTCAGTGGTAGGCGTTGTACAGCACCTTGCTCATCTGCGCGCGGGTGCTGAGACCGCTGGGGCTGTAGCGGCCACCGTTGCCATTGACTACCCCGTGGTTGGCGGCAGTCTCTACGTACTGGTAGAAGATATTGCTGCTCGGCACGTCACTGAAGGTCGGGCTGCTGGGGTTGACCAGCGTCCAACCGCGGGCCAGTACCACCATCTTCGCCAGTTCGTCGCGGCGGATTGGGTTGGCCGGGTTGAAGCGGCCTCCAATGCCGTTGATCACGTTGTGCGCCTTTGCCGTCTCGATATATTGATAGAAGGGGCTGCTGCTCGGCACGTCGCTGAAGCTCGCCGTGGTTGGGTTGACTAGCGGCCAGCCTGCGGCCTTGACGATGAACTTGGCAAACTCGTCGCGGCGGGTGTTGGCACCGGGGCTGAAGTTACCGTTCGCGTCACCACTGCTGATGCCGCTAGCCGCCAGCCACTGCACGTAGTTATAGGCCCAGTAGTTGCAGCCCACGTCGTTGAAGGCCATCTCCAACGCGCAACCCGCGTCAATACGGCCATAGCCGAAGTACTCGTCGCGCCCCGGCGTGCCGAGGTCAACGGCAGTGCTGATCATGCGGTTGATGTAGAAATCGGACGGCCTGCCAGGGTACTTGCTCTTGAGCATCGCCAATAGGCCAGCCACGTGCGGGGCAGCCATCGAGGTGCCAGCCTCTGCGCCATAGCCACTGGTCGGATAATAGCTACTAGAACCGCGCCAGAGGGTGCTGACGATGAAGTGGCTGACTGGATCGCCGTTCTGAGCGTCGCCACCAGGTGCGCTGATCAGCACATAGCTGCCGTGGTTGGAGTAGTAGGCCCAGTTGTCGGTCGGGCCGGTTGCGCCGACGCAGATCACGTAAGCGTAAGCACAGGGATAGCTGGTTGGGTTGCCCATGTCGGCTTCGTTGCCTGCCGCTGCCACCACCAGGATGCCCGCATTGTTGGCGCGGATCACAGCATCCTGCATCGCCTGCGAGTAGCTGGGGCCGCCGAGGCTCATGTTGATCACTTGTGCGCTGTGGGTGCGCGCCCAGTCAATGCCCTGCACGATTGCCGAGTTAGTGCCGCTACCACTGCTGTTTAGCACCTTGACCGCCAGCAGGCCGCCGAGCCAGGCCATGCCCGCAATGCCAGTGCCATTATTGCCGTTGCCGCCAATAGTACCAGCCACATGGCTGCCGTGGCCCTCGTTGTCCTGCCCACCCGCACTGTTGTTGCCACTGTAGTCCACGCCGCCAGCTATGCGCGCGCTAAACTCTGGGTGGCCGAGGTCGATACCAGTGTCGATTACAGCGACCGTTGCCGCCGTCTGCCATACTGCCCAGGCCCGTGGCATACCGATCTTGACCATATCCCACTGGTACTGGGTGTAGTAGGGGTCGTTGGGGTCGAGGTTGGGCTGGCTAGCCGGTTGCCCACTAGTCAGGTCGAACGCCTGGTAGTAGTAGTTAGGGTCAGCCGACTGCACCTGTGCGTCCTTGCTCAACTGCATCGCCGCCGCCACTTCCTGCCCACTCGCAACCTGCAAGAGGTAGAAGTCGGATTGCGAAGCCTCATCTACGATGTGCTGCTTGACCGTGCCGCCTACGCTGGCCGCCAGGCCCTCCGCAACGGCTACACTCTTGTCCGTTACCGCTGCGCTCTTGAGGACCACCATCACCTCGCCTGTCACCCTGTCTAGGCCAACGGTTGCGTTACGCCGCACAGCTTGCCCGCTGCTACTCTGCGCCCCCGCACTGGGGACGACCACCAGGCAGATCGCCAGCAGCAGCAGCATGGTTGCCGCCAACCTGTTCCGTTCCTTAGCCATGTGCATCATTTTCCTTTCTTCTACCTCTCTCGCCCCAGCCGGGGCAAGCCAACTTTAATCCAGCACCTCACCTGCCGAGGGGCTGCGAATCGTGCAAATCGCACCGCTGCACCACAGCCCTTAGTAATACGTGGCGGGCGTTCAGATCGTTGCAAACCAGATCGGTTCCTGGCTGTAATTATCTGGTAAAGTGCAGCGTTCTGTATTATAATACAGGTGGATTGATATAAACAAACTGCTTCGTGCCGCATTGGAGGAACTGGGTCAGAAACCCCGCGACTAAAGTCGGGGGTTTGTCCCTAAGCTACTTGCATAGCCTGAGACGATAGGCCGTCTGACAGCGGCCCGCCAGCCAAAGTTGTACCGAGACTGGCAAGGTTTACCACGTACTTGTCGCGGATGTTTCTAGCTCCATTGAGGTCAGCATTAAGTTGATAATCACACTGCCCACAACAGAATACACCCTGCGACTTACGGTTGCTCTTGGCCGTGTAACCACAGCGGTTGCACGT
>JBBROH010000295.1:0-2598 GCA_038229595.1 Chloroflexia bacterium | reverse complement strand
ATGCAATTGGAGCTAAGCTCGAAGGTAGCCGTTCTGTGGTTGACAGCATCGTGGATGCGATCAGCGACCGCCACCTGTTGCTGCTGCTCGACAACTGCGAACAGATCGTGGACGCAGTGGCCGACCTGGTGGCCGAACTGTTGCGCCGTTGCCTGCGGCTGCGGGTGCTGGCAACCAGCCGCGAACCACTGGGCGTGAACAGCGAGGTTGGCTATCGCCTGGCTCCTCTAGCCCTGCCAGCCACTGACAGTAGCTTCAGTGGGCTGGCACAAAGCGAGGCGGTGCGGCTGTTCGTGGCGCGGGCGGTAGCAAGTCAACCAGAGTTCACCCTGACCGAGCAGAACGCTACAGAGGTTGTGCGAATCTGCGAACGGGTGGCAGGCATCCCGTTGGCATTGGAACTGGCGGCGGCCCTGACTACGACCTTGAGTGTGGAGCAGATAGCGGCGCGGTTGAGCGTAAGCGTCGGACTGCTGGTGAGTCGTAGACGCACCGCCCTGCCGCACCAGCAGACGCTAGTTGCCTCGATTGAGTGGAGTTACAGCCTACTAGAGCCAGCCGCGCAGGCATTGTTCAGGCGGCTGGCGGTGTTCGTCGGAGGCTGGTCGCTAGAAAGCGCGGAAGCGGTTGGTGGAGCGGACGCACTGCTGACGATGCACGAGTTGATCAACAAATCGCTGGTGCTGGCCGAGCCGCAGGCCAGCGGGATGCGCTACCGGATGTTGGAGCCAATCCGCCAGGTCGCTGCCGCCGGGCTGGAGGCTGCCAGCGACCGCGACGAGGTGCGCCGCGCCCATGCTGAGTTCTACCGCGACCTGGCCGCCGCCGCCGAGGTGGGTCTAGCCGGAACCGAGCAGCAATTGTGGCTCACCCGGCTCGATCAGGAGCTAGACAATCTACGGGCAGCTCTCACCTGGGCGCAAAGCCAGGCAGTCGAAACCTTCTTGCATCTCACCGCCGACCTTGCCCGCTTCTGGCGTACACGCGGCTACATCGTTGAGGGCAACCAGTGGACAGCCCAGGCACTTCAGCTCGAAAAGCTGGCCGCTATCCCGTTGCGGCTGAAGGTACTGGGTCGCGCCGTCGACATGATCTGGTATCTAGGCGACTATGACCAGATCACCCACCTTAGCGATGAGCGGCTGGCCCTCGCCACCGAGGTCGGCGACGAAGCAGCAATCGCCGGAGTATACAATATGATGGGCGGCGTAGCCGGGCAGCGTGGCGATCTGGCCCTGGCCGAGAGTTACCTTGAACGCGGGCTTGAGCTTGCCCGTAAGCTCAAGCTGGATCGGCTGGCGACTAACCTATTGATGAACCTGGCTAACATTGCCTACGCCCGGCAAGAGTTGGATCTGGCCTGGCGTTTGGGTAGCGAGGGGCTAGCAATGGCCCAGACGACGAACAACGAGCAGGTCGCTGCCAGCCTTCGCAACAACCTTGCTAGCATCGCGGCCAGCCGGGGTGACTACCAGACCGCTAGCGAACTGCACAACCGTAACCTACAAACCCGCCGAGCCTGGGGCGACCGCAAAGGGACGGCGACTACGCTGCTCAATCTCGGCGAACTGTACCACCTGCAAGGCAACTACCAGCAGGCGGCTGGCTACTACCGCCAGGCTATTGAACTGGCTTCAGCATTGGAATACAAGGGACAGCTTATTCATCTGCTTGGTCAGGCTGGCAGCCTGCTGGCCGCGAACGGCGGGGGCGTGGTGGCAGTGCAACTGCTGGCGGCTGAGCAGACGCTTAGTGCAGCAACCAGTGTAGGGGTGCAGGGCGTGAACGCCAGCGAACGAGAGCGCAGGCTGGTCGCCGCCAAAGCTAACTTGCCTGCTGACGAGTTCGAGCAGGCTTGGCGGCACGGCGAGATAATGAGCCTGAGCGAGGCGGTCGCCTTTGCTCTGGCACAGTTGGAGGAGGGGTGATTGCGCACCCCTCCTCTGGCAGATAACTGGTTAAAGATGGGCAGATAAGTCCACCCCCCGCAGCAGAACCGCGTTAAGGACGCTGGATCGCCCGGCTCGTCACCTTCGAGAGTTCGCCACGCCGGATGTTGTCGTTGGGGCGGAACAGGCCGCCGCTGCCGCTAATAATCCCTTCGTGGGCCAGCGTCTCAATCGCACCATAAGCGAAGTTGGTGGTAGGTACGTCGCTGAAGGTTGGGCTGCTGGGGCTGTAGAGGGTGAAGTTGCGGATGCGCTGCACGATGATTGCTACCTGCGCCCGCGTCACGTTGTTGTTGGGCAGGAAGCAGGGCGTGGCACCGCCGGGGCATTGGCTGGCCTGGGTGAAGCCGGTGATTGCGCCAGCGTGGGCCGCTGCTTCGACGAAGCCGTAGAAGACGTTGTTGCTGGCTACGTCGCGAAAGGTTGGGCTGGCTGGGGTGAAGGCTGCAATGCCGAAGCCGACCACCGCGATTTTGGCGAACTCGCCGCGCTTGCTGTTGTCGTTGGGCCGGAACAGGCCGCCGCTGCCGCTGACCACCCCGCGACAGGCCAGGAACTGGATGTCGTTGTAGAAGACGTTGCTGCTCGGCACGTCGCTGAAGCTAACGCTGCAAGGGGTTGGCGTGCTGCCACCAGGGGTTGGCGTACT
>JBBROH010000294.1:0-2774 GCA_038229595.1 Chloroflexia bacterium | reverse complement strand
TGCGTACAGCCAGAGCTTAGGCACTCAGTCATCTCGCCGGAAGAAACCATCGGGCTATTTGTGTTGTCGTAGCTGTATCGCTCTACCAAATACCATTGTTTAGCGTAAGTATCAACATAACGTTCGGGCATTTTCAGCGGGAGGTAGCGGCAGCACCAGACGCTGGTAAAGCCCATCCGACCAACCAAGTAGCGTTAGGATACGCTGCTGTAGCGAGGAGAGCGCAGTTAGATGCCACTCTATCTCTGGCCCATGACGTATCTGTACCAGGCTCACCCCTCTGAACGCCCGCAGCAACTGCTCGCAACTCGGATGGCTAGTGCGGCGCTGGGGCTGCCCGGCGTACAACCCCGCCAAGCTGCCCTGCTCCTCGGCCAGTCGTTGCCGCACCAGATACTCGACCAGCACCAGCCCGCGCAACGCCAGGCTCATCAGCCGCACCAGCCCGCTAAGGTGGTCATCTCGTTTAACGTAGAGCGGACTAAGTCCCAGGCTCACCCCCTTCAAGCGGCTGAAGTCATGCTCAATGATGTACTCGCAGCGGTAAGCCACCAACCCCTGCTCCAGGCTCAACTCGCGGACAGGCTGGTTGCTCGCATAGGCTTGCCAGCCCAGTTCATCCTCGCGGCTAGCCAGCGCGGGTGCGTCAATGCTGACCTGCACCTGCGGCTCACCTTGCTCACTGCTAATGTAACTTACCTCCAGCAGCGCACTGAGCACGTCCTGGGTCAGTATCGCGGCCACTGCCGCTTGCAACTCCGCCAGGGTGTGGTATCGCTTGCGCCCCTTACCGCGCAGGTTGAGTTTGGTGATGGCGGCTACCCGCTGGGTGAGTTGGCGGGTCAACGCCCGCATCTGGCTTTGCGCCCGCTGCCTAGAACGAATCAACAGCACCCGCTCTTGCCACTGCACTACATTACCCTCCAGCTCGACTTGCTGCTGCCGAACCAACTCGAAACCATCGGCGACCGCGACTATTTCACCATCGAGGCGTGGGCAATGCAACACCTGCAACTGACCACCCTGCTGCTGATGCTCCAGCCGCGCCTGCTGCAATTGCTGTGCGGCGAACTGACGATTGGGCAAGGGCATCAGATAGTAATCCCCACCCGCAACCAGGTAAGCACGAGTGGACAGCGCGGCCATCTTGCAGTCACCGATGTAGAGCAAGCCACTGCGCCCCAGCCCCGCCCGCACTTGGGCAATCGCGGGAACGTAGAGTTGGTCATCGGCGCGCTGGCCCGCTACTGGCTGCACCACCAGCGGCATTGCCAGCGGGTCGAGGCTAGCCAGCATCACCTTGAGCTGCGGCAGGTCAGGGCGATGGTCTTTGCTATGACCGAACTGGATCAGCCCCTGCTCATTGACTTGCGCATAGCTGCTCACGCTGGTGCTGTCCAGGCGCACGGTGGTCGCCACCAGGTCGTAAACGCGCAAGGTTTGGGCGTTGAGTTGTTGCTCAAAGCTAGCCCAGTGTTCATCAACGGCCAGATAACGCAGCACCTGGGCGAGGCGGTCATCGTTGAAGTCGGCCGCCAGCAGGGCCGGGTCAAGGCAGCGCTGCAAGGTGCCGAGCAAACTGGCGGTCCAATCCTCCACGCGGTTGAGGCGGTGGTCAGCTTGGGAGAGGATGTAGCTCAACCAGCCAATGGTGACTTGACCCAAACTCAAGCCCTGCCAGTTGCCGTGGGTGGGGAAGCAGGCATCAAGCAAGCGGGCGAGGCCCATCTGCTCCCACATCTGCAGCAACAGCGGTACATCATCAACTCGCTCAGTGGCGACAAAGGTTTCTTGGTTCATGCCGCTAGCTTACCGCACTCGCCTACCTTTGTCCAGAAATGCCCGAACGTTAAGCTACAGCTTCAAGGATTACGAGCGCGAGGCCGATTATCTGCACGAGCTAATCGAGCAGCATCGCACGCGGGCGGGCGGCTCACTACTGGATGTCGCCTGCGGCACCGGCAGCTTTATCGGCCCTTTGCAGATGCACTATAGCATCGAGGGAGTAGACCTTTCGCCGGATATGCTGAAGGTCGCCCGCGAACGCTACCCTGATGTTCCCTTCCATGAAGGGGATATGGCCGATTTCGACCTGGGCAAGCAGTTCGATGTGGTTATCTGTATGGGTAGCGCGATTGGCAATACGAAGACCGTGTCACGCTTGCAACAGGTAGTAGCAAACATGACAAAGCATCTGCGCTACAGCGGGGTGCTGGTGGTCGAACCCTGGTTGCACCCTGAAGCCTATGAGGTGGGACACATCGGCGCTAACTTTGTCAACCAGCCTGAACTGAAGATTGCGCGGATGAGCATCAGCCAACTGGACGGCAACCTGTCGGTGTTTGATATGCACCACCTGGTCACCACGCCAGCAGGGGTCGAATACTTCATCGAGCATCACGAACTGGCGCTGTTCAGCGACGATGAGTATCGCGCCGCCTTCGAGGCCGCCGGGCTGGTGGTTACCCACGATGAGGGCATCATTGGCAGGGGGCTGTATATTGGCCGCAAGCCGGAGCCAGTATAATTATAGATTTCAGATTTCAGATTGCAGATCACCTACCTTGCCTCATTTGCTAGCCGCAATCTGAAATCTCAAATCTGCAATCTGAAATCCTAAAGGTGAGCGATATGGCAGAGCAGAGCAAGCGCCCGCTGGTGCTGATTGTTATAGACGGTTGGGGCATCAACCCACGCGCCGAAGGCAACGCCATCGCTCTCAGCCAGCCGCCGGTAATGACGCGGTTGTGGCAGCAGTACCCGCACACCGAACT
>JBBROH010000293.1:0-2937 GCA_038229595.1 Chloroflexia bacterium | reverse complement strand
TTCCACGTCGCTACCCGCCAGGGCGTGGTGCAGGTAGTGGCGATCCCCTGGGTTACGCCCCACACCCTGCTGACGAAGGAGGAGAACCGCGCCCTGACGATCCAGGAACTCAACGGCTTGATGGCCGACAAGATCGAGGAGATCGTGGATACACGGGCGCAGGAGCTTGACCTCAACCGGCCCGCGATCCTGACCATGCACAATAGTGTGCAGGGGGCTGCCTTCAGCAGCGAGCAGGACATTATGCTGGGCAATGACGTGATCGTGAGGGCAGACACGATCCGCAAATCTGCCTTCAGCTACGTTGCTCTCGGCCACATCCACAAGTATCAGCTTGTCTGGAACGAGCCGCTAGCCGTCTACTGCGGCAGCCTGGAGCGCATAGACTTCGGTGAGGAGAAGGAAGATAAGGGCTTCGTGATCGTCAGCTTCGACGAGCGTGAGCAGGCCGAGGTGGGCCAAAACAGGTGGCGGGCCAGCCACGAGTTCGTCAAGACCGCCGCCCGCCCCTTCCTGACGATCAAGGTGGATGGCAACGTAGCGCAGCCAACCGAGGCTGCCCTCTACGAGATCGCCAAGCAGGCGAAGAAGCTGGCGGGGGCGGTGGTCAAGGTGATCGTCCGCACCAGCACCGAGTTCGCCGCCGCCCTGCGCGAGGCCGATATTCGCCGCGCTCTACACGAAGCCGGGGTGAGCTACATCGCTGCGGTAGTCAAAGACCTGGATCGCGGGGAGCGGCTTCGCAGCAACGACCAGTTGGCCGAGCAGCTTTCGCCGCATGACGCGCTTGAGCGGTACCTGAAGCACCGCAAGACGACCCCCGCCCGCGCCAGCACCCTCCTACGCTATGCAGACGAACTGATCGGGGTTGGTACGCCCACCATTAGCGGCGCAGATCATGGCGACCAGAATGGTACTGGCGAGTTAGTTGCCAAAGGCAAGCAAAACACCCTCATCGTAGTGGGGGTGTTTTGCTTGCCGATCCGCTCTAACGCGTTGCTAATCTGCATGGTGCAACCCGATCATCGGGCAACCTGTCAGACTATGTAGTGGGCTAATAGCTGGTAGTAGAAGTGGTGTGTGCCGCGAGCGGGCAAGTGGCCGCTGCTGTTGCCTTTATAGTGGCGTATGCGGTTGACTACTTTATCTAGTACCTTCTTCCTAACTTTGCTGCTGACCCGCCAGTTTTAATGTATTGCCCACCTACTTGTGCTATGCTGTAAGCAAGCCACCGGGCAACGTCGCTAGGTGCAGCTACCGCTTCCACTAGAAAGATCAGGCAACCATGAACTACTATCTCCCGCTACAACGGCGTGCGGGTAAGGCGCAGCCCTTCATGTTCGCCACCGGCATCGAGAACAGCTACCCAATGATCGCGGGGAGGGACGGCCAGCCCTTCCGGGTAGACGAGATGAGCAAGACTGACCACTACCGTCGCTGGCGCGAAGATTTCGCCTTGACCAGCGAGATGGGCATTGACTACCTCCGCTACGGCCCCCCTTACTACCAGACCCATCTTGCCCCAGGGGTCTACGACTGGACGTTCAGCGACGAGGTGTTCGCTGAGTTGCGGCGGCTCAATATTACCCCCATCGTTGACCTCTGCCACTTCGGGGTACCAGAATGGGTAGGCAACTTCCAGAACCCCGCCTGGCCCGCCTACTTCGCTGAATATGCGCGCGCCTTCGCTGAACGCTACCCCTACCTCCACCTCTATACCCCCGTCAACGAAATCTACATCTGTGCCAAGTTCTCCGCCTTGCACGGCTGGTGGAACGAGCGCAAGAGCGACGACCGCAGCTTCGTTACTGCGCTCAAGCATCTGGCCCAGGCCAACATCATGGCTGAAGAAGCGATCCTCGCGGTGCAACCAACCGCCTACTTCATCCAGAGCGAGTCGGTTGAACACTTCCACCCGACCACCCCTGACCCGCACGTGCAGGAGCTTGCCGAGAAGCTGAACCAGATTCGCTTCCTCTCGCTCGACCTCTCCTACGGCTATCATGGGGTGGGCCAGATCGCCTATGACTACTTGCTCGAAAATGGGGTGAGCCGCAGCGAGTACCAGTGGTTCATGGCTCACGGACGCGCCCTGCGCCCACACCAGATCATGGGGACGGACTATTACGCCAGCAACGAGCATATGGTGGACATGGACGGGGTAATCAGCCCAGCGTGGGACACCTTCGGCTACTATCTGGTGACGAAAGACTACTATGACCGCTATCGGCTGCCGGTGATGCACACCGAAACCAACTACTGCGATGTGGATCAAGCCCCCGGCTGGCTCTGGAAGCAGTGGCGCAACACAATGAAGCTACGTGCAGACGGGGTGCCAATGGTCGGCTTCACCTGGTACAGCCTGATCGACCAGGTGGATTGGGATAGCGCACTGACCCACGATGACGGCCACGTAATCCCACTCGGCCTCTACGATATGGATCGCCAGTTGCGCCCGGTCGGGGCGGCCTACCGCAGGCTGATCGAACAGTGGCAGGCGATGCTGCCTGCTGAACACAGCCACCTTGACCTACACGCGCCGCTGCCGTTGTTAGCCGCTAGTGCAAAGCTCCTCCCCCAGCCTGTGGGGAGGGGCTTTTTGTGTCGTAATCGTACTGCCAGGCTGGGTCACAGGTTGCCAAGCCCGCCCCTTTGTGCTAAGATCACCTTGTCAGTTTGTCCACCCTGCACCCAAAGGAGCAACCATTGACAGTGGCAGCCAAGAAAAGTGAAGGCAAGGCGGCCAGCCCGCTCAAGGTTTTGATCGTCGCCGCCGAGGTAGTACCGTTCGCCAAAGTTGGCGGTCTCGCCGATGTATCCGGGGCGTTGCCGCTGGCCTTGCAGAAGCTGGGGGTAGATGTGCGGGTGGTTATGCCCAAGTATGGCCGCATCGACAACGCCAAGTTTAACCTCCAGCCTGCCGTCCCCCCCTTCAGT
>JBBROH010000292.1:0-2955 GCA_038229595.1 Chloroflexia bacterium | reverse complement strand
GGGCGATGTCCACCAGATTGCCGGGGCGTAGCACCTCTGTCTCCCGCGTACCAGGCGCACCCCCACGCACATCCACCCCCGCCACCGCCCCTGCCTCACAAAGGATGACAGTGCAGCCGGTGCCACGCTCTACGTCGGTGTAGTGGCCGACCTTCAGGCCGGAGATGTCGGTGATCGCATTAGCCATACTTGTTAGCCTTTAGTCCTTAGTTGCTGGCATACAGCTTCTTCAGCCGCGTAGTCAAGGCGGGTAGCAAGCTGGCCGCGTCGCCAACGATGGCGTAGTCAGCTAGCTGGAAGATCGGGGCGCGGGGGTCGCTATTGATCGCCACGATAGTCGCGCCCTCGGCGATGCCCATCAGGTGTTCGGGCGTGCCACTGATGCCAACCGCGATGTAGAGGTCTGGGCGCACGCTCTGGCCGAGCATCCCGATCTGCTGCTCCCGCGTAGCCCAGCCCGCCGCCACCGCCGACTTGCTAGCCCCCACCACCGCGCCGAGGCTAGCCGCCAGGTCGCCGAGAGCCACAAAGCCAGCCGCACCTACGCCGTAGCCACCGGCCACGATCACCTTAGCTCGCAGCATCTCCTGCTGCAAGGGGGAGTGTTCGCGCCGGACTACCTTGAGCAGTTCTCCCGTGGCGGCGTAGTCGAAGCGGGCTACCTTGCCAGCCGCGTGGTGGTTGAGGTTGGGGGCGGCGGTGCCAGGCCGCAGGGTGAAGATCGCAGGCTTGCCCTTTACTTGCCAGCTTGCCAGGCCCGCGCCGCCGTAGATCGGCTGAACGGCCTGCACCTGCTGGCTGCCGTAATCCACGCTCAAGCTCTGTGCGCCGACGATCAGGCCAGCCCCCAGCCTACCCGCCACCTGCCCAGCCAGGCTGTCGCCGCGTTCGCCGCTGGCAAAGAGGACAACCGCCGCACTCTCCTGCTGGGCGAGGGCGGTGAGGGCGGCAGCAGCATCGTCGAGCGGGCCGCTGGCCGCTACGTCCACGATCCAGACCTGAGCCGCGCCCGCCTTCAGCAGTTCATCCGCCGCCGCCTCGTCGCCGCCGAGCAAGGCCGCCACCACGCTCGCGCCGAGGTCGGGGGCAATGCCCTGCGCCGCCCCCAACA
The DNA here is from genome assembly GCA_038229595.1 of Chloroflexia bacterium. GTDB lineage: Bacteria > Chloroflexota > Chloroflexia > QHBQ01 > QHBQ01 > JBBROH01. The sequence continues at coordinate 1,844 of JBBROH010000292.1, read as the reverse complement.
GCGACTTGGCGGCGGCTAGCTGCCCCGCAAAGACGACCGCCAGCACGCTACCACCACTGCTAGCAGTCGGCTGGTCACTCATGCTCCAATCGTCTGACTTCCAAAAATCGTCCATCAGATCAGGCTCCTTGTCCGCAGCGACTCGACCAGCACTGCTGCGCTCTCCGCTGGCGGGTCGGTCAGCAACTCGTGGCTCTCACGCTTCGGGGCTGGCCCGATCTGGCTGAGGGTCAGCTTGCCTTCGCCAGCCGCCGCCACCCGCTCAACCTCACCGCCGTGGTAGGCGTTGACGAAGCCACCGAACCAGGGTAGCTCGTGGGCAGCAGGGGCGGGGTTGCTCACCCCCAACACTACTTGCGTCCCGCCTGGCACAGCGTAGGTCAGCAGTTCGTCACCCTCGCGGGCCGTTACCTCCAGATCGCCAGCCCGCGCCAGGCTCTCTACCCCGCCAATGTAGGGACGACCGAGCATCCCCGCCAGCAGCGGGCCGGTGGGGGCGTAGCTACCGCGTGCCAGAGTGTGGCTGCCAGCGGCGCAGATGATCAGGTCGCTTTCCACCTGCTCAAGCGCGCTCTTGACCGCAGCAGCGCGAGCGGCATAGTCGGTCGCCCCGCGTTGGTCGCTGGCGGCGATCAGGATCGCCCGCTGCGCTCCATAGGCCAGGGCTTCACGGAGGGCATCCTCTGCCGCTGCCAGTTCGCCAGTCGCCAGCACTGTCACCTCGTCGCTGACTGCCAGGGCCAGGTAGAGGGCGGCACGGCTGGCAGGGCCAAGCATGGCAGCTTCGCCGAAGTCCAGCTTGCCCGCAGTGACGCTGACTCGCTCCGCAGGCACGGCATTGACTACTACAACTATCTTCATACCTTCAAGCCTACCTTCTTGAAGATTTCGCCCGCAATCACGGTGCGCTGAATCTCGTTCGTCCCCTCGAAGATGCGGCTGATCCGCTCGTCGCGCATCCCGCGCTCGATGTTGCTGCCGACCATTACCCCATCCTGACCCATCACCTGCTGCACGCGCTCGATTGCCCGTGCGCCGACTTCAGAGCCGAACATCTTGACGATAGCCGACTCCTGCGAAAACTTCTGGCCGCTGTCGGCCAGGTGCGCGCAGTGATAGACCATCTGGCGCAGAGCGTACACGTCGGCGGCAATGTCGGCCACCACCCACTGCACGTACTGCTGGTAGGCAAGGGGGGTGAGTTGGCCGCGGTCGCAGACGAACTTGCGCTTTGCATAAGCCACACAAGCCTCCAATGCCGCCTCTGCCCCACCGAGGCTGCCTGCACCCAGGCCGAGCCGCCCGCCGTCTAGCGTCTTCATCGCAGTAATGAAGCCGAGGCCAACTTTGCCGAGGACGTTCTGCTTTGGCACGCGGCAATCCTGCATCACGATCTCTGCGGTGCCACTGCCGCGAATACCCATCTTGTCGTACAGCTTGCCCACGCTGAAGCCCTCAAACGAGGGTTCGACCAGGAAGGCGGTTACGCCACCACGTGCGCCCAACGTGCGGTCGGTGACGGCGAAGACGGTAATCACCCCAGCGGTAGGGCCGTTGGTGATCCAGATTTTGCTGCCGTTGAGGATGTACTCGTCGCCCTTACGCACTGCGTTGGTGCGGATACCCGCCGCGTCGCTACCCGCTCCCGGCTCGGTCAGGGCGAAGGCAGCCAGTAGCTCGCCCCTTGCAGCGGGAACAAGGTACTTCTGCTTCTGCTCCTCGGTGCCGTCCAGGTAGATCGTCATCGCGCCAATGCCGATATGTGCGCCGAGGATGGTGGTGGTGCTGCTATCTACGCGGGCGGTCTCCTCCATCATCAGGCAGTAGCCAAGCTCGCCCAGGCC
>JBBROH010000291.1:0-2980 GCA_038229595.1 Chloroflexia bacterium | reverse complement strand
GCTGGCGAAGTCGCCGCTGCCAATGCCGACGACCAGCAAATCGCTGCCAGCGGCCAGGGGCAGTGCGTCCGCCGCCGCTTGCAAGCTGGCCGCATAGCCGTCGCGCAGGCTGCGGCTGGTCAGCCCCGCCCACGCATCAAAGAGGTCACGCTCTCCCTTCATGATCGCCTCTCCTTGCTGCGCGGCTCAAGCGTAGCCAGCCCGCTCACGGATTGCTTGCAGCACGCCATTCTGTGCGTCGTCGAGTAGTAGCTGACCGTTGCTCCACGAGCGCAGGTCGTATTCGAGCAGGTCGAGGAAGGTCGCTAGGCAGTGGCGCAGGCTGGCCGCACTGTAGAGCGGCAAGGTCGCGCCCAGGCGGTCGTGCAGGGCTGCTGCCAGGCGGTCAGTTGCGGGGCGCGCTTGCCCCTGGGTGCGGGCTGCTATCGCCAGCAGCAAGCCGCGCATCTGGTGCAGCAACTCTACGCCGCGCCAAAGGTCGCCCCGCTCGGCGGCAGTGTCCACCGCCACTGCATAGCGCAGGCAACGATTCAGCATCTGGCCCAGCGGCTCGTCCGCCTGCTGGTTAGCTGCGCCAGCCGCCTGCAACTGCGCTATGGTCAGCGAACCAGCCAGCACCAACCCGTAGTGTGCGACTGCTGGGCTGCTGCTCGCCAGTGGATGGTAGCGCACTGCGAGTTCGAGCAGGCTCGCTAGCACCACGCCGCCGCTGTCCAGGCCAGTAGCAACGATAATCGCCGCCTGCTCGCCAAGCCCCACGAAGCTGGCGCAGAGGGCGGCAAGCTCGGCCAGCGGCTCTACCGTCACGCCCGCGGCCAGCACAATGTCCAGGTTTAGCCCGGCGGTGGCCTGCCCAGCGTCCCCCCCCAGCGGCCCAACCAGGCAGACGGCCAGCAGGCGGCGGTCATCCTGGTAGAAGGCGACGACGGCCTGCAGAATAGCTTGCTGCTGCGGCGTGTTGGGGTAATCCTGCATCGCTAGACCTTCTGCGACGGTGGCCGCTTGCTGGGCATTAGCAGTTCGTAGTCTGGCACTTCGCGGCGACGCTCGGTGCGCTTGTTATGCTGCCCCCGCCACGAGTAGAGAGGCCGCCCCTGCCGGGCCAGTAGCCCACCACGCACGACGCTAGCGACGAGGTAGAGTTGCACACCAGTAACCAGCTTCACCCTTTGGTTCTCCAAAGCTCTTTCTCCTTCGCACAGGTGTGCTTCCATTGTAGCACACTACTGCAAGGCGGGGAAGCGGTCGGCGCGTAGCTCAACCCGGCCTGCCAGGGGGTTGCAGTTCAGGGTGTTGGCGGTGGGCTAGCCCGTTCGCGGCTCATAATCACGTACTCTGGCGCGCCGCGCTCAAAGGGGAAGCCGGGGTGGAGGTAACGCCAGCCCCGTGCCTGGTAGAAGCGTTGCGCGCCAACGTTGTGCAACTGGGTGGAGAGCAGGACGCGGGGGCGGGGCTGGCGGCGGAGCAACTCGTCGTGCAGGTGGCCGCCAATGCCCTGGTTGCGGTAGTTGCTAGCCAGAGCCAGTTCGGTCAGCACCCAGGCATCCTGCAAGGCGGGGTGGCCGTAGCCGACCTGGGCGGCCACCTGGTCGTGCCACCACTGGCCGGGGAGCGAGCGGGTGCCAAAGCCGAAGCCAATCACCTGCGCGCCGTGCAAGGCAACCAGGCCGCAATAGTCGGGGTAGTAGCGGACGAAGGAGGCGAAGAAGCTGTAGGCACGCTCCCACGAATGGCCCCAGGTGCTGGCGTAGATTGCCACCGCCCCCGCGAAGTAGGGGGAGTCGTGGTCGAAGGGTTGCAGGCGGTAGGTGAAGGTGCCAGCCATGATGCGCTTCAGCCTCGCTGCAAGACGCAGGCGACCCCGACCGCCTTCGGCCCGATGTGCGTCCCCAATACAGCCCCGATATGGGCCAGCAGCACCTTGTCAGCGGGGCAGTAGGGGGCTAGCATAGAGTGCAGCTTCGCCGCCGCTTCCTCGTTATAGCCGTGCAGGACGCAGAGCGACTCCAGCGGGCCAAAGTCGCGCACAATCTCTACAATGCGGGCCAGAGCCTTGCTGCTGGTTCGCACCCGCTCTAGCGGCTCCACGTGGCCCTCCTTTAGGTGGAGCAGTGGCTTGACGCTCAACATAGTACCGAGGAACGCCCCTGCCATGCCAATCCGTCCGCCCCGTTGCAACATCTCCAGCGTATCGAACGCGCCCAGGATACGCAGGCGGGGTACCATGTCGCGCACCAGTGCGCTGATTGCAGCCAACGACTGGCCCGCTTGTGCGGCGCGAGCGGCATCGATTGCCAGCCAGCCCGTACACATAGAGAGAGCGCGGCTATCCACCACCACCACGCGGGGGCCACCATCCTCCCCGCTATAGTCGCTGGCAGCTAGCATCGCGGCGTTGTAGACTGCGCTCAAGTCGCTAGAGACGTGGATGGAGATTACATCATTGCCCCCGGCGGTAAGCTGCTGATAGACCACGCTGAACGCCCCAGGGGAGGGAGCCGCCGTCACTGGCATCGCTTTGGTTGTGGCAAGCCTGGCATAGAACTGCTCGCCACTGAGGTCAACCCCGTCGCGGTAGTGCTGGCTGCCAAAGCTGACGGTGAGCGGAACCACCGTAATCCCCAGCTTGTGGCTAAGGTCGTGGGGTACGTCGGCGGTGCTGTCAGTTACGACGCAGACAGGGCGGTGGTCGCTCAATGGTCGTCTCCTTCATACACGGCAGTGCCGAGCGCGTTTGGCCCCAGGTGGGTACCGAGCGCAGCACTGTACTCCGTTACCAGGACGCGTTCGCGGGGGTAAATCGGGTGGATGCGGGTCAGCAACTGCTCAACCTCATGCGGCACCCCGTTGTGCAGCACTGCCATCTCCTCCACATGGGGGAAGTCCTCAACAAAGTTGTACAGCCCCTCTATCGCCTTCGCCCGCGTGCGCGCCCGCTCAAAAGGCACAATCTGGCCCTCATCCAGGCGCAGTAGATAGC
>JBBROH010000290.1:0-3028 GCA_038229595.1 Chloroflexia bacterium | reverse complement strand
ATCCGGGCCGAGCAGTTCCTCAACCGGCCCTAGCGTCACGTTGAGGCGGTCGAAGTTCGCGGATGGGACTTGTGCTGTTGCCGGGAGTAGCAACCCTACACCAAGCAACAGTACCAACAGGATGCAGCCAGCAGGCGCGTGCCTGCGCTATCTAGGAAGCGCGTAGCAACCCTACACCAAGCAACAGTACCAACAGGATGTGCAACCTTGCCTTCATCATCAACCTCCTTCTCCAACTGCAATGGCTTCCCATGTTCAACCGCAGCAGCCGTTTAGCGTTTGCCTACCTCGGCAATGTAAGCCTGCCACAAAGCGGTTAGTGCGCGGATTATATAGTTCGGCACTCGCTAGCACAGTGCCGTTGCTGTCCCGACCATCGCTGCCCCCTGCCAACAGCACCTGACCGTCAGGCAGCAGGGTTGCAGTGTGTGCTGACCGCGCCGCACTCATATTACCTACTGCGACAAAGCGGGCAGTGGCTGGATCGTAAAGTTCGGCACTGACTTCCGACACGCCGCTGTAGCCACCCGCAATCAGTACCTTACCACCAGCTAGTGGCGTTGCGGTATGCACCTCCCGGCTGCGGTTCAGGCTGCCGACATTGGTAAACCTTCCAGTGAGTGGATCGTAAAGCTCTGCACTTCATAGACAGAGGGTGGTTCAGATACTTATCAAACCGCCTACTCTCTGCAACAGAGCCACAGGCGGCTGTGCTGTAGCTACTTCTGACCAATTGGTTTAGGCTACACGTCACAGCACGAGGCCAGTCGCCAGCGCAAGCAAGGCCGCCTCGTAACTGCTGAGAGCGGCCCCCTTGTCGGCTGGGTTCGCTGTAATGGCGTGCAGCCAACTGCCACGCCGCTGACCTCACGCGGTGAACCACCTGCCAGCGGCAGGATGTACGTCTTGTCGCCTCCAGCCCTGTCTTGCACGGTGTAGTAGAGGCTGTTGCCACACCAGCCGTTCGTTCGTCTATAGTAGTTACCCATCGCCGCCACTTCAACCGACACGCCACCGTCGGTGCTACGCCGCACAGTCTGCATCAGTGGGGTTGCATTAGTCGGCGAGGTCGGCTCGACCTCAACGTAGGCGACGCTGCGGTTGTCAGGCGCGACGGCTAGCAACTGGTAGCCGAGGTAGTTGCCGGGCTGCACGCGGGCCACCACGCTGCTGCTGCCGCTGGCAACGTCGTAGCGCATGACCAAGTTGGAGGGGAAGAACGGCCCCTCCTCAGTAGGCACCGGCTGATTGCCGTCCACCCCCATGAAGAACAGGCTGCTGCCGTCGGGCGACAGTATCGCACGGGAACCACGGCTGTAGCCTGTGGGCAACCGTAGCGCGAACTCTTCACTATGTCCCATACTGTCGAAGCGACCGATCCCGCCAAAGCCTTCACGCTGCCAGTCCTGGCTGGCATAGATCAAGCCGTCGCTAGCCCAGCCTAGCGGATAGTAGAGGTCACTGCCAAAGCCAGCATTGATCCGGTTGTTAAAGCTGGTAGTTGCACCAGTATTAAGGTTGAGCAGAATAGTGGTACTGCTGTCGAAAAGATTGTAAAGTAGTAGTTGCTGACCATCGGGTGCAAAAATAGCGATACCGTGATTGTAGAAGCTGGCCTTGCCACCTGGTGGGCGTAGCGTAGTAGTGATTACGTAGCTGCGGGTCTGCCCTGTTTGCAGGTCACGTACCTCAATCAGATTGGGCTGATCTTGGCGGGCGACGACAATTTTGCCCGCGCCAGTACCGAGCAGGGTCGCCCCGCCTTCATAACGCGCCACCACGCTGCTACCGTCGGCTGCAATGCGCCGCAGGGTCAGCGTGCCAGTGGTTGCGTCCATCGGCTCGGCTAGCAGCACGGCGTTGGCTGGCACTGGCGTAACGCTGTACTGGCGGGTGGTCAGGGTGCTGGTGGTAGTGTTGGTTGGCTGGGCGGTCTCGGTCAGGTGTCTACCCGCCTCCTCGGTTAGTCCTTGCTCTATCACGGCAGTGTCTGCCACACTGGGCTGCGAGTCGCCGTACCAGGGTGTGCCATTTGGCTCCGGCAGCGTTACGCCTCGGAAAGTTTCCTCGGCCAGCGGCAGATCGTACTCAATGCCGGTTACTTCGCTGTGTACCAGCAAGCTGCCGTCAGCGTTGTAGACTTCAATCTTCAAGGCAACATAGGTCTGCTGATCGATCCAGAAGCGGGTCAGGCTGGTGATCGCACCTTCGCACAGCTTACGGCCCGTTGGCCGCTCCAAAATCCAGACGGGCCGCCCAGCGATCACCCCGCTGCTGATACTGGTCGCCACTGGGTTACAGTCGTCCGGGTAGTTGGCATCGCGGGCGAAGTTGACGAAACCAAAGATGCGGTCGAACTCGGCTTTGGGCCGCGTGCCGTCGTTGACTTCAACCGCGCCGCGCAGCCGGTCTGTACCCGGCGGGTAGCTGGACTCGAATCGCCAGCGGTTGGGTGGCATATGCCAGAAGCGGTAGTTCGCGCCATCAAAACCGGGGGTATCGCCCTGCTGATTCCAGCTTGCGGTGATCGTCATTACTACACTGCTGAAGGCGGGCTGGTCGAAGGCGGTCGCAGCGCGGGTCAGGATGTCGCTAGCGGTCAGACCGGCGGGTAGGATAGCGGCGGTGGGCAAGGCAGTTGGCAGCGGTTGGCTGGTTGCGGTTGGCGATACCAGCGCAGTTGGCGTTGGTGTAGTTGGCTCCTCAACCACCGTTGCGTTGTGGTCAGGGCCATACGATACATTATTTAGCGGCACAAATAGGTCAGGGTCGAGCGGCACGTTGTACTGCACACTGCTGACTTCCACTACCCGTTGGATGCTGCCATCTTGATTCAACTGCTTCAAGCTTAGAGCCAGCCCGGTTTCCTGATCAAGCCACAAGGTATTAGTGTACGACTCACGACCTGCCTGCACCTGGCAAGGGTCGTTATTGGCACGCAGTTCGATTACCCATGTGCTGCGCCCAGCCACCACATCACTGCCAACCAGTGTTGGTGAACCGTAGCACGTACGGGGAAAGCCAAAGT
>JBBROH010000289.1:0-3047 GCA_038229595.1 Chloroflexia bacterium | reverse complement strand
CGACTGGCCGCCAGCCACGCCTTGCACGAGGTCTGGCATTTCGACCCCGACCATGACAGCGACTGGCAGCAGGTCGAGGGTGCAATTCTCTATGAAGCGTTGCCCGCCAAGATCGTGCCGCTGGACCGGCTTAAGCCTCACGTCAGGCAGTTGTTCGAGGAGCGTCTCCAGCCTATAGTACGAGCGGCTACTGATGGCACTTCTAGTGATGTGACTGAGGCGAGCTTTCGTCTCTACGACATTCTGGACGAAGCCGGTATCCTGAACGGCGAAATAGAGCGGGCCGCTGTGGGCGGCGCACCCGCCTTCGATAAGGGTGAGGGCAATAAGAGCTGCGACGCTGTGGTGGGCGGCGCGGAAGCGGGGAAGGGGGGCAAGGGCGATACCGCAGGCAAAGGCGCGGATGCGCCTGGTGGCGACGGTGATGGTGCGGGCGGGCAGGTGGGTGGTGACAAGGATGGTGCCGGTAAGGTAGTGGGCAGCAGCGGTGGCGTACAGGCGGATAGCCGGGGCACCAGCGCCGCACCCTCATCCAAGCCAGCCAAGACGCGGCCAACCGCAGGGAGCGAAGCAGAAAGCGGTGAGGGTAAGGGTAATCAAGGTGCTGAAGACACTGAAGAAGATAGCACTGATGGGGGTGAGCAGGGTGCCAAGAGCCTAGATGATGCCCTCTCTGAGGCTAAGGCAGCGCTCCGCTCAGTAGCAGAAGCCGAAGAAGCGGCGGCGGGCGATCAGATTAGCGTCTCCGACTTCCAATACGAAGGGCCGACCAAATCCAAGCACAATCAGACCTGGTTCGCCAGTCGGCTGAACCGCTGCGCGCCGATCGCCACGCGCTTTGCCGCCCAGATCAGGAGGCTGAGGAGCGAGGTGGTGCGCCCGCGCAAGTTCCAGAGTGAGGGTAAGCCGGATCGGGGCCGGTTGGTGGCGGCGGCCGGGGGGCAACGCGACGTGTACATCAACCCAGGTAAGCGATTCGACCTGGACATGGCCGCGGTGCTGTGCGCCGACACCTCCGGCAGCATGGCCGAGAGCTATGCTGGCGAGGACGATGACGGCAACCGGCTGTTCAGTGGCTACAACAAGCTGACCGATGCGGTCACCATCTGCCACATGGCCTTCAACCAGGCGGGGGTTGCTGATGAGGTCTACTCCTTTGATGATACCCTACAGGTACACAAATCCTTCGCCCAGCGTGATGCCAGTGGGCTGGAGAACGTTTACCGCATCTATACCGGTGGCAGCAACTCCGCCGACGGGAAGGCGATCCGGATGGCCACCAAGCGACTAGCCCGCCGCGGCGAGCGGAACAAGGTCATCTACGTCGCTACCGACGGCGTGCCGGGCTATCCTGATGAGGTGCGCAGCGCGGTGGTGGCGGCCAGGCGGCGGGGCATGACCGTATTCGGTATCTTTATGATCAACGACTCCAATCGCGGCTGGGGGACGGAGAAGATCCGCGAGAATATGAGCCGCTTCTATGACCAGAGCTTTGCCATCGTGGACAAGGTGGAAGACCTGCCCGAACTGGTGGGTGGGCAATTGATACAGGAAATCAAGCGCAAGCTAACCTAGAAAGGAGATTGCAAGATGAACAGTATAGTTGAGGTCAAGGCTACGATCGGGCGTGATGGTAGTGAGGAGCAGGCGGTACTCGCCTGCTCCGACCCTGAAGGTGTGTTGCGTGCGACCCCGGGGGATGAGGTGCGTAACCTGTGGGAGAAGTTCGGACCTGGCTGGTGGCAGGCGGGGGATGAAGCGTTCGCTGCGCCTTATGCGCTGGGAGAAGGCTGGCAGGGGCAGGCAGAGTTCACCGCGCTTACCCACGTAGCCGCTGGTGCAGAATACACTGGCGAGTGGCGTCTGGGAGCGGGTGAAGAGGTGGGGGCGCTATGGCAAGCCGAGCGGGTGCGTAAGTTTGTGGATGGCAAGTGGCGGGACCTGTGGGAGGTGTACATTGCCCCCGGCGATATGACTACCGGCCTCGAACACGACATCGTGGGGCTGAGACGTTTGGCGCTGCCCATGACAGTTTGGTTGGATACACAGCCAGAGGTTGGGGGCAGCGTTAGCTTCGGGGCTGACAATCTGTTCGTGGGTAGGCCGCCTGCGCCTAACTGGTATCCGATGCTAAGGGGCTGGGGTGAGCGTAGCATCTATGAGCTGATGCGGTTGACTAGGCGAGCGGCGTTCTAGCTGATCTTTGAGGGTACACCTGGGAAGCCAAAGGTTTGCCTGGCAGGTAAAAATGGCGGTAGACACGCGCGGACGGAGCACAGTTATAGAGAATTGGGAAAGGTTCGATGAGCAGCATCTGAGCAATAGGGTAGCAGGCGGGAGGAGGGTTGCGCGGTGTGGCAATGCCGCAGGGGCGCACCAGTACGGTGCGCCCCCGTTGGCTTGTACTCAGAGTTCAGGCGGGGTGGTTGTAAGCGGCAGCGCCGCCTTCAGTCTTAACCGTCCTCAGTGCGGTCGGTTGATGATGCCAGTGTAGACAATCTGGGCCATCTGGTCACGGCGGATGTTTTGGTTGGGTAGATAGAGGTGACCTGGGTAGCCGTTGACGATGCCATTGTGGTAAGCAGTCTCGATGCTGACGTAGAAGACGTTGGTGGTGGGTACGTCAACGAAGTCCTGGACACCACCAATCGGCGTAATCAGGGTGTACCCTCCCGCGTTGACCACCAGCTTGGTGAGCTGGGCGCGGGTGATGGGGATGTTAGGCAGGTAGCAAGGGCTGCCTAGACGGTGCGCGGTGCAGCTGGCGGGGTCGAAGCCGCTGAGGATGCCCGCATGGAAGCCGCTCTCGATGTAGAGGTAAGCGAAGTAGCTAGGCGGTACGTCCACGAAGTCCTGAGTGGCTGGCGTGTAGAACGGAGTGCCGAAGCCGAGTACCACCACCTTGGCAAACTGTCCGCGGGTAGAGGTGCCAGCCGGACCGTAGTGGGTGGGGTCAAGGCCATTGACCACACCACGGCAGTTCAGGTAGTGGATGGCCGGGTAGAAGATATTGCCATTGATGTCCACGAACGGGTTGGGGCAATCGG
>JBBROH010000288.1:0-3075 GCA_038229595.1 Chloroflexia bacterium | reverse complement strand
GACCGGGAGCGGATCAAACAACTGGCGGGCTGGGGCTGGATCGAGGACAACCTTGCCAGCCTGCCGAAACAAACTGTCTGACCAAACGCAATTGGTATAAGGCTCTGTTAGGGTCGGTGTTAGGGAGTTTGACAGCATTTGGCATTGACGCTGAGGCAGCAGCGTAGTAACATTAGCGTAACAGTGTGCCTGTGAACGTCGCGAGGCAGCTAACCACAAGAGGGGTGGTATTGGTGTTAGATGGGAACAGTAATGCCAGAATACAAAGGTTTTCAGGAGCGTGTGCGCGAGCTTTACAAGGCCAGTACCCCTTACGATGGTCGCCGCCCAACCCAGAAGGATTTGGCCGAAGCTATCGGTCTCCACCCAGTCGAACTAAGCGACCGCTTTAGTGGCAGGCGTGGGGCAAGGCTGACCGCCCAGAACATCCGGGCGATCATCCGCCAGTTGGCGGCCTGGGGTGCGATCCAGACCCAGGCCGAGGCTCTCGATCTGCTGGAGATGACCGCCTGCCCCCCCTTCAAGGCGGGCGAGTGGCAGGCTCCCCCGCTTGACCTGCTCACCCGCCTGGAGCTTTCGCCCAGCAGGCCAAGCCCAGCCACCAGCAATGCAGTGCGAACGGTAGTCCCCAACCCGCGCCACAACCTCCCCCGCGAACTAAGCAGCTAGCCGACTGCGTGCAGCAGCAGCCTGGCCGCTGCCAGCTTACACCAACTGTCGGCAGGTAAGGAGATACAGTGATGGCCGTAATGAGCAAGACCCAGGCCCAGCGGTTGAGCCACACCTGCAACCCGGCGGCTGCCGAGATCGTGCGGGTGGCTGAAGTGGTGACTGCCTGCGCGTGGGTGCTGACCACTAAACTCAAGGTTGCTACTGAAGGTCAGCCCGACATCATTGTGCGGCTGGCAATCTGCTGGCCGTGATGGTCAATACGTGGGCGGCTCGAACTGGAAGCTGACCTGCGGAAGCTGGGCCTCAAGGCCAAGCTGGTCCTGGCGAATGTAGATGCAATCTGGTTGCGGCTGCTGCCAACCACCCAGCCGTGAGCATAGAGGAGAACAACAACAATGGAGCAACAAGCAATCATCTGCGACCCGATCACCCATGCCGGTAACGAATACAACCTGCGCGGTGACATCGTGGAGCTAATCACCGTCACTGGTCTGAGCAATACGCTGCACGACCACAAGCGGATCAGCATCGGCAGCATCATGTGCAGCCGCGACATCCAAACATGGCAAGCCTTCTTCGACCTTTACTGCACCCACACCCGCTCGGTGCCGCAAGCTGACCTGACCGGCTGCGCCTTTGCGCTCCTGCGCTGCGACCAGCGGGCTGGTGGAAGCAGCAAGCGGATGGGTGACTGGCTAGCAGGGCCAACCAACAGTGAACTGGCGCAGATTGCCGCAGAAGCCGAAGCCGCATTGTGGCTGCTCGATAGTGAGAAGCTACGGCTGTTTGAGGCGGTGGAGCAACATCACGCTGATCTTGACGACAGCTTCTTGCTGGTTGAGTGAGGATGTGCGGGTGGCCGTTGCACCAGCAGATGTTGTGACGGCCACCCCACCTGCTACGGTACAGTGGGATACTGCTGCCCGTAGCGGAAACGGCCCAGTTGTGACAGCAGCACCTCGTACTGTGTTCCGGCATTGTCTGGGTGGTACTCGAACACTGCCCGCTCGAAATACTGCACCACATAGCTCTTACCGTCTACCGGGCTGACTTCCTCGAACTCCTCGCTGATTGGGTAGCCTTGCTGCGCCAGCCCACCGTTGCGCTCCCAGTAGTCGCGGAACTTGCCCCCCAGCACCTTGCCCGTCTCGCTGAAGCGGCGCGGGTTGTCGTTGCTGACCCGCTGACCGGCTGCGCCCGCTGGGTAACGTTCCCGGTAGCGGAAGCTGCCCAGTTGCGAGAGCAGCACATCATTGGGCGGCTGGTTCTCCGGGTGGTACTCGAACACCGCCCGCTCAAAATACTGCACCCGGTAGCTTTGCCCGTTCAGGTCGCTAACCTCCTCAAACTCGTCGCTGACTGGGTAACCCTGCTGCGCCAGACCGCCATGTTGCTCCCAGTAGTTACGGAACTTGCCACCCAGCTTCTTGCCGGTCTCAGCAAAGCGGCGTGGGTTGTCGCTCGAAGGCCGTTGCTCAGGTGTCTTGTACACTGGCTCAAGGTGCAGCGATTGCCGCACTAGATAGCGATGACCGTTGAGCAGTTCACCGCTCCGCACCACCATGTAGTAAACATAACAATCCGAACCTTGCTCGGCAGAGTTCCCGTCGGTGCTGATCAGGCTTACATAGTCAGCCATCCGTCCTGCACTCAGATCCGGGCTGCCAAACTGACGACCGAAAGATAGCACCAAATTGGTCACTCTGCGCCAATGCATTCCATCAGGGGAGACAGCCAGACCGTAGCCCCAGTCATAGTAGCTGAAACCAACGAACAGCTTGAGTGCCGTGTTGTAGGAGACCCACGAGCGGGTCAGCAGGTCTGGAGCGATTGGGCTGGACTCACCGCCCAGGCCTGCTTGGCTGAAGCTGTCACCATAATACTTCAGCCAAGTGCCGGGCTTACCACCGTCGCTGACTTTGGAACGCGCCACCCGCACCTGAAAGTCACGTGCCGCCACGAAGTACATATAGTAGTAGTCACCCACCAGAACAACGTGTTGATCTCCTTCACTACCTGCAACCGGGTCGCTGTAGCGGGCAGGAGCAGTGATCGCCTGATTGTTAGGGTAGTTTGGCTTGCTGAAGCTGCGCCCACCATCAAACGACTCCGCATAAGCTACGGACTTACGCATGATAGGGTAGTTACACTCGGTTTCGGCATGATACCAGCCGCGCACGATGTTGCCATCACGCCATGTGCTGTTCAGCCACGCTCCACAACTGTCGAACCTACCTGCCTGTCCTCTAGTCAGCACTGGCTGTGCCAACGGTTGGAGAGTGTCAAGGCTGATACCAACAAAGCCATAGGTGTCCTGATTGGCAAGGTAGCCGATCAGACTGGGAGTCCGACCCAGTGTATGGAAAGGGTTGTCAGTACGATCATCCGGGCCGAGCAGTTCCT
>JBBROH010000287.1:0-3119 GCA_038229595.1 Chloroflexia bacterium | reverse complement strand
CTCTAGTCCGATGATCAAGCCTTCACCGTCGCCCAGCCGGTAGGCAAAGCCGAGGCCCGCTGTCTCCCAGCGGCGCGCTAGGACGTGATCGCCCAGCTTGATCGCCGACCAGCCAAGATTGTTGTAGGTTGCGATCAGCCCGGCAGTGTCGTGCTGCGCCTCGCTGATCGTCAGGCTTTCCTGCAACAGTTCGCGAGCAGCCTGCCATTGCTCCTGCATCAGCAAAGTCGCACTTAGCTGGCTGAGGGCGTAGGCGATCCCGCGTTCGTCACCCAGGGTACGCTCAAGGCTCAACGCAGCCTCCTGGTAGCGGCGAGCCGCTGGGTAGTCGCCCTGCATCGCGGCCAGCGTACCGAGGCGGGCGCGGGCTTTGGCGGTGGCCGGGCGATCATTGCTGGCTTCAGCCAGGGTCAGGCTCTCGGCGGCGTATTGTTGGGCCACAGCATAGTCACCTTGCACGGTGGCGAGCGAGGCTGCGCCACTCAAAGCGCGAATCCGCAGAAGGGGATCGGCGGTGGAGACATTGCCGAGGGCCAGAGCGAGCCAGCGCGAACCTTCGCTCAGGTGGCTGTGGTGGAGCCAGAACCGCCAGAGCGAGGCGGCCAACTGCAAGGTGCTGACAGTGGCCCGCCCAGCCACCAGCGTCAGCTGCAAGACGGCGCGCAGGTTGTCGTGGTCGGCTTCCAGGCGGTCGAGCCAGGCAACCTGTTCGCCGCCGCGCAAGTGAGCTTCGGCCTCGGCTGCCAGAGCCAGGTAGTAGGCTATGTACCGTTGGTAGGTGGCTGGTGCATCAGCACTGAGATCAAGCTGTATGAGAGCGTAGGCCCGGATCGTCGCCAACATGGTGTAGCGCAGCGGCGTACTGTTGTCGTGCAGCAGCAAGGACTTGGTGACCAACTGCTCGATGGCGGCTTGCAGCACAGGGGTTGACCCCTGCTGCCTAGCACAGACAGCCACCGCAGCCCGTAGGTCGCAGCCAGCAGCGAACAAGCCCAGGCAGCGAAAGACGGTCTGCTCGTCAGCGGACAAAAGGTTGTAGCTCCACGCGATGGCGGCCTGCAAGGTGCGGTGGCGGTCAGGAGCCGAACGCGGCCCGCTGGTCAGCATCTGGAGGGGAGCAGCCAGTTGGCTCTCGATCTGGGTGAGGGATTGCAGCCGCAGCCGCGCCGCCGCCAGTTCAATCGCCAGCGGTAGCCCATCGAGCCGCTGGCAGATTGCCACCACGCTGCTGGCATTGTCGGTCCGCAACTGGAAGTCGGGCTGGGCGGTGGTTGCCCGCTCGATGAACAGGCGGATGGCGGGGTAGCGGCGCAACTGGCGGCTGTCTAGCACACGGTTGGCCGTAGGCAGGAGCATGGGCAACACCGACCAGACCCGTTCGCCAGCCACTTGCAGCGGTTCGCGGGAGGTTGCCAGTACGCTCAGGCTGGGGCAGGTGGTCAGTAGGTGGTAGGCACTGCTGGCTACCGCTTCAATCAGATGCTCACAGTTGTCCAGCACCAGCAGCAGAGCGCGCCCTTGCAGGTATTCGCGTAGCTGGTCAATGAGCGGCTGGCCCGGCTGTTCGCGCAGGCCCAAGGTCATCGCAATGGTCGGCTGGATCAGGGCAGGATCGCTCAAGCTGCCTAGTTCAATCAGCCAGACCCCAGCGGGGTAGCGGTGGACAACCCGCCGCCCGACCTCAAGGGCAAGGCGTGTCTTGCCGGTGCCGCCCGCGCCAGTCAGGGTCAGTAGCCGTTGACCGGCCAGCAGTTGGACAACAGCATCCACCTCGCGTTCGCGCCCCACGAAACTGGTCAGCAGGCTGGGCAAGTTGTGGCTGGGTTGCTCAACCTTGCGCTCGGCACTCAGCCCTGTACTTGCTGAGTGAGTCAGTCGGTCGAGCGGAGATGCTTGCCACTCGGCGGCGGCAAAAGGAGGATAGGCTAGCAGATCGAGCAGGGCAGTCGCTTCGGCCTGAGTGCTGATCGCGCCCCACTCGGCCAGCCCCCGCACAATGGCGCGCACGTCGCGCTCCGTTAGATGACTGCTCCCGTGCAACCGCCGGTTTAGTTCGGTGCGACTCAAGCCAATCTCAGCACCAAGGTCAGCCTGGGTTGCGCGGCGGTCGCCGAGAGTGACGTTGCGGTACAACTCGTGGATTCTGGCCCGAAACTGGCTCAAGTTGTCCATGCCTATGTCACCTGGTGCAGCTTGCTGTGCATAGTGAATTATAGCACATCGTAGCTAGCCTGCCACAACCAAAGCGAGCCGAGGCAGCAGCAGCTTCTCCCACTGACATCCAGTCGTAAGCTGAATAGGGTGAGGAAGAAACACGACTCAACCATCTTGCTGCCACCGAGGATGCGCTGCGGGTATGGCAATACCAGCACGGCCAGGTGCAGGCTGTGAGATCGCAGCCCAGCAGCGAAGGGATTTCAGGTAGCTGCGCCAACGATCATCGGGTGCGGCGGCCAGCAGGCGGGCGGCGAGGTCAGGCTTTAGCATGCGGCATCTTCCTTTTGCTTGCCTTGCAACTCCTCGTACCAAGCACGTAGCCAGGTGATCACTTCACTGAAGTTCTTGCGGGGCAGCACGCGGTAGGAACGAATGTCGTAGCGGCGGTACATCTCGGCGTATACTTGCTGGTAGCCGTTCACCCCCTGCTACTCTGGCTCGGCAGCCTGTTCGTCCCTGGCTTGGCGACCCTCTTTTCCACCTTCAGCAGCGACCTGATCCGCCCGCTAGCAGCAGCGGTGGTGGTCAGCGTGCTGGTTGGCCTCCCCTCCTTCTTCCTCGGCTGGGCAGAGTGGAGCCTGACTAGTTACTGGGCCAACCTACCCGCCTACCTGGGCCAAAGCTTCCCGCTCAAGGAGTTGCTGGTCAGCCTGCTGGCAGCGGTCATCCCCATTGCCATCGCAGTACCTTTGTTCAAGCGGCAACAGTATTAGGGAGAGCAAGGGGTTGCGCCTCGCCTGGGCTACTCTGCTGGGCAGCCCCCCGCGCCAAGCCGATTAGCAAGTTAGCGATCCCCCAGCGGTCACCCACCCTACGGCGCAAGGTGAGACTCTCGACCAGGTACGTCTGGGCCGCAGCGTAGTCATGTTGCCCAGCAGCGGCATCACCCAGGTTGTGGAGGG
>JBBROH010000286.1:0-3236 GCA_038229595.1 Chloroflexia bacterium | reverse complement strand
TCGCATCCAAAAGATACTGCGCGATCATATGGCGCAGGCCGAGCAGAACAAGATGCTAACCACAATCGTCTGTGACGTGCCAATCACCCTCAACCTGGATGAGGCGCGCACCGCAGACTTCGACCGCGGCAAGGTGGTTAGCCTGTTCCGCGAACTAGAGTTCCGCAGCCTGCTGAGTAAGCTGCCGATCCCTGAGAGCGCAGCCACTGCCGACGCACAGGAAAGCAGCGAGGCAGGCGAGAGTGCCAGCGTGATCTTGCGTGAGGCGCAGACGCAGGGGGGTGGCCCGCGCCACATGGCCGCCGCCCGCCTTGCGGCAGCCCAGGAGGAGCGCGCCCCCCTGCGCGAGGAAGATTACCCCTTCGCTGGAGTCAGCGTGGTTGTACCGCCGCTACGCTATGCTGTGCAGGAGGGCGGCGCGGAGTTCGAGGCTACGCCGCTGGTCGCCAACGGGGTAGCAGTCCTCAACCTGATCCGCCAGGCCCGCCAGGTGACGCTGGCCGCCATCGCCGAGGCAAACTCTACTTCGCTGGCCGAGGAGAAGTACCAGACGATCAGCACGCGGGAGCAGCTAGAGAAGCTGGTAGGGGAACTGCGCGCCGCTGCCAATGGCTTTGCGCTGGACACCGAGACCGACAGCCAGGAGGCATTGCTAGCCCGACTGGTGGGCATCTCGCTGGCGATCAGCCCGGAGCAGGCGTACTACATCCCAGTTGACCACCGCCAGCGCGAGGATGGGGAGCGGCAGACGGGTCAACTTAGGCCAGAGGAGATCAAGGAGCTACTCGGCCCACTGCTGGCCGACGAGAGCGTAGCGAAGGGCTTTCATAATGCTAAGTTTGACCTTGAGGTGTTGGAGGGGGCGGGCTATGTGGTGCGTAATGCCGCCTATGACACGCAGATCGCTGCCTACCTGCTGGGCGAGAACGACACCACGCTCAAGGGGCTGGCTTTTACCCGCCTGGGCGTAGAGATGACCTACATTGAGCAACTGATCGGCAAGCGCGGCAAGGATCAGATAACCTTCGACTACGTGCCGATCCGCAGTGCTACTGCCTACTCTGGGGCCGACAGCGACATGACCCAGCGGCTCTACGAAATCTTCCAGCCAGAGATGGAGATCCACGGGGTGTGGGACATCTTCAAGGACATTGAAATGCCGCTCGTCCCGGTACTGGTCAGCATGGAGCAGGCCGGGATCGCCATTGACGTACCCGCCCTCAATACGCTCTCTGCCGAGCTAGACAAGGAACTACATTCGGTCGAGCAGCAGGTCTACAAGATGGTCGGTCACGAGTTCAAGCTGACCTCGCCACAGCAGTTGCAGAAGGTGCTATTCGAGGAGTTGAGGCTACCACCGATCAAGTCTACCGCTACTGGCTTCTCCACCGACCGCGATGCGCTAGAGAAGTTGAGCGACCTCCACCCTGTTGTCGCCCTGGTCAGCGAACACCGCAGCCTCAGCAAGCTGAAGGGAACATATGTAGACAGTCTGCCCGGCCTGATCAACCCACGTGATGGGCGGGTACATACCAACTTCAACCAGACGGTGGCCCGCACTGGCCGCCTATCGAGCAGCAACCCAAACTTGCAGAACATCCCAGTGCGAACCGACATTGGCCGCCAGGTACGCGAAGCCTTCATTGCCGACAACTTTTCGGCCAACCCGCTGGTGCAACGACCCAGCGTGCTGATCAGTGCCGACTACTCGCAGATCGAGCTTCGCATCCTCGCGGCCCTCAGCCAGGAGCCAACGATGGTCGAAGCCTTCAGCAGCGGGCTGGACATCCACCAGGCGACGGCGGCCCGCCTGTTCACCGTGCCACTGGCCGAGGTCAAGCCAGAGCAGAGAAGGCTAGCCAAGACGATCAACTTCGGCCTGATCTACGGCATGGGTACCTACGGTTTCACCCGCGACACTGGCCTGCCGCACGAGGTGGCGAAGGAGTTTATCGCCCGCTACTGGGCCGCCTACCCGCACGTGCGTGCCTTGCTAGACGAGTTCCTCAAGGTGGCGAAGGAGCGCGGCTATGCCACCACGATGCTGGGCCGCCGCCGCTACATCCCAGAACTGAACGCCCGCAACGTTGGGGTGCGCCAGAACGCCGAGCGCGCCGCGATTAACACCCCCGTGCAAGGCACCAACGCCGACATCATCAAGATTGCGATGGTGCGCCTGCACAAGCGGCTGCGTGACGAGGGTTTGGAGGCGCGGATGCTGCTGCAAGTGCATGACGAACTGGTATTTGAGCTACCAGCAGCCGAGCTAGAGCAGACCGCCCGCCTAGTGCGCGAGGTGATGGAGGGGGCGATGGACATTGGCCTGCCGCTCAAGGTCGAAGTCAAGATGGGCGAACGCTGGGGCAGCATGAAGCCGCTGGATGTTTTGTAGACAGAGAAATGGGCGCAGGCTGATGTCTGCGCCTATGTAGCTCAACGTTAACACTCACGGTTCTCTCATCTGTCATAAACCTAAGGCTACTGGGTGGCTCCTGGCGTGATCTGATTAAGGGGGATACCAGGAGCCACCTCGCCATAGTGTAGGGTCTTGGTGCTTGGATCGATTGTTGGTGCGATCACCATAGGTAGCTCTGGAGTGGGTAGGCTCATGTCAGCTAGTGCTTGGCGGAAGTGTGAGCCGTTAGGAGAGGTCATTATCCTCGTAGGTAGACCAGCCCAGAGGTCGAAGATGTAAGCTATGTACTTAGACTCCCTGGGCGGGGTGTCACCACCAACTAGCGCACCTAGGGGCGTATAAGCGAAGTTACCTCTGAGAATAACCAGAGCCATAGGCGGGGTCTCTATGCTGATAAACACCGGAGAACTCATCCCCATACTGTGCAATTCATCTGCTGTAACGAACTGTGCCAGCACCACTTGGGGAGGGGTTTTACTAGAGGTGGCAACCTCCTTCTTGGTGAAGTCAAGCGCAGCGTCTACCACCTTCTCGATAGGCGCGTTAGTTAGCGGTTGTGCATGGAACCTCCGTGGGTCAGGTACTAGAGTTGAGGGTGGGCCAGCAGGCTCACTGCCAATAGGAGAAGGTAGTTTGGCCGTAACTGCCGCTCCACTGTCCTGGCTACCCGTTGGTTGGTCACAAGCTACAAAAGCCATCAAGACAATACTCAAGATGATTGTCGATATTACGCTCCGTAGCTGACTGTAATGGTTCCTCATGTGTTCTCCCATCTAAAATGTTAGTGTGACGACTGGTGGATGTATGTGGACTTAGGGGT
>JBBROH010000285.1:0-3266 GCA_038229595.1 Chloroflexia bacterium | reverse complement strand
GGCCGCGCTTCTGGCAGGCACACCGCTGGTCAGCCAGCCTCTATTTGGCGAGCTTCACCGCCCTGCTGCTGTTCTACGCCCACGTCTTCTTCTGGGCAGGGGACGTAACTTGGGGGCCGCGCTACCTGGTGCCGCTCACCCCGCTGCTGGTGCTGCCGCTGGGTAGCACTCTCGACCGCTTCGGAGCGTGGTCGGCGGGGGCGCGGCGGACAGCATTTGGCTTGCTAATCGCTGGTGGGCTGGTGCAATTGCTGGCAATCTTCGGTAGCCTCGAAGTAGCCTTCTACCGGGGGCTGGGTCAGCTTACGATCCAGGGCCGCTCCCGCGAATGGGAGTACATCCCCAGCCAGTCGCCGCAACTGTCGCAGTGGCACAGCATCACTGAGGGAGCAGTTAGCGCACCCTTTACCGCCAACCTGAGTGGCTATGGCTTGCCCGCCTGGTTGGACTGGCTGGTACCGGGCTTGCTGCTGGCAATCGTGCTGCTGGCGGCTGGACAATTGTGGCGGGCAAGTGAACAGGTGGCGGCATGATCAGCGCACCCGCCCGCCAGACCCAGCGACCAACCAGCCGCCAGGTGGAGCGTGGACTATTGTTGGCTGCCGTCGCCCTCAGCCTCGCGCTCTACCTGCCGACCCTCGGCCACTGGTGGAACTCGGAGGATGTCTGGCAGGTAGCGGCCAAGCCCTGGTCGGCGATCCCCGCTATGTTCGACCTGGCCGCGCCGACCCGCTCGTTCTATCGCCCGCTCAGTTGGCTGGTCTACTTCTTCAACTACAAGCTGTTCGGCGACGATCCCGCCGGTTGGCACGCGGTCAACCTGCTCTGGCACCTGGCGACTGTTGCTCTGCTCTACCTGACCTTCAGGCGGCTGACCAGCGGTGGGGTAGCGGCTCTGGCTACCCTCTTTTTCGCCGTCCACCCGCTGCATACCGGCGCGGTAAGCTGGATTTCAGCCCTGCCCGACGTGCAGATGACCTGCTTCCTCCTGCTGGCAACCTGGGGCTGGTTGCGCTATCGTGAACGCGCCACCTGGCCGCGCCTGCTGCTGGTTACTGCCAGCGTCAGCCTCGCCCTGCTCAGTAAGGAGCCAGCGGTGGCCGGGCCAGTGGTGCTGATCGCGGGTGACCTGCTGCTGCATGAGCGGGCGGTGCTGCGGACGAGGCGCACGCTGCTGTTGTGGGCGGCTTTCTTGCTGCCGCTGCTGCTGTATGGCCTCGCCCGCATCGTGGCGGCCCACAGTGGTGGGATGCTGGGCAACGCCTCGACCAGTACCCAACTGCGCCTCACTGCGGTGCTGTACAACTACAGCTTCTACTTCTATCTGCTGCTCGGTGTGCCGGTCACGCAGGTAGACGGCTGGACGGTTGCCCTTGCGCTGCTGCTCACCCTGCTGCTGACTGCCGTGTGTCTCTGGCTGGGGCGGGTGGCCTGCTTTGCCCTGCTCTGGAGCGTGCTGACCCTCTTGCCGGTGTCGCTGACGGTACAGGGCGGGACGATCAACGACCGCTACGCCTACCTACCCTCGGTGGGACTGGCTATCGTGCTGGCCTTGCTCTTTGCCCGCCTGTACAAGTGGGCGCGGTTCCGGGTGGTGACGCTGGCTGTCGGCGCGGGGTTGGTGCTGCTGATGGCCGTCGGGGTGCTGTGGAGCGACCAGGATTGGGCGACCGCCAGCCGGATGCAGCAGAGGATGCTGGCCGACTTCAGTGCGCTACGGCTGGACTTCGCCCCAGGGCAGATCGCCTACTTTCGAGGGGTGCCGCACATCTACCGGCGTGCGCCAGCAATCTCGGACAAGCTGCAACCGTTGCTCAGGATGGGTAGCGCACACCCCCCGGAACGTATCATCGAACTGGAAGGCAGCCCCGCAGAAAAGCTGTGTCTAGCGGGCAGCCACCGTTACTTTGTCGCCGCGCCGGATGGTGGCCTGCTACAAGTGGCTGATTGCCAGACCTGGTTGCATTGGGCTGGCAGGTAGTGGCGCGGCTTGCTAGATCGGCAGCAAGCCTTCGCGTAGATGATCTAGCATCTCGGTGGGGCGCAGCTCTTCGGGTACGTTGGCGAAGCCGGGGAAACCGCCCCACTCGAAGCTAAATCGAATATATTTTACAAACAAGTCATTCCAGTAGCCTTCTTCATAGATTACGGCATCATTACCTGCACTAGGAACACTGATTAGAACCACCCCTCCTCCGCTGGTATCAACTTTGCTAGGAGCATCTTCACTAATGTAAATACTAAATCCAGATAGCGTTCGTATACGGTCATCTATAACTCTTTGCGCCTCTACAGGGTAGGGGTGGAACAAGCTAAATGTACCCAATGCTGGATGAAACAACGATCCTACCTGCGCAACAAACAAAGGATCGGCGGTTAGTTGATAAAAGGATTTGTCAGATGAACTTTTGTGCTGTTGTTTATCAGAGGAACTAGGCCCTATAAGATCAACAGCACCAACTACCTCATACCAAACCCTTATTGACAATGGCAGGATGCCCACAAATTGCTCCAGCAAGGATACTTGTTGAAGAGCGTTAGAATTAGGTGGCACAAGAGAACACTCAACACCATGTTTGAATATATAATCTACCTTCTTCAATCTGTCGATAACAGTGCTTATGTTATGTAGCACACGACTCATCGTCTCATGCGTAGTATCAAGCGCATCCATAAACAAGGATTGATCACGGATTGAAGAGCCTAGCTGCACAAGCTCATCCCACACCTGCTCTCGCTCACCAGACAAGTATCGCTTGTAAAAGTCACGTTCGCTCATGTGCTAATCCTATCTATAGACTCCAACGCTACCGCGCCGTAGCCTTGCTCGTACCTTTAGTGGCAGGGCCAGCAGTGGCGCGGCTAGCTAGATGGTCAGCGGGCTATCTGCCACTATTGTAGCAGCCGCGCTGCCCTAGCGTCAAGCCGCATCCCAGCCGGGCGCGACCCAGCCTGCGACCGCGACCAGCAAAGCCCGTGACTTGGCTGCCAATTCTACCCTCTCAAGCAGTGCTATTCACGCGCTATGTAGCCTCGGCTGGGCGCGCTGCCAGCAGCGGGCCACCAACTTGCCATCAGCACGCTCTCCGCTGGCGGCGTGGTGTTGGGGGTAGCACACAGCTTGCTAATCACTATACTTGCAGCCAGTGCGATACCCTCACCATCGCCCGCCATCACCGCCAGGTAGCGAGCGACCGTCTGGTTGTGGCAGACGGTCGCTCGCTGTAGGGCCAGCACCCCGCGCACCCCCGCCGCCCAGGCCTCGT
>JBBROH010000284.1:0-3268 GCA_038229595.1 Chloroflexia bacterium | reverse complement strand
TCTATATGTTCGATACCGACGCTGAGGCGCACCAGTCCTTCGCCGATGCCCGCCTGCTGGCGTTGCTTTGGCGACCAGTCGCGGTGTGAAGACATGGGTGGGTAGAGGACTTCGCTATACACGTCGCCGAGGGTTGTTACCGGGATGATCAGCTTGAGCGCGTCCATGAAGCGGAAGACGGTGGCTTTGTCGCCCGCCGCCAACTCAAACGACATGATCGCGCCAAACTGGCCGCGACAAAGCTGCACGCTAGCCAGGGCGTGCTGCGGGTGGCCCGCCAGGCCGGGGTAGTTGACCGCCCCAATTGCTGGCTGCTGGCCCAACCAGCGGGCGACCGCCAGGGCGTTTTGGCACTGCCGCTCCATCCGCAGCGCGAGGGTTTTGACCCCCCGGTGGATCAGGTGAGCATCGAAGGGGCTGAGGATCGCCCCCACCAGCTTGCTGATCGTCCGCAATGCTGTTGCCCGCGCCTCATCCTTGACCACCACCACGCCGCCCGTCACGTCGCCATGCCCGCTGAGGAACTTGGTGGCCGAGTGTACTACGATGTCGGCTCCCAGGTCGAGCGGCTGCAAGACGTAGGGGCTGGCAAAGGTGTTGTCGGCGATCACTGTCGCACCCACGTTGTGGGCCAGCTTGCTGACGGTGTGTACGTCGGCCACCTGGAGCAGTGGGTTGGAGAGCGGCTCAAAGAGAGCGACGCGGGGCGGTGGCTCCTGCTGCAAGGCGGCCTCCAATGCGGCGTGGTCGCTGAAGTCGGCAAGGCGCACTGCCACCCCCAGTGGGCCAAAGATTTGGTTGAGCAGGCCCAGGGTCGCCCCGTAGCTAGCCCTTGCCAGCAATACTGTGTCGCCCGCCTGCAACTCGCAGAGCAGCAAGGCGGCGTGCAGGGCTGCCATGCCAGAGCTAAATACCACCGCATCGCTGCCGTTGTCCAGCCGAGCCAGCACTACCTCAAGGGCAGTGAGGGTGGGATTGCCATACCGCTGATAGACATAGCCCTCTTGTTCGCCACCAAATACCGCATCCATCTCGCTCATCTGCCTGTAGCGATAGGTGCTGCTAGCGTAGATCGGGGTGAGGCTCGGTAGGCCAGAGCTAATTGGCAAGCCCTCGCCGCCATGCACAACTTCGGTATCAAAAGAGTAAGCTGCCACTTTCACCTCCTGGATAACAGAAAGCCCCCCTGGGTAGGGAGGCTGTAACAAAAACGCCCTGGTTTATCAGTCCAGGGTGTAGGCAAGTCGGCCTGACCCTTATCTTACAGGCTTACACCTGTCGGAATTGGCACCTGGGCGCATCGCTGCGTCTGGTTGCCGGGCTTCATCGGGCCGTCTCCCTCCACCCTCTTGATAAGGCAATATTCTATTTGGTCGATTATAACCGAAGGCGGCGGCGGCTGTCAATTGTGGCTGCGCTGCAAAGTAGCCGTGGCTGCTGCCAGCGCGCAGCCATCCGCCCCTGCGTATTTGAACATTACCACCTGATCTGTTAATATTAGAGGCAGGAAATAGGTGCAACGCGGCACTGCTTTTGCTTACACTACAACCTATCACATCTGCAAAGAGGAGCTGTCTATGACAACCATGCTGGCGCGGGCTGGGGAGCAGCACGCGAACGAAACTGAGCAACTGGCGATCAATACCATCCGCGCGCTCTCGATTGACGGTGTGCAGCAGGCGAACAGCGGCCACCCTGGTGCGCCACTCGGTCAGGCTGCCCTCGCCTACGTGCTATGGCACAAGTACCTGCACCACAACCCGCGCCACCCCAAATGGGCCGACCGCGACCGCTTCATCCTTAGCTCAGGTCACGGCTCGATGCTCCTCTATAGCCTCCTCTACCTGACGGGCTACGACCTCAGCCTGGACGACCTTAAGGCCTTCCGCACCTGGGAAAGCAAGACCCCAGGCCACCCAGAGTTCAACCACACCGCTGGGGTGGAGACGACCACTGGCCCTCTGGGTCAGGGTTTCAGCAACGGGGTGGGCATGGCGATGGCCGAGGCGCACCTGGCGGCAGTCTTCAACAAGGCGGGCCACGAGGTTGTCAACCACTACACCTACGCGATCTGTAGCGACGGTGACTTGGAGGAGGGCATCAGCCACGAGGCTGCCTCGCTGGCGGGCCACCTCAAGCTGGGCAAGCTGATCTACTTCTATGACGACAACCACATCAGCATTGAGGGCGACACCGACATCACCTTCACCGACGACACTGGCCGCCGCTTTGAGGCTTATGGCTGGCACGTGCAGCACATCGACGGCCACGACCTGGAGGAGATCGACAACGCGCTGGAAGAAGCGCACAAGGATGCGCGCCCCAGCCTGATCATCGCCCGCACCCACATCGGCTTTGGCTCGCCAGTGCAGGACAGCGACAAGGCGCACGGCAGTCCCCTCGGCCCCGATGGGGTGAAGGCCACGAAGGAGAACCTCGGCTACCCCAGCCTCGAACCCTTCTACGTAGACGAAGGCGCACTGAAGGGCTGGCGCACAGCAGTGGAGAAGGGCGCGCAGCTTGAGCAGGAGTGGGACGCGAAGTTCGCCGCCTACCGCAGCGAGTACCCGCAGGAGGCTGCTGAGTTTGAGCGGCGCATGGCTGGCAAGCTGCCAGAGGGCTGGGCCGCCGACCTACCCACCTTTACCCCGGAGAGCGGCGAGATCGCAGGCCGCGACAGCAGCAACAAGGTGCTGGTCTACCTCTCTGCCAAGCTACCCGAACTAATCGGTGGCTCGGCTGACCTCGGCACCAGCAACGGCACCTACGTCAAGACCGAGTTGAGCTATGGCCCCGACAGCTACCAGAAGCGCAACATCCACTTTGGCGTGCGCGAACACAATATGGGCGGCGTGGTGGTGGGCATGAGTGAGCATGGTGGCGTGCGCCCCTTTGGGGCTACCTTCCTCATCTTCTACGACTATATGCGCCCACCAGTACGTCTCGCCGCCCTCAGCCGCATCAACCCCCTGTTCGTCTACACCCACGACAGCTTCTACGAGGATGGCCCGACGCATGGGCCGGTCGAGCAACTGATGGGGATGCGGATGGTGCCAAATACCCTCTCCTTCCGCCCTGCCGATGGCAACGAGGTGGCCGCTAGTTGGAAGTGCATGATCGAGCAGACTGCCCGCCCCAGCATCATCATCCTCGGTCGCCAGAAACTACCAAACTTGGCCGAGACGGTGGGCAGGGCGATAGAAGGGGTAGCGAAGGGTGCCTACGTCCTCAGCGAGAGCGAGGGTGCCAACGGCAACCCAGATGTTAT
>JBBROH010000283.1:0-3286 GCA_038229595.1 Chloroflexia bacterium | reverse complement strand
TGGGTACGGGGGTAAAGTCGCGGCGGCAAGCGGGACAGTACCAGCGTTGGGAGCGGCTATCGTTGTAGCCGTCACGGTAAGTACGGCTATTATCCTGGCAATCAGGGCAAGTTTCTCTGTTCATGCTGAGATTATATCAAATACCTCCTCGACTTAGCCAGTCCCCTGGCTGACAAAGATCATGTGTATCTAACCTTTAATCATGGGGTAAAGGCTTACAACTGTGATGGTGAGTACGACCCAATGTTTAGCTATGTAGATGAGGTACAAACCAACAAGTACGTTGAGAGTGCAATGGTTGATGGCACCTTTTATGTGGCAGCCACGACTGATCTGGAAAATACAGCAAGCAGGCTGGTCAGTGTTAAGTATGGCCGCACAAACTGGGATAGCAGCTTTATGATAGTACCAAGCACGATGGTTGCTAGCGAGTGGCCGACGACCACTTACTTTGCACTTTAGCCTCCTGCTTTGCTATACTTCCCCCTGATGATCACCACGCCCGCCAGCCCGCTGCCAGCCATAGCCGCCCACCCCAGCCTTGTTGGTCGGCTGGAGGCCTGGCCTGCCTTGCTAGCCCCCACCCTGCTCTACCTGCCTACCATCGGCCACTACTGGAACGCGCCGACGATGCTTGGTACGTGGTAGACAAACCCTGGTCAGCCGTGCCGGGGATGTTCAACATCCTTGACCCCAGCCGCTTCTTCTATCGTCCCTTGAGTGCAGTTAGCTACTTCCTCAGCTACAAGCTGTTCGGCGACAACCCGCACGCCTGGCACGCCATCAACCTGCTATGGTACCTCGCCTGCGTCTATGCCTGCTACACCCTGGCACGGTGGCTGACCGACGGTACAATAGCGGCTGTCACTGCGCTACTCTTTGCCGTGCATCCGCTCCACCCTGGTGCGGTGGCCTGGATCGCTTCGCTCTCCGACTTTGACAAACCGGAGGGGTTATTTCTACGCTCATCTCCTTGTTTGTAAAAGATGATAATGCTAATTTCCATTATCTCTATCAAAAAGTAGCGTTGCAGCAACGGTGATCGCGACTGAGCGATTGAAACTGCATCCTGACTTGGGGCAACCATCTTAGGTTAGATTATAGATTGGGGCTGATCGTCAACCGATCAGCCCCTTCTGTTACCAAAACCACAATGTCCGTAGACACGGGTCAGCAACCTGCTCCGTCAGCGTGGTTGCGTAGGGGCGGATTGCGTCCGCCCGGTAGGTGGATGGAGTCTTGCTCCCCTCCCCTGAAGCGGGAGCGGGGTGAAGGTAACGGCACGTCGTAGACGAACAAGGTTTGTGTGCCGTTGCTGGTGGTGTAGACGATCCGGTTGGCGTTTACGAAGCGGAGGTTGTAGAAGAAGTTATCGCCTCTGATCGTATCTACCAGCCGGTTGAGAGCCAGGTCGTAGATTTTGACAACGTATTGTGGCTGCTCATTGGCGTGCCAGAGCAGGCGGTCGCCATAGAGTTGCAGGTTGTTGGTGTTGTCCTCGCTGGCGATCTGGCGGGTCGTCTTTGTGGCGCGGTCGTAGAGGTAGATCGTGTAGCGACCCACAGTAGCCGTATCTTCCGTCGTCCAGACGGCGTAGCGGTCGGAGATCGTGCCGCTGGCAAAGATGCCTCGCGCCTGCCCAATGATCGTATCGCTCGGCTGGTCGTTCAGTTCTACCAGATGTAGGTAGTTGATCTGCCCGCCGTTCACGGTGCGTTGCTCACTGAGCAGCAGACTATCGCCGCTGGCCGCCAGCCAGTTGACGAGTAGGTTGCTGATCTGCTGCGGGTCGCGGTCGTTCAGCCGCCAACGGTAGGCGCGATTGTCCTGAATGTAGTAGAGTGCGCCGTTGCTCCAGCCGGAGAAGCGAACATCCTCCCTGAAGTCGCCGAAGCTGCGCCGCTCGCCGCTCTGCGTGTCATAGGTCTCAACTACCAGCCGAACGTTCTGGCTGGTGTTGCTATAGCGCGCCCAAAGCAGGTAGCGGTTCTCCCCCTGCCAGACGTACTGGACGTAGTCGTTGGTCGCAATGGTTGTCGTTACGCCGCTGCCAATCACGCTGGCGTAGATGATCTCCTGCGTACTGGCCGGGTCGTACTGCACCCAGTAAGCCGTGTCGCCAATCACAGTGCCGCCCTCCCGCAGGTTGGTGGCGACCCGCAGAGGGCTGCGCGGCGCAACCTGACGCAAGTACAGCCGCTCGTTGCTCAGGTAAGCGAACTGGGTTGGGCTGATGGGGATGGGCCGGTTAATCAAGCTATCCTCGAACAGGATGCGGCTCGTGCCGCTGGTCGGGTCGTAAGCCTGCACCTGCGTGCGATTGTTGCTGGTACTCTGGGTCAGGAACAGCGTGCCGCCGCTGAAGGCCATGTTGCTGATCGGCGCAGCACGGTTGTCCCGCGAACGCTTGCTGGCAATGTCGTAGATGCTGAGGCTGCTTAGTTCGTTGCTGCCAGTCGTCCAGACAACGTAGCCATTGCCCACTGCAATCAGCAGCGGCGCGGCAACGAGGGTGATGATCCGCTGATCAATCCTGCCGTCAGTCGAAATCAGGTGCAGGACAGCACCCGTGTTCCCCACCCGCTCCTCAACCACCAGCCAGCCGCCGCCAGCAAACATCCGGCTGACGTTGGTAAGCGGGCTGATCGGCTGCCGCGCATTGCCGAACCAACGATAGATGCCGCTGCTGTCCACTGCGTAAAACGTGCCGTAGGCGAACAGCATGGTGCGGTACTCCTGCTCGCTGAGGTCGCGGGTCTGGTCAACACGCTGCTCCGGGACGTAGTAGGAGGTAGCACGGAACTTGCCGTCGCCGCGCTCGATCCAGACCACGAAATCCTCGCTGCCCGCCCGGAGTTCCAGCGGTTGCTGGGTGTTGTAGATCGGGGTACTCTGGCCGGTGGCGGGATCGTAGCGCAGTACGCTGCTACCCGCCACGCCCGGCTGCACCCAGAATAGCTGACCGCCCGCCGTCTGCACTCCGGTGGTATTGCTGGCAATCAGCGTCGGCGTGCCAGCAGTCGGCGTGCCGGTCGGCTGTGGGGTGGGCGGGGCAGGTGTGGCGGTCGGCGGGGCGGGCTGGCGATACTTCGCGTCGTAGCGGAACTTGCCTAGCTGCGACAACAGTACGTCGTAGGGCGCGGCGTTCTCCGGGTGGAACTCGAACACCGCCCGCTCAAAATACTGCACGGTGTAGGTCTTGCCGTCAAGGTCGCTGCGCTCCTGAAACTCGTTGGAGATAGGGTAGCCTTGTTGCGCCAGGCCGCCGTTAGCCTCCCAGTATTCG
>JBBROH010000282.1:0-3364 GCA_038229595.1 Chloroflexia bacterium | reverse complement strand
CTGATGTTAGCTTCACCCAGCGCAGCGGCCACGGCGCGGCGTTGGCGTTCGAGCGGAGTAAGCTGCTCACTGGCAGGTGGGGTCGGTTGAGCGATTTGGTCAGGCGCGGGCAAGCCTGCTGATGGCAACAACGAAGGCAGCCCGCCAGTAGTAGCGGGCTGCAAAGCAGTGGTAGTCATGATGGTTCCTCTTTCGTTAGCGGCGGCGTTGCTGCATGGTGATGGCACTGAGGATGGTGACGGCCTTGCGGGCTTGCTTGCGGGCTTCGAGCAGCGCGGACTGGGCGACCTCAAGCTGGCCGCGCATGGCAACGACGCTGGTGGCGGGTAGGTCAGGGTGTAGCAGGCTGAGCAGCAGGTCAGCGACTTCTTCCTGTACAGCGGCGAGTTCGTCGGCAATGACCTGCATTGCATCTGCGGGCGGCACTACGTCGAAGCGGTCATCGGGTTGATACGGCTGGGGTAGATAACTCATGGTATTGCTCCTTCCAGATAGGGGTTGGTAGACAAGGTGAAGCCAGCGGGCGCAGGCTGGTCATGACCGGCACCTGCTAGCTCACCTATCCTTCAGGCGCAGGCAGGCAAGGCGGCTTCTGGCCTTGCCCCTGGGCCGGTCGTTGGCTCACTTCACATACACATTAAGGCCGACGGTAGCCTGCTTGCCACCTATGGTCAGCTTCTCACCTGCGCCAGTGGAAGCGATGATCGTGGTCTTGCCGGAACTGGATGGGCCGAGGTTGCGGCGGGGGTCGATCAGGATGGCAAGTACACCGTCCTGCGTGGTGGTGATCAGGCAGTTGTTCGCGGCCTGGGCCAACTGCTGGCGGGTCTGGGGGTCAAGCTCGATGTTGTTCACGGTGATGCTCCTTGTGGTGATGGTGTCGGCGGGCTGTGCTACCCACCGCCCCCTTCATGCAGGCCGCCGCAGGCAAGGCTGGCGGTGCGGTCACAATCCGCACCCTTCATGCAGGCCGCCGTAGGCAAGGGCCGCCTTTGGCCCTTGCCCGGCGGCCCAGTACTCTGTTCAAGCTACCTTGTTGTAGCGTTGACAACAGCACGCCAGTTCGCTATAATGCTCACAACCTACTTCGTGCGACAGGCGCACCAGCTACAAGGTCGCCAATCTTGCTCGACCAAAGACCGTTGAGCCACGCCGGGATAAGCTCCTATGCAACCACAAGCCTCACTGTTTGACCTGCTGCCACCTGCCCCCACACCTGAAGCAGCCGGGTTGCCTGTTCCCCACCCGCTTACTCTCTCGTTGTTCAGCGGGGCAGGTGGGCTGGACATCGGCTTTCATCGGGCCGGGTTTAAGATCGTGACCTGTGTCGAGCTTGACGAGGTTTGTTGCAAGACGCTGGCTCTCAATCGGAGCCGCTACCTTGACCCTGCCTGCCAGATCATCAACCGCGACATCCGTGAGGTCAGACCTACTGACATCCACACCAGGCAGTTTGACTTCATCATTGGCGGCCCACCCTGCCAGAGCTTCTCGGCTATCGCCCGGCGCGTAGGCGGTGGCGATGGCTACGAAGACCCCCGTGGTGGTTTGTTCTCTTCCTACTGCCGCCTGGTCGAATACTACCAACCACGCGGCTTCCTGTTCGAGAACGTGCGTGGCATCCTCGGCACCAACAAGGGCCGTGATTGGCAGTTGGTTTTGGCCGCCTTTGCTGGCCTCGGCTACCAGTTGGCCTTTAAGGTATTGGACACGGCAGATTACGGTGTACCGCAGCACCGCGAACGCGTGATCCTGATCGGTACCCGCCCGGCGGCGATCCGCTTCCCTCAGCCAACCCACGGCCCCGCCGCGCCCGCAACGGCGCAGTATGTAGGTGCATTGCAGGCTGTCGCTGACCTTCAACCATTTGATGAACCCGTGCATCAGCTTGGTGGCAAGCACGGCCATCTGCTGGCCGAGGTGCCACCTGGTCGCAACTACAGCCACTTCACCAAGGAGATGGGCCACGCCCAGCCCGTGTTCGCCTGGCGGTCGCGCTTCTCTGACTTCCTCTACAAAGCCGACCCCGACCAGCCGGTGCGGACGGTGGTCGCGCAGCTTGGTGCCTACTCCGGCCCCTTCCACTGGAAGAACCGTCGCTTTACCGCTGCCGAGTTCAAGCGGCTCCAGAGCTTCCCTGACGATTACGAGTTGGCTGGGGGTGCCGGGGCGGTGCTGCATCAGATCGGCAACTCGGTACCACCCCTGTTTGCCGAACAGCTAGCCAGGTCAGTACTTAACCAGGTCTTTGCCGTGCCAAACGATGTCAAACTGGCTGACCCTGCGACCGCCGCCACCTTCGACCGCCGCAAGTCTGCTAAGGCGCAGGCGACCCGCGGCCAGCGCATGAGGTCAGCCGCCAATCAAGCTGGCCTGTTCCAGCCTTCACCGCCAGCGAGTAACTTGGTGACTGTTTGCAATGAGACGCTGTGGCACTACCCCAACCTACGCCAAAGGAAGGTGGTTGCCGAAAGTGATGTGGCGACTGGCGGCTCGCTCTACCGCTTCACCACGCAACGCAATGGTAGCCACTGCGTGATCCGGGTGGTGCGCTTGAACAGCGATGGCAGCGTGCCGGGGCCGGTGTTGCGCTACACTCTGCGCTTCCGTGACCTGATCGGCAACGGCCTTGAGCGGATCATGTGCGAGTTGCACTCGTCAGCCGGTGACGACGTTGCGGTGGCATGGGATGCGATAGAGGACTACCTCGCAGCGAACTCTGGCTACCGCACGATGATGGATGTATACGGCCACTTCACCGAGCCACACCCTGGTTTCGACCTCGACCTGGAAGTGCTAACCGACCAGCCCAGCTTCGCGCTCCGCTTCGCCAAACGTTTTAGTGGCAACCCGCTCGCTGCCGCTGTGTTGCCCGCCACCGCGCTGGCCGATCTCTACCAGGGTGAGCAACAGCCGTTCAACCTGTCAGCAGTGGCGCACTATCTCCGCAGCCTACGCTTCGACGTGCGGGTGCGGGAGACGAACACGGCGATCCCGCTCGGCCACTTCCGCTGCTGCTACCCGTTCACGACCAACATTGACAAACAAGTATCAGTAAGCTGGAAGGAAGAACAGAAGAACATGGCCGACCACAGCAAGTATGTTGCCGTCCTGAGTGCGGCATACACGCAGGCGCAGGCGTTGCTAGGTGGCGATGCGCCCGACCAGGCGATCACTGCCTACATCCGTCAACAGCCGGGCTTGAACCACCCCCTGAAGAAACTGGCGGCTGGTGAGGTTGTGCCGCTTGGCGCGAGCGTGGCCAACGGCGTTGCAACGATTATGGCAAACCTTAAGTCGAGCAAGTACATCTATAGCATTCTGCTAACCGGGCTAGTGCAGAAGATGGTGGTGCCGGAGCAGG
>JBBROH010000281.1:0-3404 GCA_038229595.1 Chloroflexia bacterium | reverse complement strand
GTGCTGATGTGCGAAGCCAATTGCCACCACTCGATCAACGTCTCGGTCTGTTCACCCTTGCTGGCAAGGTGGCGGTAGGTGAGCGAACCTGGTGGGCAGTAGAGGATCACCCCGCCACGGATCGTCGGCTGCGCCGCGCAGAAACTGACCAATAGCCCCTCGCTCAACTCAGACTCGCTGAGTGGTGCCGTAGAGGTAGTTAGCTTGTCCACATCGCCCAGCAGTTGTAGCTGGTCAATGGGGCCACCAGCCCCGCTGATCTGGCGGTAGGTAGTTAGTAGCTGGGTGGTTAGCTTGCTGGCTCTGGCCCAGCGGATGTTGGGCAGGAAGCGTACTGCTGCAAACAAGTCGTTGCTACGGCTGTAGACGATCAGGCTGTCTGCTGTCCGCTCGCTCTCCACCATCCTGCCGCTATACTCCTCGCTGGTAGTTTGTAGGGCAGCAATGCGGGCAGCAAAGAGGGCTGGGTCAAGTTCGGGGTGCCAAATGCTGGCGCAGTCGTAGAGCAGTAGCTCGCCGTTGACCGTGAGGATGAACAGTTCCAGGTAGGAGTCCCGCAAGAGTACAACCTTCTTTACAGAGTGGTTAAGCAGCTGGTGGTTGGTTGGTTAGCGACGGGTACGTAGGCCAAGCATGGCGATCCGCCCCAGGCTGTTGAGGAAGGCATCCACCCCTTCGCCCGTGCGACAGGAGGTTTCACCGTAGGGGAGAGCGTGCGCGAGCGCGAAAGCTACCGCTTCCTCGTGGGAGACAGCCCGCCCCGTCTCGCTCGCTAGGTCACGCTTGTTGCCAACCAGTACGACTGGCACTTGTGGCAGGTTAGCCCCCACTTCCTTTAGCCAGAGCGGTAGGTTGTCGAAGCTAGCCCGGTTGGTCAGGTCGTAGACCAGCCCAACCGCCCGTCCGCCGCGATAGAAGCCAGGGCGCATTGAGGCGAAGCGATCCTGTCCGCCCATATCCCACAGAACCAACTTGATGTCGCGCTCAAGTACGCGCAGGCGTTTAACCTGGAAGTCTACGCCGATAGTCATCCGCCGCAAGGCAGCGAACTCACCGTCGCAGATGCGGCGTACCAGCGTACTCTTGCCTACCCCACCGTCGCCCGCCAGGATCACCTTGTAGCTGGGCTGCTCATTCATCCGCCGCAGCGTTTGACTGTCTTCTATGGGGGGTAGCACCCCAGTCTGTTCTCGCCTGTTGCCTACGGTCTCCATGTGCCTTCTCCCTTAGCCAACTTCAGACTCTTACCTGCATATCGTCAGGGCCAGGCAATACGAGTGACTGCGCTGCCTGTTGTGATCATTCGGGGCATCCCTGCCAATGCCATAATTATACAGGTGCATACTGGTTTTGTCAATAGCTCCCCTACTAAACATAGTATAAACATTCCAGTAGCTCTGCTTTGGTAAGTTGGCGGTAAGGTTGGCAGGGCCAGTTGCTGGTAGTTAACCCACTGCACGGCACCCACGCGCCAAACCGCTGTGGTAACTATCATGCCGCAAGATGAAGGGCTGGACTGCTAATCAACAGGCCTCGGCCAGCCCAACGTGCCAACCGCCCTCAGATACCACAAGATGCAATAGCCGCCAGCGACTGCGCGCCTCTCACTATCCTGCTTGCCACTAGCGTGCTGCTGTGCTAAGATGCAGCCATGAACCGCTTCTTCGTCCCCCCAGCCTTGCTGCTGCCCGGCCAGTGCGTCAACCTGCCCGCCACCGTCGCCCACCAGTTGGTCAGTGTGCTGCGGGTGCGCGTCGGCGACCAAATCGCGCTGCTGGATGGGCTGGGCAGCGAGTACCCTGCCGTGGTGGAGGCAGTCAGCCGCCGCGAGGTTGCAGTGCGAGTTGGTGCGGGCAGCCTGCTGGATACTGAGCCGACCCTACGCCTTAGCCTCTATCCCAGCCTGCTCAAGGGCGAGCGGTTCGATTTCGTCTTGCAGAAGGGTACGGAAGTAGGGGTCAGTCGTTTCGTGCCGACGGTCAGCGAACGGAGTGTGGCCCGACCCGCCGAGGGCAAGGGCGAACGCTGGCAGCGGATCGTGCAGGAGGCCGCCGAGCAATCGCATCGGGCGCGAGTCCCCACTGTTGCCGAGCCGCTCCCCTTCGCTGCCGCCTGCGCGGATGCGTTGACCGCCGACCTCACGCTGATCCTCTGGGAGGAGGAACGCACCGCCAGCCTACGCGATGTGCTAGGCCGCCACCAGCAAACCTACTGCGATCCAGCTAAACAGGCCAGCCCCCCCTCGGTTGCGCTGCTGATCGGGCCAGAAGGCGGTTACAGTGCTGAAGAAGTGCAAACTGCGGGTACGTTTGGTATAATACCTGTTAGCCTCGGTAGGCGGATTCTGCGCGCGGAGACGGCAGCAGTAGTAGCCGCTACCCTCGTCCTCGCCGTCTTCGCCGAGATCGGTTGAGCAATTTGCTGTTTGTTTGCTATCTATAGGATAATGCTATAAAAGAGGAAGCACGTCTTGGAAATTGAACTGAAGGAAACAGAGAACCTACGCAAGAGCCAGCGCAAAGCCGGTGGCTTCATCAGCCTGGTAGCAACCGACAGCCCAGCGGCACGCATCGGCATTGCGCCGGGCGACCGCCTGCTGGCGATTGACGGGCGACCCGTCAAGGACATAGTAGGGGTGCGCTACTACCAGACCGAGAACGCCCTGACCCTCAAGGTGCTGAAGCAAGGCGAGACGATTGCCCGCGAGTTTGCTATCCAGAAGGATTACGCCGAGGACATTGGTATCGACTTTGACGACCCTACCTTCGACGGCATCAAACGCTGCAACAATCACTGCCTGTTCTGCTTTGTAGACCAGATGGCCCCGCGCTTCCGTCACTCGCTCTACATCAAGGATGATGACTACCGCTACAGCTTCCTCTACGGCAACTTCGTGACGATGACCAACCTCAAGGAGGAGGACTGGCAGCGGATCGACGAGGAGCGGCTGACCCCCCTCTACTTCAGCGTCCACGCCACCGAGATGGAGTGCCGCCGCTACATCATGGGCAACCCTCGCGTGCCAGACCCGATTGAGCAGCTACGCAAGATGGAGTCGCTGGACATCCAGGCCCACACCCAGATCGTCCTCTGCCCCGACGTAAACGATGGCGCGCAGCTTGAGCGCAGCGTGAACGACCTGGCCGCCATGTACCCGACGGTGCAGAGCATTGGCATAGTCCCAGTGGGGCTGACCAAATACCGCACCCGCTACAACGAGGTGATGCGAAGCTACACACCAGAGGAAGCCCGCGCCGTGATCGCCCAGGTCGCCCCCATGCAGAAGCGGCTGAAGAAGGAGATCGGCAAGACGCTGGTTCACCTCTCCGACGAGTGGTACCTGCTGACTGGCAGCGACTTGCCGAAGGCCGCCAGCTACGACGGCTTTGTACAGCTAGAGAACG
>JBBROH010000280.1:0-3417 GCA_038229595.1 Chloroflexia bacterium | reverse complement strand
CTGCTCTGGCAGCCGCCTTCGACGGCTAGCTGCACGCTGGCCGAGCGGTGGGGCGGCGAGGTGGGTAGGCTGCTGGGCGGCATCGCTGGCAGCAAGGTGGGGCTGCGCTTCGGCTGAGTTGCTGCTTGCTCACCAACCTGCTCATCGCCGGGGTATCTGATGTCGTACAATATGGCCGTTGCAGAAAGGAGGGGCCGCTCTTGCCCACGATCCTGGTAGTGGACGATGAGGAGACCATCGTCGAGTTGCTACGCGAGTTGCTGGTCGAGGAAGGCTACCTGGTGACGACCGCCACCAGCACCGCTGCAACCTTGCCGCTGGTGCGTGGCGGCCACTTTGACCTGATCCTCTCGGACACGATGGGCAGCAGACCGCCCGACCTGTTTGCCTGGCTGGGTGAGTTGCGCTCGGCCACAACTGACCGGGTACTGATCTTCAGCGCATACCCACCAACCAGCTTTAGCGGCTGGCAGGAGAAGGGCTACGCCGGAGTGATCGGCAAGCCGTTCGACCTGGACGCGCTGCTCACCACCGTAGCAAGGTTGACGGCCAAAGCTGCTGATGCTGGCAGCTAATCCCTCACCTGGCTGCTGCGCCAGCCGCCGGGCAACGTGCCGTCGGTGCTGGCCGAGCGGTGGGCTAAGCAGGTCGCGGCGGTGCTGGCGGGTATCCACGGGCGCGGTGCGACTGCGCTTTACCCAGACTGCGCGGCTGAGCTGACCCAGCTGGAGCAGCCTGCCAGTATCGCCCCACCGCTCGTTGTCTAGGCCTGGACAAGCAAGCACTGCGGGTAGGACCAAGGGCGAGGCATATCCTGGGCGCAAAGAGAGCCAGGGACAGGCGGTAGGTTGGCTAGCAACAGCGGTCAGGTTTAGCTACTGTAACTGCTGATCAAGGGCGGCCAGGTGGTCGAGCATAGCCGTCAGCAAGTAGCCTCGGAAGCTCTTACCCGCCAGGCTGAAGCTAGTCGGGGTGTGCCAGAGGGCCAGGTAGACAACCTGCATCACCTCCTCAGCCTGTGCAGGGTTGCCCAGCAGCCGCAGTGCGAAGCTGAAGCAGAACTGGCAGTGACGGTCGTAGAGGGCCATCAGCACCGCGCAGCGCAAGGTAGCAGCTTTGCCATCATGAGCAGGCTGTTGCTGGCTCAAGAGCTGGACAAGTTCTTCATCGCTGCGGGCAGCAAGTGGCGGTAGTAGCACAAGGCTGGGTGGCGCAAGCGGCTCAAGGGAAGGGGCTGCTGGTTGGTTCTGGGGCAAGGTCTGATAGGTCATGGTTTACCACTCCTAAAGATTAAGCTACTATCATTGTAGCACAGGGGAACCTTACCAGCACCTTACCAAACCTTGACTGCCAGCCAACTACTGACTAGCCCACGCCCGAAGCTGGGCTGGAGTGGTGAAGGCTCTAGCCAACTTGGCTAACCGGGGTAGCCAAAAGTACCTGGTTGCTTACCTGGGCTGAAGCTGTGAGCTTGCTGGCACGTCTTATAGGTAGACTTCCTCCTCCTCCCTATGCTAAGAAGCTCCAACAGCCAAACCCAAGCTGTTGGAGCTTCTTACTAGCTGGTCTTGAGCGCAGCGCAAGCTAGACTATGCTGAGCTACCACCCCGCACCTGAAGCAGCGGCGGGTGGAGCCAAGTCACCCGCCAAACCTACTTGGTGGATCGTACTGGCTGCTGACTATGGGCATCTCGCAGCTTGCTCACCAGCAACTTGACCGCCGCTGCCTCCTCGTTGCTCAACCGGTACTGAACGCTAAGCACCGCGCTGAGGTCACACTCGCGCACTGCCTGCGCCTGCAATGCTGCTGCTGCCTCTGCCGAAACCAGGTCGTAACCCGCTGCTTGTAGTAGGCTCTGTACTGACAAACCCAGGTCGCGGGCCAGCGCGTTCAACACGGCTGGCTCTGGCAGATGGCTGACCCGACCACGTTCCAGGTCGGAGAGGACACTCTGGGCAATGCCCACCCGCCGAGCTACGGCACCCTGGCCGTACAAATTATCAGCCATCAGCTTGCGTTCCTCCCGCCTACGGCGCAACAACAATCCTAGTTCGACCACCATGACCAATCAGCCTTCCTTTGTGCAGCGGCCTTCTACACTGCTACTCAGTAGGCAGCCGCCGTGATCATTTCGCTTACGTTCAGCAGCAGGTCGTCAATATCGACGGGCTTGAGTACAACGCGAACACCGTTGGTGGTGAGACGGCCCTTCAGTTCAGCCACCTCTTTGACTGCTCCTGTACAAACGATGATCGGGATGGCAGCCAGGTCGGGTTGCGCCTCAGCTGCTCAATGGTGGCGAGGGTGGTAACATCCTTATGGAGCATGAGGTCGAGGATGATCAGGTCGGGGACGGACTCACGTAGCAGGTCGAGGTCAGTGATTGCCCTGGTTGGGGCGGTAGTGCTGTAGCCCTCCTCTGTCAGCAAGGCACAGATTAGCAGGCTGATGTCTGGGTCGTCGTCTAGCACCATGATCGTTTGCGGCATGATAAAACCTCCCGTTTGCAGTTGGGCTGAGTCGCTTGTAGGTGCGGGTGCCAACCTGACGCAAGGGCTGCAAGGCACAACCTGGTTGGTCGCTACAGTCCTCTGCCCGACCCAGTGAGGGAGTAGGAAAAGAACCAGCTACAGGGGTTTAGTAAATCTAAACCTATGCAGTCATTGTAACATATCATAAGCAGATACAGCTAAAAATGAGGGTACAGGATACTGAATTGCCATATAAGGGTGCAACGATCCTGGGTGCTAAGGTGAGCGGGAGGGGCGGCAGCTCTGGTCTTGCCGATCCTTGTGGGCAGGGGAACCGCTGCGCGTACAGGCTCAAGGGCGAGGCGTATCCTGGGCGCAAAGGAAGCCAGGGGCAGGCGGCATGGTAGAGTGGTGTCGAGACCATACGGCTTGCTCTCTCGCTAGCACGAGCATTATAGCCCATCTGTGCCGATCTCACCAGCGGGGTTTGCACCCCTGTACTTACTATGGTAGTATAATGCTAGCACATTGCCAGGGGGTGAACAGAGCGGTGGGCGACAAAGAGCGGCTGATCAGCCGTGAAGTGGTGGAGTGGACGTTGGCTGGGTTGCGGCAAGGAGGCACGCCCCGCCTGGTACAGGCTGTAGTCGAAGCATACTACCGGCGGCAGATCGTCCGCGCCTTCTACCCGGTAACAAGGATACAGCAGCAAGGGGCAGAGCTGGGTAGCTTGCTCTACCCTCATCTGACCAGTTCGCAACGCTGGTGGCGGTTGGGTCAAGCCACCGGCAAGGGCTTCTACAGCAGCCGCGAGGGACTGCGCTGGCAGAGTAGCAGCCACCTGGGGAGCCAGGCGGAGAGCCTCGCGGCCCTGGCCCGCTACGAGCGGCTGGTGCCTGGTTGTAGAGCAAGGGTCAAGCTGCTGGAGCCAGGCCACTGCCTGCT
>JBBROH010000279.1:0-3423 GCA_038229595.1 Chloroflexia bacterium | reverse complement strand
TTGATCCTGACCGACAAATATATTGCCCTGGGAGTCTACACCGATACCCTGCGGGTGGCTGAAAGGCGCGCTACCAGCGCTGGGGATAACCAGGGTCGGGTCTTGCCGATTTACGCTGCTGCTGCCAGCCGAGGTACCAGGCGGGGGGGGGTTGGGACTAGAGGTGCTTGCGGCAGGCAGGTCGGGAAGCTGGCTGGGTTGCCAGATGCTGGGGTCGGGCCGGAAGGCATAGCTGGGGATCAGCACGCTGCTAGTTGGCCCTGACGGGTATGACCAGTAGAGCTTGAGCGAACCGAAGTCCGGCTGCCAGTGGTAGTCAACCTCAACCTTGTGCGAACCAGCGGTGAGCGGCACGGCGGTGGCGGTGACCACCTGCTCTCCGCCGCTGCCCGGCCCGCCAGCTAGCACCTGCTTGTCATCGATCTTCAAGGCAGCGGTGCCTTGCGTGGTGACGCTGAAGCTGTAGTTATCCCGCTGGGGGATAACCAGACTGCCCTTCCAGGTCAGGCTGGATGGGCCGGTAGCATTAACCAGATTAACCGCGCTCATGAAACCAATGAAGGGGTCGACGCGGCGCTGGGCAACTGGCTTACCGTCGGGGGCATACTGCGCGGTCAAGCCATACTGCTGGTCGGAGAGCGGGCCGTTGTAGAGATAGCCGGTGGGAATGTCGGACGCTTGTTGACCAGGGATGCGCCAACGCAGGCTGATGCGCTGGCTGGCATTGGGCAGGGCTGCTCGCAGGCTGATATGGTGCCAGCCCTGGGCGAACGCCAGTTTGGTGGTGGTGGTCGCCTGACTAGCAGTGAGCCTGAGCCACGGCCGCCCATCGAGGTAGAGGGCAACGGGCGATGCCTTGCCTATCTGGTCGGCGCTGCTTAGTTCCAGAGTGTATACGCCATAGGCAGGGGCATATAGCCCGCCCTCCCAGCGCCCACTGGCGGGATAACTCAGGCCAGCAGGTGGGCTTTGCGGCACATTGGTCAGGCTGACCTCATGGCTGGTAGTAATCGCCGCACCGGGGGTAGCAGTGTCTAGGTCGGCGCTCTGGTAGTAGGTGGCGGTGAGCGCTTCAGTGGCCCGCACCTGTTCCAGCGGCACGTTGTAGCTGGTGAAATCCAAGCCACCGCCGGGATAGTTGACGTTAGTGAGCGTGCCATTAGGGTAATAGGTCTGCACCATCGGCAGAAAGTCCGGGTCATGGTAGTAAGGAAAGAACATGAAGGCCGCGTTCCTGTTATGGTCATCGTGGATGGGCAGAAGATCGGGGGGGTTGAAGAAGTCAATGCCCGGCACATCGGGGGCAAGATAAGTAACGATGGCATGACCAAAGTAGAAGCGGTGCATCGCCATGAAATAGATGTAGTAACTGGGGCCAAGCTGTTGGATGTACTGGGCATGGACGGTGAGGCCGGTCCAGGGGTAGGTGGCGGCGTAGACCTTGAAGTAGGTGTTGACGTTCTGCCAACCAATAAAGCCAATTATTACAACAAGGGCCAGGTTGAGAAGGGGGGAACTGCGGCGCATCGCTGCTCCCCGCGCTTTCCTAACACGTTGCTTACCAACAGCGCCAGTTATGGTCTGACTGCCAGAAGTGACGCTGCTCTGCATTTGCGGTAGCGGGGTGGCGTTTGCCAGCAGGGGAGCTGATACCACGAGCGCGGGGCGCAGTCGCAAGCTGGAAGCCTGGTTCAGCAGCCGCGCCCCGCTACGCCTGAAGTTTGGCAACCTGATGTGGTTGAACCAGCCGACCCTCTCCAGCTCATAGGTCAATTTGCCTAGCAGCACGGCGGGGAAGGCCACCCAGGCCGGGGTAAGCCCAGCGGTGCGTAGCACATCGGGTGTGTCAATCGTCATTGCCACCGCGAGGAACATGGCGGGCCAGAACCAGATGTTGAACAGCATATAGCGGGGGTCGCGCCAGCGCCACAGAAAGTAGGCCATGCCCAGGCCAGTCAGGACTGCTTCCAGTGGACGGAGTAGCGACATACCAGTATTGTAGAAGAAAAATCGGTCGTTGGTGGCGACAAGTACCAGATAAGCGGTTCTGACTTGATCCCAGATCAGCTTGCTCCAGCCGTTGTTCCAGTTGCGAACAACATTAGTAAGCGCCTCGAGGCCGAGCGGGCTGCCGCTGCCGTTGTAGGGCGCTTCGGTGGGCAAGACTATACCCCAGCGGGCAAAGGCATTCTGCGCTGCGCCTCCATAGGTGATATATACAGTTTGTATCCGCGCATTGAAGAGGTCGGGAAACCTTACCACATAGCCGAGCCAGGGGGCAGCAATAATCAGGCTGGCGAAGGCGCAAAGGGCAATATGCGACCAGTAGTCGCGCAGGAAGCTGAGGCGACGCAGCGCAAGGTAGCCGACCACCAGCGCCAGCAACACAACGATTAGCTTGGATGAGGGATAGAGATAGATGCTGAAACCAGCGGCCAGCCCCGCCCAGATGAAATCGAGGTAGCGTTTAGTGCGTAGCCCCTTGTACAGGAAATAAAAGCAAATCACCCAGCAAGTTGCCACCTGCTCGACTGCCAGGTTATAGCGGCTGAACTGAAGTTGCACATCGCTAACCGCCAGCAACGACATACCGATCAGGGCGACGCGACCCTTGAACAAGAGCCGCAGCAGCAGGTACATGAAGAAGACGGTCACGATGCCAGAGAGGGCGGCGGTAAAGCGCAGCCCGGCCACATCGGTATCGCCAAAGAGCCACAGGCCAGGCACCGTCAGGTAGGAACACATAGTTGGCACATAGTCCCAGGGGCCGGGGCCGAGTAGCGGCACGTATTGGAAGTTGCCATGCTCGATCTGCCTGCTAATCAAGCCCAAGTAAGCCTCGTCGCCGAACAAGCCGGTGGGGCCGCCCAGTCCCAGGTTGTAGAGACGCAGCACGGCGGCCACCAGGAGGATGAGGCCAACCAGGGCAACCTCCAGCCGATGGTTGGCGAATGCCCAATCTCCATCTCCGGC
The DNA here is from genome assembly GCA_038229595.1 of Chloroflexia bacterium. Classification (GTDB taxonomy): domain Bacteria; phylum Chloroflexota; class Chloroflexia; order QHBQ01; family QHBQ01; genus JBBROH01. Next base: position 450 of record JBBROH010000279.1, on the reverse strand, counting down.
GCGGCCATCCTCGTCAACCGCACTGTCTACGTACTCATCAGGGTTGGCAGCGTTCAGCGGCCAGGTGTCGTGGCGTTGGCGCACACAGGCAATCACCAGCAATGTGATGCTGAAAACCCAGTAGCCGATCGCCAGCCAGTCGTTGGCGTTAGCCGCATCTCCCGGCACCGCTAGCCAGCGGCTCACCCCTAGCCAGGCGATAAGCGCCGCGCCGACGAGTAGCAAGCCGCGCCACCAGGGAACCGCGAGGATACGGTGTGGCCCCGGTTGGGACCACGCCTCACGTAGCGCGACCGCAATGTTGTTCGCGGGTGGGATGGCACCCTCGCTGGCTGGTTGGTAGCTGCTGCTGCGGAAGAACACCTTGGTCTTGTAGGTGAAGAGGAAGGCGATGACGATGAGGGAGCAGCCGATTAGATAGAGGAGGGGAGCAGCACCGTAGTCCTCGAG
>JBBROH010000278.1:0-3437 GCA_038229595.1 Chloroflexia bacterium | reverse complement strand
CGTCCACTGCTCCTCAACATAGCCGAGCGCAGCTACCTTGCCGTCGGCTGAGCCGGGGATGTAGACGAGGACGTTCTGGGGGCTGGAACCAGCCACAATGTCCACGTGCAGGCCGGTGGCCTTGATGATCGCGGCGGCGACGGCTTCAACCTTCTTGACGTTCGCCGGGGAGTAGCGGTCAATGCCCGCGACGCGGACGCGGATAGCATCAATGCAGTTGTCGCCACGAAAGAAGCGGGCCGAGGCGATGTTGGTCAGGGCGAGAGGTGGGCCGGGGATGAAGGAAGCGGGGTTGATGGTCGGGTGGAGGGTGACAGGGCCACTAGGCAGTTCCTTGCCGTCGGCATCACGCACCAGCTTAACCAGCGGCGGGGTGTAGATACCGAGCGGCACGTAGGTGAGCGGGTTGGGGTTGCGGACGGCTTCGGGCAGGCGGTTGAGGTCGTAGCTGCCAGCCTCATAGAAAGTGAACGGACTCCAACGATTGTTAGTTCCAGTTGGTGGTGACTTAGCGGCCAGCACCGCATTGGCTTCCGGTAGTGAGCGGAAGGCTACTTCGCCAGTAAGGGAGATGATAGTCTGCGCTTCAGCTTTTGGTTCGGCAGCCAGCATCAGCGTAGAACCAGCAGTGGTAGATGCTTGCTGCGGGGTATAGCTGATCGCCCCTGGCTGATAGAGTTTACCTAGTCCATCTTCGTTGGACATACTGAACTCTGGTGCCAACTGGAACGGTTGCTGGGGGTTGCCAACATCAACATTGAGGGGTCGCTCCACCATCGGCTTCAGCACGCTGCCAAGATCAATAGAACTGCTGACTACCGCCGCTACTAGTGGCAAGTTCAACTCACCAAATGTTTCTCGCAAGTCGTCTAGTGGGGTGTTAATCATTGTGCCATCAGGTCGGTACTGTGGGGAGCCAGCCTGTTGCAGCTTCTTCAGCCCAGCTTGATCCGGCACTGTAAGTTTATCAACCTTAATCGTGGTCGGCAGGCTGAGGTAGGTAGTCGTGGCATACAACAGGGGGAAGTTGGGGCCGTCAGGGTTCAGCCCATAGTTGCGGCTACGCTCATGCATGCTACCACCACTGTTGGGATCTTTGCTGGTACGCTCAATTGCGTAACCATCATTTGGCTTGAGGTAAGCACCATTGGTCACAGCCTGAGCCAAACCAGTTAGCTTGCGCTCCGCTGTGGGGTCAACGCCACTAACTAGCGTCCAAATGACAGGTGGGGTTGTAATATGCGAGTCAAGGTTGCCATAGTCGTCAGTTCCCTGCCCACTCACCGTTGAAGCCACTACAAAATCGAAGGCGTGTTTGGTGTCGTTGGGGGCAGCTTCTTGCTGTTTAATTAGGAAATACTCGCTGTCACTAAAAATAGTACGCTGGTTGTAGCCGTCGTTGGAGTTGATCTTCACATTCGCTCGGAACAAGGTTAGTGCGGATTGTGCCGGTATGTGGATGGTTATCCTGCCCATCCGATTACGCAAGTAGCCCACAGTAGCGACTGGTGCTGCCACGTCAACGTTTGTTAGCTGCTCAATCTGCTTCCACTGACCTATGCTGATACCTGACTTGCCGACGCTCAAGTAGTTGGCCTCAACCAGGCCATGCTCACGTTCGGTCAACTGGATTGCGTCAGGGTGCCGCACCAGGATGTCGAAGGAACCACGCCAATTCTCATTCAGGGTAGTAGCAACTCGGACGGTGGCGTTTTGGTTAGCGGACACATAAGTGGATAGGCCAGAGCTAAGAGCTAGTAGGCCGAGGATCAGCAGCAGGTTGCGACCGGAACGCTTGCGTAGGCTGTGAAGCGTATATCTAATCATTACTTCCCGCCCTCGACAAAGGTGAAGAGCAGCAGCAAAGACAAATCTAGCTGCTGCTCCAAGTTGTGAGCCTGAAGCGCGCTAACGCGACGGGCAGCCAGAGCCACCAACGTTCACGCTGGAGCCTGCACTAGCGGTGTTGGCGTAGTAGTCTTCCACGTTGAGGCTTTGGCTGTAGCTGCCATTGCCACCGTAGCTGTCGCTCCACTTCCTGCTTGCTGCATATGTGTTGGAGAGTGAGTAGCCACCGTTGTCACCGTTGGTACTGAAGTCCACACTACGATAAAAAGGTGTGCCGCTCCAACTGGTATTCCAGTTCGCGTTCCTGCCTACGCATACGCGCTGGGAAGCAGGGCTGATGCTAGCACCAGTAGCGAACGCCGATGAACTCCCCAGGCTAACCAGGGAGAAGGCCAATACAAGGGCGATCAGCGCAACACGCGGGCTGACGGCCTTGATCCGCTTAACCATGTTCGTACTCCTTCCTGTGTATGTGGTTGATGTTCCGCTGGTGGCTCGTTGCCACCACTCACATCATAGCATAGCTAGGGACAGGGAAGCATCACTGGAATCAGTGATTTCATGTCTGACCAGCTGTACTTTCGGCGGGTGACATCCCTGGCCCCTGGCCGTTCAAGTTCACGATAGCAGCGGGCAAGTAGTTGGCATTGAAGTAGACAGCGACAGCCACAAACAGCGGAGCAGCTAGCAACCCTTGCTAACTGCCCCACTGTCGCTGCTGCACGCCATCTTTGGTCAGGCCACCAGCCTGCCGTCGCGCAACTCAATCACCCGCCCGGCCTGTGCCGCCACCTGCGGGTCGTGCGTCACCATCACGATTGTCATCCCCTCCTCAGCGTGCAACTGGCGGAACAGGGCTATCACCTCACCCCCAGCTTTGCTGTCCAGGTTGCCGGTCGGCTCGTCGGCCAGCAGCAAGGCTGGCTTGTTGACCAGTGCGCGGGCGATTGCCACCCGCTGCTGCTCCCCACCTGATAGCTGGCTCGGCAGGTGGTTGGCCCGCCCGCTCAGCCCCACTTGCGCCAGCAACTCCTTCGCCCGCTTGTCCAGGTTGAAGCCTTTGGGTGGGTAAGGGATCAGGGGCAGCTTGACGTTCTCCATCGCTGATAGCACTGGCACCAGGTTGAACAACTGGAAGACCAAGCCGATCTGCTGACGACGGAAGTCGGCCAGCGCATCGGCCTTCAGCCTGATCAACTCGCTGCCAGCGACGACCAGGCTGCCGCTGCTCGGCTGGTCGATTGCCCCGATCAGGTTTAGCAGCGTACTCTTGCCTGACCCGGATGGCCCCACCACCGCCACAAACTCGCCCCTTGCGATGCTCAGGCTCAACTCGTGGAGAGCCACCACCTGCCGCGTTTCGCCACCTTCGTATACCTTGCTTAGGGCAGTCGCTACAATCATTGCTTCATCCATGTCATTACTCCTCCTAGCGTTGTTGCTGCATGACACTGACTAGCTGTTGGCGCGGGGTGAGCAGGATGGCGTACAAAGCCGCCAGGCTGCACAGCAGCAGCACCGCCACCAGGCTCGCGGGGATTACCCACCAGGCACTCAAGATCGCCTGGCTGCGGCTGGCTACTGCTACT
>JBBROH010000277.1:0-3452 GCA_038229595.1 Chloroflexia bacterium | reverse complement strand
TGCGCTTCATCGTGGCGGCAGAGGCGATCTCGGCGGCGGCCTTCGTTGCGGCTCTGCTGCTGCTGCACGCTGCCAGCCGCGACCTGGCGGGCGGGGCGGTGGCCGACAAAACGATCCTCTACACCGCAGCCTTCCCCACTGCCTTCTTCTTCTGGGCGGCCTACGGCGAGTCGCTTTTCCTGCTGCTGACGGTTGGTAGCCTATACTCGGCGCGGAAGGGTCGCTGGTGGCTGGCAGGGCTGGCGGCGGCGTTGGCGATCTTCACCCGCGTCACGGGGGTAGTGCTGCTGCCCGCCCTGTTCGCCGAACTACTGGTACAGTTGTGGCGCAGGCGGCAAGCCACATCCCGCCCGCCGCTAGCAGCCCCGGCCAGCGGGCGCACAGTGCTGGTACGCGACCTCAAGGCGGTGCTGGCTCTGCTGCTCCCCCTCAGCGGCCTGTTCGTCTTGCTCGGCTACTACCAGTTGCGGGTAGGCGACCCTCTTGCCTTCGCTAACGTGCAGAAGAACTGGTTGCGCCGTCCCGATGCGCCCTGGGATACGATTTGGCGGGGGATCGAGGTGGCGGTCAAGCAGCCACTCCGCTACGACGCAGCCGCACAGAGCTACCTCAATCTCGGCTGCACCATCCTCTTTCTGCTGCTGGCGGTGGTTGGCTGGCGGCGGCTGCCCCTCAGCTATAGCGTCTACCTGGCTGGGGGTTTGCTCACCAGCCTGCTCAATCCCGCCTCCGCCGAGCCGCTACTCTCGCTAGCCCGCTTCGTGATCGTCCTCTGGCCCGGCTTCATCCTGCTAGGCATGATCGGGCAGCGGTCGCGCAGCTTCCACCTGGCCTGGCTAGTCGCCAATCTGCTGCTGCTGGGCCTTTTCTTTAGCCGCTTTGCCAATTGGTGGTTTGTGGCCTGAACTGCGGTTGTGCTTGCAACCTGCGCTCTACCAAACAGCCCGCCAGCCGTGCTATAATAGCTACATGAACGCTCTGCTCAAATACGCGCTCGCCAGCGTCGCTGTGTTGCTGGTCAGCCTGGCCCTGGTTGGTTTGCGCGCCTACGTCGGCCCCGACCTCTCGCCCAGTGCGCCGCTGCTGCTGCTGCTGGCCGTCTTCCTGCTGGCGATCCAGCTTGGTATCGGCCCAGCCCTGCTCGCTGCGCTGCTGGCTGGGCTATGTTACGACTTCTTCTTCCTGCTACCCTACTACACCTTCAGCATTGCCCGCATCGAGGACGCGGCTGCCTTCGCCGTCTTCTTCATCGTCGCCGTGATCGCCAGCCGCCTGGCCGCACAGGTGGAGGGGCGGGCGCGGGATGCCGAGGAGCGCGTGCGCGAAACGAGTGCGCTCAATCAACTGAGTCGGATGCTGCTGGAGCGGGCTGATCCTTTCGATGATCAGGCAGCACGACAGGTGGCCGTCATCCTGGTAGCCCAATCAGCCAGCCTCTACCTGACCGAGAGTAGCGGTGACTTGCGGCAGGTAGCTAGCTTCGGCCCTGCTACCCCGCTAGTTGGCCTGGATAGCAGCCAGCGCGAGGCGAGCGTGGACGCAAGCGGGCGGGTGGCGGTCGTGCCGCTGCTCGCGGGTGGCCTGCTGGGATCGCTGACTGTACAACGCGACCGCGCCCAACCAGCCTTCAGCGGCAACGACCTGCGTCTACTGACCACTGTTGCTGGCTTGCTGGCTGGTGGGCGGCTGCGTGAACAACTAGCCTCCGAAGCGCAAGAGGCCACCTTGCTACGCGAAGCCGACGCGGTGAAGTCGTCATTGCTGGCCGCCGCCAGCCACGAACTCCGTACCCCCCTGGCGGCAATCAAAGGGTCGGCTAGCAGTTTGTTGGCCGGTGGCACTGCTATGAGCAAGGCTGATGAGCGCGAACTGCTGGAGGCGATAGACAGCGAGGCAGACCGCCTCAGCCGTCTGGTCAACAATCTGCTCGACCTTAGCCGCGTAGAGGCGGGGGCTTTGCACGTGGAGAGCGGCCTCTACTCCGTTGCCGAGGTAGTCAACGCCGCCGCTACTGGGCTGGGTGAGCATCTGGCAGCGCATCCGCTCACGCTCGACCTGCCCGCCGACCTGCCGCTGGTGCCGCTTGACTATGTGCTAATCCAGCAGGTGATCAGCAATCTGCTCGACAATGCTGCCCGCTATACTCCCGCTGGCACGCCGATTACTGTCGCAGCCCGGCTAGAGAGCGACGATTTGCTAGTCAGCGTGGAGGATGCGGGGCCAGGCCTGCCAGCGGAGGAACTCGCCCACGTCTTTGACCGTTTCTACCGGGTGCAGAGCGGTAAAGGTGGCAGGCAAGGGATCGGCATCGGCCTGACCCTGGCGCGGGGCTTCGTTGAGGCGCATGATGGACGGATGTGGGCCAGCAATCGGCCCGGTGGCGGCCTACGCGTCTCCTTCAGCCTGCCGCTAGGCGGAGACCCTACCCTGCTTGAGGGAGAGGCTGGCAAGGGGGCATGAGCAGCCATCCTCTCCGCATCCTGGTGGTAGACGATGAAGCCCAAATCCTGCGGATGCTGCGGGTGACGCTGACCGGCAATGGCTACAAGGTGCTGACCGCCGCAACTGGCGAAGAAGCCCTGGACCTGCTAGCGGTGGAACAGCCCAATCTTGTTTTGCTTGACCTGATGCTACCTGACATGAGCGGGGTGGCGGTCTGCAAGCAGGTACGCTCGTGGGGTAGCGGGGTGCCGATTATCATCCTCACTGCCCTCGGTGAGGAGCGCGACAAGGTGGCTGCCCTGGATGCGGGGGCCGACGACTACCTGACCAAGCCATTCAGCAGCGGCGAACTGCTCGCCCGAATGCGCGTCTGGCTGCGGCGAGTGGCCGCCAGCCCCCAGGCCGCCACTCCCACCCGGATTGAGCGCGGCGACCTGGTGATTGACCTTGCCCGCCACCTCGTTATCGTCGCTGGGGAGCCGGTCGCCCTCACCCCAAAGGAATACGACCTGCTTACCTACCTCGCACAGCACGCAGGGCGGGTCGTCACCCACCGCACGGTGCTGGCCGCCGTCTGGGGCGCAGAGTACGCCGACCAGCCAAACTACCTGCACGTCTTCATCAGCCACCTGCGCCGCAAGATCGAGAGCAACCCTGGCAAGCCGCGCTACATCCTGACCGAGCCTGGTATTGGCTATCGCTTCGCCGAGGAGTAGGCTAGGAGGATGCTTGCGCCAGACCAGCGACTTGCCACCGCTCAGATGCAACAAATTACACAACCATGACGTATAATTAGAGCGATTGACACACATCCACTTCTGATGGGTAACAAGTGTAATACCAATTGCGTTTGGTCAGACAGTTTGTTTCGGCAGGCTGGCAAGGTTGTCCTCGATCCAGCCCCAGCCCGCCAGTTGTTTGATCCGCTCCCGGTCCCCCGCTAGCTCCTTCAGGTATACTTCTACTGCCGCTTGCTTCTCGGCCACGCTGCCGTAGACCCGCCCTTCCAC
>JBBROH010000276.1:0-3456 GCA_038229595.1 Chloroflexia bacterium | reverse complement strand
CTGGAAGGAGCATCGCCCATGCCCCGTGTTCGCCGCCTGCCTGCCCTGCTGCTCACCCTCGCTCTGCTCGGCGGGCTGCTGCCAGTAGTGCTGGCGCAGTCTGCCCCGGCTGGCCCTGGCCGCCCGCAACCACCCGCCGCCAGCGACCAGGGCAGCAGGGCTGCTGCCCTGCCTGCGGCCTACGCAGGCCGGGTAGAGGCCGCCAGCGATGCTTACAAGGGTAAGGTCAGCCCAAGCCTGCGCGATAGTGCCACCGCCAGCCAGCCGGGGGCGCGCCTACCTGTGCTGGTAGTGAGCATGGGAGCGTTGCCCGGCAACTATCCCTTGCAGAACCGCGTCTCGCGCCGCCCCGATGCCAATGGCCTGATCTTCTCTTTTGGCGAGGCGACGGCGGCGGATGTGCTGAAGCTGGCTGCGCCCAGCAATGTCGTGCAGGTGCTAGACAATCGGGCGACCAAACCGGCCCCCCTACCGCTCGACCGCCCCGACCGCCGCCCGCCGCTTGACCGCATCGCCCGCATCGCCCTCGGTGCCGACTACCAGCCCGATTACAGCCGCTATGCGCCCACCCCCAGCCAGGCGGGGGCGGCTAATCAACCCGCTGCCATGCCTGATAGCTGGCACAGCCCCGACGTGATGAACGTGCGCCCGGCCTGGCAGCGTGGCTACAAAGGGGCGGGGGTGAAGGTGGCCGTGCTGGACACCGGGGTAGACTTCGGCCACCCCGACTTGCAGGGGACAATGGCCCGCGACGACAACCCGGCCTCGCCCTACTACGGCTGGCCGCTGGCCTACGATCCCTGGTCTATGGAGATTTACAACTATGGCATCAGCCACAATGCCGATAACGGGGCGATTGGCTGGCAGTCGTGGTACGCCGATACCAGCGCGACGCTGCGAGGCACGAGCGGCCCAATCCTCAATGCCGCCTTCACCAACGAGGGCTGGATCACCCGCACCGTCAGCTACATCATGCCGGGCGGCAGCCTGAGCGGGGTCTACCATGTGGGGCTGCACCCCGACGAGTACGCCGTATTCGACCTCTACCACGAATACATGGCGGTGGCGGTGGTAGACGCACATACGCCGGGGGTCTACGATACGGTGTATACCGACCTGAACGGCAACCACGACTTCCGTGATGATGCTCCCACCTACAAGGGCCATGAGGTCGCCACCCTCGACCGCAACGGCGACGGCGTGGCCGACCTGAGCGCGGGGATGATCTATTACATCGCCGATGGTAGTACGCCGATCCCCGGCGGCGGCTGGCTCTACAGCCTGCTCGCCCCCCAGAACGGCAACCTGGTAGCCTTCATGGGCAGCTTCAACTACGGTGCCGACCACGGTACCTTCTGCGCCTCCTCGGTGGTGGCCCAGGGGCGGATCAACGGCCAGCACAGCGGCTATCCTGCTTACAAGCCCGCCGACGCGGGTGGCATGGTGCAGGGCATGGCCCCCGAAGCGAAGATCATCGCGGTGGGCGACATCTACCATGCTGGTGTCACCTTCTATGACGCATACGAACTGATCATGTTCGGCTACGACGCACAACCCGCTAGCCTCAACCAGCCGCAGGTCGCCAGCCTCAGCTACGGCTTCAGCGGCGGCTCCGATAACGGCTGGGACTTCCATAGCCGCTATCTCTCCTACCTCAATCGCACCTACGCCCCGCGCCTTACCATGGTGGTGGCGGCGGGCAACGGCGGCCCCGGCTACGGCTCGATCACCCCGCCAGGCAGCAGCCCCTACGTGATCACCGTCGGTGCCTCCACCCAGTACGGCGAGACCAGCAGCTTTGAGCCGATCAGCAGCACCGCCGAGATACTCTCTGGCGACGTGCAGCCCTGGTCGAACCGCGGGCCGAACATCGCGGGCCTACCCAAGCCCGATGTGGTGGCGGTCGGGGCCTGGGGGGCGGGCGACGTGGTTCTCAACCAGGTTAAGGATGGGGTCAACGCCTGGGACTTGTGGGGCGGCACCAGCATGGCCGCCCCCATCGCCGCAGGCATCGTCGCCATCACGGCGCAGGCTTACTACCAGGCTCACAGCGTCTACCCAGACAGCCTGTTGATGCGCGATATGATCAAGGCCTCGGCGGACAGCCTGAACTATGATGTGTTCACCCAGGGGGCCGGGCAGATTAACGGCAATCGGGCGGTAAATATCGCTTTGGAGCAGGGCGGCAGCTACGTCGGCCCCTCGGCGATCAACGTCGGTGCGCCGGTCGCCGGGGCAGGCGGCAGCATCGCCCCCGGCGAGTCGCTGACCACCACCCTCTACGTCACCAACAGCAGCAATGCGCCCCAGAGCTTCAGCTTCGCCAGCGATCAACTGGTGCAGACTGGCAGCATTACCCGCACCGTGCTAACCCACAATGCCCAGGAGAGTGGGCGCGACATTGCCCGCCCCGACTACCTGTGGAACTTCAGCAACGACATCCCAGCGGACAGCGACCTGGTGCAGATCACTGCCTACTACCCCTACGGCCAGATGACCGACAGCAACCCGCGTTCCCCCTACCTGCTGGGCGACAATGCCTGGGCGGTGATCGCCTACAATTGGCGTGACCGCAACCAGGACGGGCGCGCCTGGGTGGATAGCAACCAGAACGGCACGGTCAACGCGGGCGAGTTGCAGCGTGGCGAACTGAGCCGCTTTGACTACGGCTACAACGCCAACACTGTTGTGCAAGCCTGGGTGCAGCGGCCCCGGCAGCGCGTGACCGACGGCTTCTTTGTCGGCTTGCAACACCGCTACGGCTCACCCTTCCAGCCGAACAGCAACATCACCCTGATGCTCACCTTCTACAAACACCAGCCCTGGGGCATGGTAAGCGTCAGCCCTGCTAGCCTGAGCGTGCCAGCCCACAGCAGCCTCCCAGTCGTCGCCCGCTTCCAGCCCCCTGCTAGCAGCGGGGTGGGTGCCTACGGTGGGGCGATCACCGTCAGCGGCAGTGACGGCCACGTGCAGTACGTGCCAGTGCTGGCTAACCTGCGCGCCGCCTCGCTCAACGCCCGCTGGGGCAACGAGCCAGCCCGCAACACTAGCTACGACAGTAGCCGCATCACCGGCTCCTCCGACTGGGACTGGCGGCCCGACAGCGGCGAGTGGCGCATCGCCTTCGCCCGCAATGTAGATCGTATTGACGACTACACCTGGCTCTGGGCCAACACCCAGTGGCCCGCCTTCCCCACCGACCTGGACACCACCCTGCTCAACGCCTCACCCTTCGACTTCTTCAGCGTCTACCACCCGGCCCTGTTCGGTAGCTACAGCCAGTGGGTGGCTGGGGCCAGCGCAGATGCCTGGGCAGGCGGCGGCAGCTACAGCTTCAAGACGATCACCGACGGCCCAGAGGAGTGGGTCGCTAGCCGCCCCTACAATATCGAGCAGCAGCTTGACCACGAGATCGTCCACCACGCAGTTGGCTACGACGGGGCGGCAGCGAGTGCG
>JBBROH010000275.1:0-3464 GCA_038229595.1 Chloroflexia bacterium | reverse complement strand
TATCAAGCGTGCCAGCAAACTCCACTTACAACAGAAGCACTTTGCGGCTTGGTCAGTATGTTGACTCTGACCCTGTGTGGCGTGCAGTGTACCATGCTCTTACAACCATTTATCCTTACAGCATTGCTCCTACTGTCGTACGGAACGGCAGAGTGGGTCAGGTTGATGCAGATCGTCTTCGCCGTAGAGGTGACAATGTAGGTGATGTTCTATGGAGTTTGTCACAAGAGGATAGCAAAGCTGATGTTGAGTGGATTGTTGAGCGTCTGGCCGAGATCGTACCTGACATAGTTGACTTGACGGTAGCAGACCGCAAAACTGAGTTTGAGGTGCATTTTAAGCAGAAGGTCAACGGTAAATCCAATGACTTTGCTGCGTTTGATATGTCAGACGGTACTCTTAGAAGCCTCGCTATCCTGCTAGCCCTTCGCCAGCGGCCCACGCCGACATTGGTGCTGGTAGATGAAATTGAGGATTCGATACATCCTCGCGCCCTCTCTGTGCTACTTGGAGCAGCCGAGGTTAGTACCGAGCGTTTCCAAGTGGTAATTACTTCTCATAGCCCGGAGGTGTTGGATTACTCGGCGGTCGAAGGTGACAATCTGCGAATCGTTGAGTGGTGGGATGGTACAAGCTGGATATACCCCTTGCATGATAAAGTTAAGTCTATACTGGGTCGTTTGCACACAGTTGGCGGAATGTTTAATCGTAACACGCTGAGACCAGCTGACAAACCCGACTCTATAACTGGTAACAATGATCCGGCTAGAACCAAATCGTTCTTTGACCCCAATAACAAATCGGACATTGTTTACAGTGTGTTGGAGGAGGAACCTGAGCTTGTTTAAGTCGCAAGTTGCAGCCCGAAGGACAGCCCGCATAAATGCGGAAACAGGTGAAGTTCAACCGTCGCCAACAGTCATCCCCATTGTCGAGGGTGATGGCGAGGAGCTTGCTGTTCCACAATTGCTTCGGCGATGGTTTGCTTTGCTCAACCTTGACTGGTTGGTTGGCGAACCGATCAAGCTCGTGGCTGTACCTAGCAATGTTGCGGAGATTGTGACTGAAGTAGTCAAACAAAACCCAATTGCTATAATTATCGTCCGCAACAATGATGGTGCCTGTCATGGTAACGGGTTTAATGTCACGAACAATATGAGCAAATTGTTGTGTGAGAAGGCGGAGGCTGTTGCTGGCAAGGTAACAGTGGAAGTTGTTATTGCCGACTATTGTTATGAGGTTTGGCTGCTAGCCTGTTGGAATGAATTGCTTGTTAGCGGCAAGATTAAGAAGAAACCACTAGATAAGTTTCAAGGGACAATTGCAACCGGCACACAAGAGGGATTTTGTAGAACAACCATCAAGCGTGAACTAACGCGCATTTTGGACAACCCCAGGCAGCGGAAATACTCGGAAACCCTTGATCAGCCTGCCCTATCAGCCTACCTTCTACTTGATCCAGCTACTGATGCAGAACTGATCCGCAGGCTACTGAGCCGTGCGCCCTTTTACGGCAACCTCTTGCGGGCTCTGGAGCGGCTAACCAACACGCAGCTTGTTAGCAGCAAGATAGACATTTCACCAACCGAGTCGCCTTGTGGCTGAACTTACTTTACTAAAGAGGAGCAAACCCCATGAGCAACGAACTACCCGCTAACTGCCTCCCTGCTCAACATCGCTGCCGCGTGGTATAATGGGCCTATGCAAACCTTTACCTACGACCAACGCTACTTTAACCTGGACGATACGCTGGCGAACGGCCAGGTCTTCCGCTGGCAGCACCAGGCCGACGGCTGGTGGCTGGGCGTGGTAGAGGGTGAAGTGGTCAAGCTGCGTCAAGATGGCGATACCTTCACCTACGGTAGCTATCCTACCACCGACAATTTCGCGCTGCTAGAAGACTACTTCACGCTCAAGAGCGATCTTGCGGCGGTGCATGAGGTGATGCTGCGTGACCCCCTCGCCGCCGAGGCAGTCGCCCGCTTCCCCGGCTTGAGGATGATGCGCCAGAACCCGGAGGAGTGCCTGCTCAGTTTCGTCGCCAGCACCGCCAACAGTGTGCCGCAAATCGCAAAGGGGATCGATGCTTTCTCTGCCCAGTACGGCACCTTGATCGGCGAGAGCGGCGGCAAGAAGCTCTACACCTTCCCCACCGCGCAGGCTTTGGCCGCCGCCGACCCTGACTTTATGGGCCAGCAGACGGGCCTCGGCTGGCGGGGTATCAACGTGGTCAAGGTGGCAAAGCAGGTAGCCGCCAAACCCGCTGGTTGGCTGCTCAGCCTGCGCGAAGCCCGCTACGTGGAAGCGAAGTACGAACTGATGCAGCTAGTGGGAGTGGGCGCGAAAATCGCCGATTGCGTCTGTGCCTTCAGCCTCGACAAGGGAGAGGCCGTGCCGGTGGATACCCACATCTTCCAGCTAGCTGTTGAACACTACCTGCCGACCTTGAAGGGCAAGACGCTGACCGACGCAGCTTACAGCAAGATCGCTGCTGCCTTTAAGGAACGCTTTGGCAACTACGCCAGTCTCGCCCAGCAATACCTCTTTTACGCCCACTTCACCAACTATTGGGGCGGCAAATCGCCCCTGATATATGGAGCGAACAATGGCAGCAGAACCCGGCGCACTCCTCCTCGACCTCAAGGATGAGGAGCCAGAGCGGGCAGTCCACCTCTTGCCCACCCGCATAGACCGCTTGCCTGGCGGCCAGTACGCCTTTGCCAGCACTGCCATGCCGGGGGTGGCAATTGTGGCCGCCGACCTCAACTATGGCCTGGTCAGCTATGAGCAACTGGCGCGGGCCAAGCGCGAGCAACTGCTCCATACCCTCGACCAGATGCAGCGCAGCGACCAGCCCCTTACCCTCGAAACCATCGTGATCGTGCCACAGCCCGGCTCTGGCAGTACCGGGATCGCCTACCATGTGCCGCTGACGATTACCAACCTCGGCGCGGATGATTGGCACGCCGAGTGCAAGCCGCTGATCATGGGCTACGACTACGACACCCTCGCCCAGGCCATCTTGCGCCTCAGCGGGCAACTGGTAGGCGTGATCCGCGACCATCTGGTGACGAGTAAGCCCCTGCCACCAGAGGTCTACCCCCTCGAAAGCGCGCACCTGCCCTACACCTTTACGATCACGATGATCAAGTAAACGGTGCAGCCCAGTGTGTACTAACTGCCTGGTTTGTAGAGGCGACTAGCTGCCGCAGAGGGATTGCGCCCTTTAGCAAGCCGCTGCCTTGTAAGTAGGTCAGCGCGACCAAAGTAGTCTTCTGCTCTTTTGCAGTAATACCAATTGCGTTTGGTCAGACAGTTTGTTCCGGCAGGCTGGCAAGGTTGTCCTCGATCCAGCCCCAGCCCGCCAGTTGTTTGATCCGCTCCCGGTCGCCCGCTAGCTCCTTCAGGTATACTTCTACTGCCGCTTGCTTCTCGGCCACGCTGCCGTAGACCCGCCCTTCCAC
>JBBROH010000274.1:0-3501 GCA_038229595.1 Chloroflexia bacterium | reverse complement strand
CGTCACCCGCCTCCGCTCTGCCCGGTTGGGGCTGGCTGAAGAACGCATCTGCAATGCCGCTGGCAATCACTACTGCGCGCCTGCCCCGCAGGTTGATCGCGTGGTGCAGTTGCAGCCCGAAGCTGCGCGAGAGGACGATGATCCGGCGGAAGCGGCGTAGCGCAGGCCGCTCGACCAGCCCCGCCAATCTACCGAGCAGCCCGTACTTCTGCCCGCTGTGGCTGCCAAAGAGGTTCTGCACCAACCCCACTACGGGCGTGCCTGCCCACAGCGGGCTGAACAGCGGGTTGTAGGCAGAGAAGTCCTCCACGATCAGGTGGGGGTGCAACTCGCGGGCTATCGCGGGGGCATGACTCAGGTAGCGCAGGCGGCTGGCAGCATAGCGGTCTGCGGCGGGGTGTAGCGGTAGGACACCCCCTCGCGCTCCCTCTGCGTCGGGGCAGCGGGGTAGCCGCCAGCGACTACGGTAATCTGGTGGCGGTCGCTGAGGCGGCGGTTGACCTCGTGCGCCCGCCGCGCTCCACCACCGCCCAGCCAGGGATTATCAATATCATCGTAAAGCAGATGTACTATTCTCACGCCGACTATGATAACACGAAGCAGCCGCCTCTGTCTAGCTGGCTGCCCCCTGCACCAGCCGTTCGCAGGCCGCCAGCACCTCGCTAATCTCCCTGCCACCAGTTTGCACAATCACCGCGTCGTCCGCCGGGTGCAGCGGCGAAGTGGCCCTGTGCGAGTCTATGTCGTCGCGGTGGGCCACCTCCTGCACTACCTGTTGCAGGCTGGGGTGTTCACCGCGCTCGACCCGCTCCTGATGACGGCGGCGGGCGCGCTCCGCTAGCGGTGCATCCAGGTAGATTTTGAGGTCAGCGTCTGGTAGCACGACGGTGCCAATGTCGCGGCCCATTACCACGATCCGCCCCGGCGCAGCAATCGCCCTCTGGTACTCGCGCAACTCGGCCCGCACCCCTGGGATAGCCGATACTTCGCTGACTACCGCCTCAACCTGGGGCGTGCGTAGTCCCCAGGTGATATCCTCACCGTCCAGCAGCACGGTATACTGCCGCTCGTCCGCCGCCTCCACAGGGCTGGGCAAGCGAATCTCGATCTTCAGGCTGTGCGCCAGGTCTTGTAGTGCCTCTGCATCGCCCACTGCCACTCCCTGCTTGAGAGCAGCATAGGAGACAGTGCGGTAGAGTACACCAGTGTCTAGGTAGAGGTAGCCCAACCGCTGGGCCAGCATACTACCGATTGTGCTTTTACCCACCCCGGCTGGCCCATCAATAGCAATTACCGTTGCTACTTTGCTCATATCCCTCCTGGAAATGCGGATGCACCTATCTTTAGCGGCCTTTTCAAACTATACTGCTTCTGCGTTCAGCAAGCGTCTACCCCTGCTCGATAGCGTGCAAGGGCTAGCAGTTGTGTGGATGCAGTGCTGCTGCCTGGCGTAGTAGAGGGCGTACTGTGTTGTACGCCCCTCTACACAAGCTACCTGTCGCGGCCACCCCCTGGCGGCCTGCCACCGCTCGGTGGGCGACCACCCCCAGGCCTGCCGCCAAAAGGTGGACGACTAGGAGGGCTGAAGCGGCCACCGCCACCGCTGGGTGGCCCAGAACGACCACCACCACTGGGTGGGCGGCTGCCATAGCTGGGCCGGTCACTGCTGGGTGGGCGACTGCCGTAGCTGGGCCGCTCGCCGCTGGGTGGGCGGCTGCCAAAGGCTGGGCGACCGCTACCAAACTGAGGGCGGTTGCCGAAGGTCGGGCGACCACCGGCTGGCGGGCGGCCTCCCCCTGCGCTCCGCCGCTCCTCCGCTGGTGGCTCCTCCAGCGGCAAGCTGACCGCCCGCAGCAGGCCGTTAACCTCGCGCAGGCTGAGGGGCCGGTGTTCACCACGCTTCAGGTCGCCGAGGGTCAGTGTCCCCACCCGGATGCGGATCAGGCGGCGCACTAGCGGCCAACCGACCGCCTCAAGCATCCGCCGAATCTGCCGCTTGCGCCCCTCGTGGATGATGAACTTGAGCCAGGCGCGGCCCTCCTCTACGTGGCTGACCTCAACCTGAGCGGGCTGGGTGGTTGCCTCCTCCAGGGTGATGCCGCCGCGCAACTGCTCAAGCTGCTGCTGGGTAGGCACGCCATCTACCTGCACGTCGTATTCCTTCTCCACGCTGTAGCTAGGGTGGGTGAGGCGGAAGGCGAGATCGCCGTTGTTGGTGAGCAGCAGCAAACCTTCGCTGCCATTGTCCAACCGCCCAACCGGGTAGACGCGCTCTTTTACGTCGGTGATCAACTCCATCACTGTTGGCCGTTCCTGGTCGTCGCTGACGGTGGTCACGTAGCCACGCGGCTTGTGCAGCATGATGTAGACGTGGGGCTGACCACTACCGCGCTTGAGCGGGCGACCATAGACCTCGATCTTGTCGGTGGTGGGGTCAACACGGGTACCAAGAACGGTAACAACCTCGCCGTTGACGCTGACACTGCCCCCTTCAATCAGCCGCTCACTGGCCCGCCTGCTAGCAACTCCCGCATCAGCCAGCACCTTCTGCAAGCGAACGCCGTCAAGCTCCTCCTCCTCCTCCTCTGGCGCATCCAGATCAGGAACGAAGTTGTCGTTCAGTTCCTCGCTGTAGTAGCCAGGCAGTGGCGTAGCAATTGGGGCTTCGCCGCGCTCCAACTCTGGCCGCTCGGCAGCCCGGTCAGCAACCAGCGGGGTGTGCCGCCCCAGTGGACGGTTGGTTGGCAGGCTGTATGTAGGCCGCTGCGGACGGTCGCCACCAGCCCGCTGCGGGCGATCCTCCTGTGGGCGGAAGGGACGCGCTCCCATTGGGCCGCCGCTGGGTCGAAAGGGGTAGTTAGCTTGTGGCTGCTGCCCCTGTGGCTGCGCTGCTGGTGGCCCGTCGCCCTGTGGCAGGTTGGTAAGGCGATCCCCCTGCGACTCGTCGCTGACTGCGCGGAAGGGACGATCCCCCTGCGGCCTGTCACCTTGTGGGCGGAATGGGCGATCTCCTTGTGGCCTGTCGCCTTGTGGTCGGAAGGGACGATCCCCCTGCGGCCTATCACCCTGGGGACGGAAGGGACGATCCCCCTGCGGCCTATCACCCTGGGGACGGAAGGGGCGCGCACCGGCTGGGCCGCCGCTACTTGGCCTAAATGGGCGATCTCCTTGTGGCCTGTCGCCTTGTGGGCGGAAGGGGCGCGCACCGGCTGGGCCGCCGCTACTTGGCCTAAATGGGCGATCCCCTTGAGGCCTGTCACCCTGGGGACGGAAGGGACGCGCACCGGCTGGGCCGCCGCTACTTGGCCTGAACGGACGGTCTCCTTGTGGGCGATCCCCCTGGGGACGGAAGGGACGATCCCCCTGCGGCCTGTCGCCTTGTGGGCGGAAGGGACGCGCACCGGCTGGGCCGCCGCTACTTGGCCTGAACGGACGGTCTCCTTGTGGGCGATCCCCCTGGGGACGGAAGGGACGATCCCCCTGCGGCCTGTCGCCTTGTGG
>JBBROH010000273.1:0-3625 GCA_038229595.1 Chloroflexia bacterium | reverse complement strand
GGCCACGATCATGCCGTAGCGTTTGAGTGCGCCCAGGATCACCCTGTTGCTGGCCGAGTAGCCGCTGATGTCCACGTCGGCCTTGAGGCGGAAGCGCAGGCCCATTGGCGGCACGTTGGCGGCGGGGTCGCCAGTGCGGTGGCGGGCGGGCCAGATATAACCGCCAGTCCTGTTGACGGTGAAGCGGATCGCGTGGTTGATAGCCCCCGCCGCCACCTCGTCGTAGCGTACCAGGCCAGGCAGGATAGGCAGCCCGGCTGCATCGGCTGAGGTCCAACCGTCAGGGCGCAAGGTGTTGCTGTTGAGGTTCCAGATTGCCCCACTGCCAGCAGTCCAGCTGCCGTTGCCCTGCACCTGGCTGTGGTACAGTTCGTAGAGCAGGCAGCTTGTGGTATTGACCACCAGCACGTGGCGGTCGCCGTCGGATGCTGGCCCGCCTTCAATCGGCGCATTGGTTGGGATCGGGAAGGGTCCAGGGTCGCTCTCGTCACCGTACTCGTCGTAGGTGATCGCCACGTTCGGTTGGCTGCTCGTTACCAACGTAAAGGGGATGCCGATTGGCCCCCCGTTGTAGAGACCGCTACCGAAGTCGGCCTTGAGCCGACTAGTAGCCCCCACAAAGTTGACGTAGCCGCTAGAATTGGTTACAGTCGGCAGACCACTGATCTGGCGGTTCCAAATGCTGTCGCCAGGGAAGACAGGGCAGCCCCCAACAGTGGCTGGCTGAGGCTGGCTCTGCACCCCTGTCCCTAGCGTACCTAGCAGCACAAGCGCAGCGGCAAAGAAGACGAAGGGACGGATGAGAGATTGTAGTTTCACAGATCGTACCTCCAAACAAGATTATGCCCGGTATGCTAGCATGATACGCCACTTTGCTACCCGCCGTCAATAGGATATTGGTCATCGCCTTTGCAGCTTGCCAGCCATCGTTGCTAGCTGGCAACCGGGTGGGGTTGGAGCCAGCCGGGTAACTGCTCACAACTGCCTATTCGCTCTCACCATTCCACTAACTACGCTGCATAGCTGTGAACAGTGATGCTCGAAACTGGCTATTGCCAGTTGGCGGCAAAGATGATAGAATGAGCGGCAAACAAGGAGGGCTTCGATGGGTGCTGTCTCAAAGCTAATCAAGGGGGCGGGCGGGTTGGCCGCTGCTGCAACTGGGGCTGCGCTCGTCTACAACGCGGCTACGACACCGCAGGGTACCCGGCCAGCCAGCGATTTTGCGCCCGCCGAGGAGTTCGTTACCCTCCAGGATGGCTGGCGCACTCACTACCGCAGCGCACTGCCAGCCGAAGTGGAGGGCAAGCTGCCAATCATCCTGCTGCACGGCTTGGGCGGCTGGGTCTACAGCTGGCGGCACAATCTGGAGGTGCTAGGCCAGCACAACCCCACTTACGCCCTCGACCGTCTCGGCTTCGGCCTCAGCGACAAGCCCGCGATCACCTACAACCTCGACCTGTACTGCAACCAGGTGATGCTTTTCCTCAACCACTTCGGCTTGCAGCGCGTCATCCTGGTTGGTCACTCTGCTGGTGCGCCAGTGGCGATCCGGGTGGCAGCGCAGTTCCCCGCTCAGGTGGCAGGCCTGGTGCTGGCTGCTCCTGCCGGGCTGGAAAGCCCGCCACCAGATCAGGTGGTCAAGCTCTTTGCCCGCACGCCCTTCGCCACTACCCTGGCCCGACTGTTGCTCAAAAACCGGGTGCTGAGCAAAGGGCTACTCGGCATCTCCTACGCCAACCCCGCCTTCATGAGCGAGGAGGTACTGGCGAACTACGAGTTGCCGCTGCAAACCGCGGGCAACGAGAACACCATACGCGGCCTGCTTCGCAGCGGCAACCCCAACGCTGGGATCGTAGAACAGTTGCCGCAGGTGAAAGCTCCCACTCTGGTGATCTATGGCACGGCGGATCGGGTGGTCAAGCCTGCTAATGCAGCCCGCTTTGCCACTCTGATCCCTCATGCTGAAGCGGATGCGCTAGCTGATGCGGGCCACCTGCTGATGGAGGAGCAGGCCGACACCTTTAACCGAGCGGTGCTGAACTTTGCAGCCAGTTTGCAGAAGGAGGCGAGTTAATGGCAGAGGATGAGAGACAGGTCGCCTGGTCGGGCATTGAGACGCTGCTCAACGCTGCCAGAGCGCAACTTAACGATCAGCAGGTCAATAGCTACCTGAACGATGTGGCAGAGAGGAGCGGCCACAACATCCGCGAGGCCCGAATGTGGTACCCCCTGGCAGTCTACGAGCAGATGCTCACGCTCCTCGGTCAACGCTGCTTCCCTGGCTTCAAGGAGCGCGAACAAGCCTACAACCTCGGTCTGGCCGCCTTTGAGGCTTACCGCCAGACGACGATTGGCCGCGTCACTACCTCGGCGATCAGCGCAATTGGCCCCTACAAGACATTGGAGCGCATCTGCAAACAACTAAGCCAGACCTTCAGCGGCAGCAGTTGCAAGGTCAACCAGTCTACCCACCACCACTATAGCTTGCTGATCAGCGGGCCGCACCCCCACCCCGCCTACCTGGAAGGCTACCTGCGTTCGATCCTCAACGCTAGTGGCGCACAGCAACTGATCATTGCTGCTGGCCCAAACGCGCCAGAGCAGGGCAGCTTCGATATCAGTTGGAGTTAACCACCTCTCCTGCTACAGGGGATTGCTTTACGCCAGGGTGTCCTTGCCAACGGCAATAACAGGGCGGCCAGCGAGGATGAGACTATGCCGAGGAACGCTGACGATAGGCCGATGATCAGCAACGAGGTGGTTGAAGACTTGCTGCGCGGGGTGCGGATGGTGTCGAACGACGACCCGCTGACCCTTTGCGCTGGCTGCGGCTACCCCAGCGACTACAAGGCCATGTTCCACCCAGCCAGCCTAGTACGCTGCATGATTGAGCGGCTGGCAGCCCGCCTCTATCCCGATCATGCCTACGAGGCTGCTATCGAGCAGGTTGCTGGGCTGATCATTCGCGGCCACGGCCAGACCTTTGATGCGCGCCTGTGGGAGGCGCGTGCTATCCGCTCCACGCAGGATGAAATCCTCACTTCGATAGTTGCCTACTTCCGCATCGCGCCGGGGTCGAAGGCCACTCTGCACAAGCTCGGCTCCAACCACTACAGCCTGGCGGTGGAGAACTGGCCGCTGCAAGGGAGTGTGATCACGGGTGCCTTCATCGTGTTCATCGAGCTACTAGGTGGTAGCCAGTTGGTAACTACGCTTGAGCAGACCGCCTTTGAAAGCTACCTGCTCACCATGCGTTGGCAGAGCGCAGAGGCTACTGATCGGTCTGTTCTCTTAGCCAGCAAGCAAGGGCAGCGAGAGCATAAGCCAAGCGTAAAGGAATTGACATACACCTGTCAAGCACTTTACAGCAGTGCAGCGTGGGCGGTGGTATGATACAGGTGTTGAACAAAACCAGTAGCTACGTCCCACCAGGGACAACGACGAGCCAGACACCGCAGCAACACCATTGGCTCACCAACTCTGACCGCCAGCCCATTTAGCCCCGCTATCGCCTCGGCTGGCAACCAGAGCCAAATGCAACCGTCAGCAAACGCAGGTTGGCTAACTGAATCGGGGGACTCAGCTAATCAATCTGTACCACAAAACTCCCTTCTCCTCTTCC
>JBBROH010000272.1:0-3750 GCA_038229595.1 Chloroflexia bacterium | reverse complement strand
GAACGACAGGTGAAGGCAGGATGATCATCTTGTTTGGCATAGTCAGCCGCCAGCGCGATGACGCGGCTGATGCAAAGGTAGCGAGCGACAGTGAGTTGGTGCGAGCGGCGCAGGCCGAACCCGCCCGCTTCACCATGCTCTACGAACGCTACCTCGACCGCATTTACGCTTACTGCTACCTGCGTTTGCAGAGCCGCGAGGCCGCTGAGGATGCAACCAGCGAAATCTTCCTCAAAGTTTTCGTCGCGCTACCACGCTATCAGGAGCGGGCCTTTGCTGCCTGGCTGTTCAGGATCGCCCACAATACCGTGGTCAACAGCCAGAAGCGGCGACCAACAACAGTGCTGGACGCTGACCGCCTGCTTGCCCCCGGCCCCACCCTGGAGGATGCGGCGGTAGATGCCGCCGAGCGACACGAACTACTACAGGCTATCAGCCACCTGGCCGACGAGCAGCGTAGTGTGCTGGAACTGGATAGCGCAGGGTGGAGCGGCAGCGAGATCGCAGCGGCAATGGGCAAGAGCGAGGCCGCAGTCAGGATGCTGCGCCACCGTGCGGTTGAGCGGCTGAAGCAGTTGATCAGCAAGCGAGAGGTTTACTGATGAGCAAGCAAGAAGAACAGGCTGAACTGCTAGAGTTGTACCTTGCTGCGCTCACCACCGATCTCGCTGCCGCTCCCCCCCCTGCCCTTGATGCCGAGCGGGCCGCTCTTGCCCGCCGCCTGCGTCAGCAGCTACGCCCCAACCAGCCAACCGCCGCTTACCGCCAGCAGCTACGCCAGATGATCGCGGCCCAGGCCCAAACCAAACCGAACTCTACCGCCCCCAACCGGGGCAGAAGGAACCCAGAGATGCAGACGCAACTAACCCTGCCAACCCGTGTGCGCCCGCTGTTCAATCGCCCGCCGCGCTTTGCCGTAGCCATGCTGGTGTTGGTGGTGATTGCTAGCACGCTGATCTTCGCCAGCCAGCAGCTAGCGACCAGCCCGCTAAACAACCCCGCCGTGACGGAGGCAACCGTGCGTAATCCTAGCAGCAATCCTACCGCCGCCTGTGCCAACCCTGTTCTCGGTGCCTGGCGGGCGGTTGCTGCTCTGCCAGGGACGAGTGGTGGCGGCGCAATGGTCAGCGATGGTACTTACATCTACGCGACCGCTAGCACGCTCTCGCTCAGTGGCCCAACCGAGAGCAAGCAACTGCTGCGCTACGATCCTGCCGCCAACAGTTGGACTGCCCTCGCCAGTGCGCCTAGCGACTTCGCCGTAGCCAACGCCGTCTATGTGCCAGGTAGCAAGAAGCTCTACTTCTTCGGCGGGGTACATGGTAGCGACGCGGCAGGTAAGGGAGCAATCGTCAACGACACGCGTATCTATGACATAGCCAGCAACTCGTGGAGCAGTGGGGCTGCGATGCCTGAAATCCGCGGCTTGGCGGCCGCAGGCTACTGGAACGGCAAGATTTACCTGGTTGGCGGCGTACTCAGCCTCAGTGTCCTCAATATCGGCAACCAGACCTGGGAATATGACCCAGCAACGGACAAGTGGGCCACCCGTGCCGCCTTGCCGACTCGGAGCAGCGGCTTTGGCTACGGGGTGATCAACGGCCACCTCTACGTTACCGCTGGGTACGACCTGGACAAGTCTGGCTTCAGCCGCTCCACCTACGACTATGATATTGCGGCGGACAAGTGGACGGCTCGCGCTGATCTGCTCGACACCCTCGACTACCCTGGTAGTGCAGTGGTTGGCGACCGCCTTTACATCTTCGGTGGTATTGGTGGCAGCCGCGCCGCTGCCCGCAGCCAGAGCTACGTCTACGATCCTGCTGCCAACCTCTGGCAGAGCGGGCCGGATATGGCCGAGCGGCGGATGCTCCCTGGTGGGGCTAGCGTGGGCAATACAGTGTTGGTGGTGGGCGGTAGTCAGGGTAGCAACCTGCTCAACACGGTGGAAGCTGCCACCGTCGGCTGCGAAGCCGCGCCGCCCCTAGCAGCTACGCCGCCAGCCCAAACCGTTAGCACTGACAACCCGCTCCCCTTCGCCCAGACCGGCAAGGTTGTCGGCGGCAAGTTCCGCACTTACTGGGAGACGCACGGCGGCCTCGCCCAGCAGGGCTACCCGATCAGCAACGAGTTTCAGGAGAAGAACGACACCGACGACAAGACCTATACCGTGCAATACTTCGAGCGGGCCGTCTTTGAAATGCACCCAGAGAACGCCGCCCCCAATGACGTGCTGCTCTCGCAACTCGGCACCTTCCGCTACAAGGCTAAGTACCCCAACGGGGCAGCGGGGCAGAGCGTCTCCAGCGATAACGCCAGCCGCTTTGAGCAGACGAGCCACAGCGTTGGCGGTAGGTTCCGCACTTACTGGGAGGCGCACGGCGGTCTCGCCCAGCAGGGCTACCCGATCAGCGACGAGTTCCAGGAGAAAAGCGATACTGACGGCAAGACCTACAGCGTGCAATACTTCGAGCGGGCCGTCTTCGAGTACCACCCGGAGAACGCTGGCACTGCCTACGAGGTGCAACTGAGTCAGCTAGGCAGCTTCCGCTACAAGCAGCAGTACCCAGCCGCTCCCTGAGCAACTACGCTGGGGTAAGAAGGACAGTGAAGTGGTAGTTGCTTCACTGTCCTTTCCTCTTTTTGCCCAGAGCTATACTCCATTCCTACTCCTCGTTCACAGGCCGCTTTCAGCCGCTTGGCGCAGCGTTAGCCACAATTCCTTGAGCGGCTGGCCCACCGCACTGTCTGGTTCAGCCAGCACCAGCCGCTGGTAGGCTTCCACAAACGCGCTCCGCTGGCGGTAGAACAAGTGCAGGAAGTGACGCAAGAAGCTGAGGCAGTCAAGCACCACAACTTCCGTGCCTGTTTGCTGGTAAATAGTAGCAGCGTAATCGCGTACCTCTTGCGTGATCACTTCGGTAGTGATGAAAATATAATTTTGGATACTACGGCCCGCAAGTTTGGACAAGGCGGCATTGATATCATCTGGTGTGACACGTCGCGTTTTCATCTCATATCCAGTGACCGCCTGCTCATTGGTAGCCAACGTCACTTCGAGATCGCCGATTGTGCCAGTCTGCCGGTCGGCAGCGTTGTGGCTGGCGAGCGGTAGTGTACGCTCGCCCAGTTGCGCCCCAGCTGCTTCGTAAGCGGCAGCGACTACTAGCACAGGTAGGCGACTAGAACCAGGTGAGCGCAGGTGTTGCTCAACCAGGGTAATGACCACTTCCGCCGGGAGTAGGGTCGTGCCTGCCGAACGTAGGCTGGCTAGCAACGAACCCATCCTTTGCTTCTGCTCCTCGCGCACAAGCAGCAGCCAACGTAGCGTCTCGGCCAGTAGGTCGTCAGCCGTACTTGTGCCGTCGTACACGTCGGTTAGCAACTGCAAAGCCGCCTGGTAGAGTGTCGCTGGTCTGCCGACCAGGTTTAGGTCAGAGGTTAGCGTTGCGTTCTGATTGCGTAGGGCAGGGGTGAGGAAGGCAGTTGTACTGTTTGTTGCAGGGTAGCTGATGAGCAAAAATGAAGGGAGTAAGGTAACGTTCGTCATAAGTTCGTCCGGAGAACACATCAGGCGTGCCTATCTCAGTATACGGCTTGCGGATGTCCACCTCTGGGCGATGTACCTTAGCCAAAGCGCAGGCCAGCACCAGGCGCACGGCAGCGCGGTTCTGCGGATTGCGGCTTACCAGTTCGATGCGGCTTATCACCGCAGGCTGCTCGATCAGTGGTGTAGCCAGGCTTGCATTT
>JBBROH010000271.1:0-3829 GCA_038229595.1 Chloroflexia bacterium | reverse complement strand
GGCGGCAACCTGCTCGGCCAGTGGACGCTGCCCAACAGTCGGGTGAACGACGTGGCGATTGACGCGGCCAGTGCATCGGTCTATGTTGCGGGCGACGACAACAAGACGCTGCCTAGCAACCTGCCAGTGCGCGTCGTCTACCTCTACAGCTACAGCTTCGCTGGCACCCGCAAGTGGGCGAACTACGACTGGCCGGGGTCGCAACTGGCGGGCAACGCAGCGGACACCAAGTACCCATACCTCAACATCGGGCGCGACGGCTACCTCTACCTGGCGGCTTCGGCTGATGGCGGCAACAATATGCTCCGCAGCGACCCACGCAGCCTCAGCCAGCCAGCCCCAGTGGTCGGCTTCGACAACTACAACCAGACTTCTAACATCAGCGGGGCGATCAACCTCGGCTTCTACGCCCGCTACGAAGCGGCGGACGGCACGATCCGCAAGGCGCAGTTTGTGCTTACCCGTAGGGATGATGGGCGCGGCAACTCCTTCAACCCGCTCGCCATTGCCGCCGACGAACTGGGCAACGTGTATGTGGGCGGGCAGGCGGCCTACAAGCTGGCAGCACGGGACGGGCAGCAGATTAACGGCCAGACGGTTGCACTCTACAGTGGCTATGAAGCCAGCGTGCTGATCGTGCGCCCCGACTTCACCGCCCCGCGCCTGCTTTGGACAAGCTGGGCGGGGCCAGGAGCCAACCACAACTCGCTGGTCAGCGGGGTGGCAGCCGGGCGGGGCATCGCAGCGATGGCAGCCAACAGCAGTGGCGGCACCCTACTGACCGCCAACGCCTTGCAAGCGGCAGGCAGCAATCCGAGCAGCACCAACCCCGACGGCTTCCTCGCCGTCTGGCAGGCGCAGGCACCAGCCCTCGGCCCCGCCGACTTCTACGACGTGCCACCCGGCTCGCTCTGGTACAGCTACGTCCACTATCTGGCCCAGAACGGCATCGTCAATGGCACCAGCCCCGGCTACTTCTCGCCCAACGCCAACACCACGCGCGGTCAGTTTGCCAAGATGGTCAGCCTCGGCTTTGCCCTGCCCGCCTACACCCCGACTGCGCCCAGCTTCCACGACGTAGCGGCAAGTAGCATCTTCTACCCCTACATCGAGGCGGCAGTCCAGGCTGGGGTGGTCGGCGGCTACAGCCAGGACGCGCAGTGCGGCGGCCCTGGTACTGCCCCCTGCTACCTGCCCAACGCCAGCATCAGCCGGGTGCAAGTGGTGATCATCACCGTCAGGGCGAAGGGCTGGCCGCTGATTACCCCTGTCGCAGCTAGCTTCCGCGACCTGCCGCCCAGCTACCAGTTCTACCGCGAAGTGGAGACCGCAGTGCAGCGCGGGGTGATCAACGGCTACACCCAGGAGGGGCCGTGCGGTGGGGCTGGCACCGCCCCCTGCTTCCTGCCCAACAACCCCGCCACACGCGGTCAACTGAGCAAGGTACTCTATCTGGCGATCACCGCCCCAGGTGCTGCTGAAGCAAAACCCAGCCCGCAGTCTACTATGGAGGTGAACCACTAACAGAGGAGGCTCCCTTTGCGCCAGACTATCCGCCTGCTGATCGTCCTCGTCCTACTGCTAACTACGGTCGCCGAAGCACGGGCGCAGGGTGACAGCCAGACCTTCCCCCAAACCGGCAAAACAGTAGGCGGTCGCTTCCTGAGCTACTGGCAGCAACATGGCGGCCTCGCCCAGCAAGGCTACCCGATTGCCGAGGAGTTCAACGAGCGCAGCGACCTGAACGACCAGCAGTACCGCGTGCAATACTTTGAGCGCGCCGTCTTCGAGTACCACCCGGAGAACGCTGGTACCGCCTACGAGGTGTTGCTCTCACAACTTGGCACCTTCCAGTACCGCAAGAAGTACGCGGGCGGCGCACCCGGCCAGCAGACCAGTGCAAGCAACCCCACCCTCTTTAAGGAGACCGGCAAGACCCTGGGCGGCAAGTTCCGCAGCTATTGGGAGATGCATGGTGGCCTGGCGCAGCAAGGCTTCCCCATCTCCAACGAGTTTAGCGAGCGCAGCGACCTGGACGGTAAGAGCTACCTGGTGCAATACTTCGAGCGCGCCGTCTTCGAGTACCACCCAGAGAATGCTGGCACGGAGTACGAGGTGCTACTCTCGCAACTCGGCACCTTCCAGTACCGCAAGCGGTATGTGGCGGGCGAACCGGCGGGCGACAAGCCGCTACAACTGGGGGCTGCCCGATTGTTGGGGCTGGATATGCGGGCGGGGTCGGAGGAGGGTTGGGCGGTTGGCGACGGCGGGATTATCCTGCACTATAGCGGCGGCAAGTGGCTGCAAGCCCCCTCCCCGACTGGCCGCACCCTCTACGCCGTCTCGCTACCCTGGGCGGTTGGCGAAGGAGGGATCATCCTGAAGTACGACGGTTCTAGCTGGCAGCAGGCCGCCAGCCCAACTGGGGAGACATTGCGGGCGGTGGCGACAGGCCGTTATGCAAGTGAGGATGGCTGGGCGGTGGGCGGCGGCACTATCCTGCATTATAGCGGCGGCAAGTGGCAGATTGCGGCACGGCTGGCTGCCGACGACCTGCGTGGGGTGGCCGCCCAGGGAGCAGCGGGGCTGGCGGTTGGTAGCACTGCCAGCGGTGAAGTAGCAACCCGCGCCCTGCAACTGGGCAGCAAGATCGTGCCACTGACAGTGCCAGCGCGCCAGGCTCTCTATGCGGTCGGCTATGCCAGCAACCCTGCCACTAACAGCAAGGCTAGGGCGGTTGGCGAGGGCGGCACCACGCTTAGCTTCGACGGCTCTAGCTGGCAGCCCGAAGCCACCTCCACCACTGAAGACCTGAACGGCATTTACCTCGGCGAAGGCGGCACCTGGGCGGTCGGCAATGCTGGCACCATCTTGCAGCGCAGCGATAACGGCTGGGTCGCTGTCGCCAGCCCCACCCAGGCCACCCTCAACGGGGTGGTGATGCTCAACGCGGGGGAAGGCTGGGCAGTAGGCTACGGCACGATCCTGCACTACCAGAATGGCAAGTGGAGCAAGTACCAGTAGCCACTGCCTCAGGCGCAGTGTGATCCCCTCGGCTACTGCTCAACCAGCCCGCGCTTGACGGCGTAGAGGGCAGCCTGGGTGCGGTCAGCGAGCTTGAGCTTCTGCAAGACTGCGCTGACGTGGCTCTTGACCGTCGTCTCGCTGACGTTCATGGTACGGGCAATCTCCTTGTTCGAGTTGCCCCCAGCGATCAGCAGCAAGACTTGCCGCTCGCGCTCGGTCAGGCTCTCCTCTGGGGCCGGTTCGTTGCGCTGGGCCGTCGCCTTGATCAAGGCCTGGGCCGCATCGGGGTGCATCTGGGGGCGACCTGCCACAGCCTCGTGGATTGCGCGACCCAGTTCTGCGGCCTTCAGGTTCTTTAGCAAGTAGCCGTTCGCCCCCGCTCGCACCGCCTCCAACACCCGTTTGTCGTCAATAAAGGTAGTTAGCACCAACACCACGGTCTCCGGCAGCTGCCGCTTGATCTCGGCGGTGGCGGCAATGCCGTCCATCTCTGGCATCACGATATCCATCAACACCAAGTCTGGTCGCAGGGCGATTGCCTTGTTGACCGCTTCGCGCCCATTCTCGGCCTCGCCTGCCAGTTCGAAGTCCGGCTGGCTGAGCAGAAAGAGCTTTAGACCTTCGCGCACGACCTCATGATCGTCTACTAGCAGAATACGTTTCTTCAACTGAGCCATCTTTGGTGAGCATCCTCCCGCTGACTGCGATTTTCGCGCATCTTGGCTCGTTTGTCAAGCGGGTTGGAACAATTCTATAGGGCTATTGCGGGTTTCTCCTTGCATAGAGGCAGCCAGTCGCGCGC
>JBBROH010000270.1:0-3855 GCA_038229595.1 Chloroflexia bacterium | reverse complement strand
CCAGAGCGGCTGGGTGAGTTCATGGGCATCTACAACATCACTGGCAAGTTTGCTGCCGTGCTAGGCCCGCTGCTGTGGGGCGGAACGCTGGCAATCGCCGCCGCCCTCAGCCTCGGCAGGGTCGGCTATCAGATCGCCATTGCCACCCTGCTAGGGCTGATCGTAGTCGGCTTCGTCATCCACCAGGGTACACCCGACACCAGGCGGGGCAAGCGCGTGCAGAGTTAGGGCTAGGCCAGCAGAGCAAACGAGTACCCCTACGCCACAAACAGCTACGGCTGAAGTAACAACGATGTTACAGAAGGGGAAGCTGCAAAAAGTGGTCTGCCAGGATAGGCATGGCAAAGGCACGGCTGCGGTGTTGACCCATCTACAGTAGGGCGAACCTAAGGGCAGGTAATCCTCCAGCCGCACCCCACCGAATGCTACCCGCCGGAAGTCCGCGAACTCCTGCTCACGGCGCGGCGTGCCATCGGGGTGCAACCAGGGGATGGTCGCGTCCAGACCCATCTTCGCCCCCCGCGACTTCTGGCCCGCCAGGTGCGTAGCCGAGGGGTCAAGCGACGAGCTACCCGCATTGGCGATCACCACCAGGTTACGGTCGGCCTGGAAGCGGGTCGCTATCGCCCACTCCACCTGCATCGGGTCGCGCAGGTTGATGTCCTCGTCTACGATCACCACGTGCTTGAGCGAGGGGTGGCCCTTGAAGGCAGCAGCGATAGCGCGGGGGCCGTCGTCTGCGCTCTGCTTGGCGATCTGCACGACGGCGTGCAGCCAGCTTGTGCCACCAGGAGTGATGTACACATCCAGGCAGCGGCAGACCTTGCTCACCTCGGCGAAGATGGTTGGCTCACGCGGCACGCCCATCAACGTCTTGTGTTCCAAACCGCCTGGTAGCAGCGCATAGTAGATTGGATCGCGGCGGTGGGTGATGCAGTCTATCTCGATCACCGGCTGTTCGCGCTGGAAGTCCATCGTCTCGGTCAGGTCAACAAACGGCCCCTCCGTGTGCAGGCGGTGCGTCACCCGCCCCTCAAGCACCCACTCGCTGCCCGCTGGCACCTGCAAGTCCTTCGTAATACACGCCACCAGGGGGGTGGGGGCAAGGGCGTTGGCGATAGCAAGCTCGTCAACCCCTGGGGCGGGCGAGATCGCTGCCCCCAACAACACCTGGGGCGGCGCACCCAGGCAGATGGCAATCTCCAAATCCTGCTCTGGAGGCAGCTTCTTGAGAGCCGCGTCCGTCCCCCTGTTCTCTACCAACCGCGCGGCAAAGCTGCGCTGGTCAAGCTGCAAGAGGCGGTGGATCGCCATGTTGCGCCCAGTATCCCGATCCATGACGATGCACACCCCGCTGGTCACATACGGGCCAGGGTCGCTGGCGAAGTAGGTGAGGATGGGGATCAGGTCAAGATTGACCACCGCTTCTACCACCTCCTGGCAGGGCGCGGCGGCGCGGCTGACCAGGGAAGGAGGAAGTGGCTGCTCTAGGGCAGCAATCAGGGCGGGCATCACAGCAGCTGGCGCGAGACCGAGGGCGACGGCGAAGTGGTCGCGGCTGGCGGCAATGTTGGCTGCCAGCCTACCGACCTTGCCACTAATCCGCTCGAACAGAACGGGGCGGGGGGCAAGCTGGTTGATCACGGCGGCGGCCTCGATGTGGCTAGCCACCTCCTTCGTGATCGTCACCAGGTCGCCAGCAGCGGCGGCACGGGCCAGGTAATCACGGATCGTTATCATGAAGTAGCCTCCACTACGGTGCCGATCACAACCACCGCGCCCGCCGCCACTAGCGCGTCATGCACGGCGGTTGCCTGCTCTGGCTGCACCAGGGCGATCATATTGCCGCCGCGCCCGGCACCGCTCAGTTTCGCGCCCAACGCGCCTGCCTGCCGCGCCGCAGCAACCAGGCGATCCAGATTGCCGTTGCTCAAGTCAAGCTCTTGCAGCAACGCATGGTTATGATCGAACAGGCGGCCCACCGCCGAAACGTCCCCAGCCTCTAGTGCGGCCCGACACTGGCGGGCTATGTCGCCAATTTGCCGCAAGAGTGGATCGTAGTGCGTGGGTGCAGCCTCGTGCCGCTGGCGCAGGTCGCCAACCACCGTTGCGGTGCTGCCCCGCGAGCCACTATCAGCGATCAGCAGGTGCAGCGGCGCACCTACCTTCAGCAATGCAACCCCTTGCCCACGCACGAAGTAGACTGGCCGGTTGTACGCGACCACCGTGTTGTCGATCCCGCTGGGCGTGCCGTGGTGCAGCTTCTCGGTCTCGAAGGCCAGTGCGCTCACCTGCCCAGTGGTTAGTTGCAGGCCAAAGTAGGCGGCGAAGGCACGGATCATCGCCACGCCAATAGCGGCCCCGCTACCCAACCCGCGCTCAACTGGCACGCTGCTGTCGATCTCGATCAGCAGGTCGGCAGACTGACGCGCACTTTCTCCCGCAAGAGGGGTGGAGAGAAGCAGTTCTGCTACGTTGGCAGCAACGTGCGCCAGCCGTTCGGCGATCCGCTGGCGATCAGCCGCGCTGAAGCCGCCGAGGTTGTGACTAACCACAACCAGCCCCTTACCCGGCACTCCTGGCCGCACTGTTACGCTGGCTTGCACCAGATTGACCGGCGCAGCAATTGCGGGCTGCCCGTAAACCACGGCGTGTTCGCCGCAGAGGATCACCTTACCAGGGGCAGTACCCAGCCCGATCTTGACCTTTAGCGCGGCAGGGGTGGCGTGGTCAGTCACGTGGCTACCAGCATTGCGCCAAATTGTAGAGCTAGCAGCCTACTATCCCTGCTCAGTGCCAACTGGCTCATTGCTGGTCGCCCCGCTCTGGCAGCCTGACGGGAACGAACTTGTAGCCGTAGAGGAGGGTACCAGCCTCACCATCCTGCTGCACCTTGCGGAAGGCATAGCGCAGTGCCATACCCTCATGCAGGTTCTCCAGGTCGGTGCCAGTCACTTGCGCGGTCAGGCGGGTACCATCCGTCAGTTCGATCAGGCCAACGGCGTAGGGTGGGTCAAGGGCAAAATCGGGCGGCGCACTTTGCAGCACGCTGAAGCTAAGTAGCTTCCCCTCACGAGGCAGTGGGTAGACCACACTCTCGCGTTTGCCGCAGCTAGCACAGACGGCACGAGGCGGGAAGCTGACCTCATTGCAACCAGCGGCCACGCACCTTGCTGCCTCAAGCCGGTAGTGCTGGGGGATGCCGCGCCAGTAGCGCGGGGGGGTGGGAGCGGTTGGCAAACCCATGACTAGTCCTCCTTGCTGAAGATGTGGACGACGGCAGTGCCACCGACCCCACCGACATTGTGGCTGAGGCCCAGGCGGGCGTTTGCCACCTGATTGCTGGCGGTGCCGCGCAGTTGGCGCACGATCTCCACCGCCTGGGCCACGCCGATGGCACCGAGCGGCGCGCCTTGCGCCTTCAGGCCGCCACTGGGGTTGGTGGGGATGCGCCCGCCCATGCCCGCCACCCCCTCTGCCACTGCCGCCCCAGCCTGCCCACGAGCGACAAAGCCGAGGTCTTCGAGGGCGATCAGCAGGGCAATGCTGTAAGCGTCATGGACTTCGGCCACTTGGATGTCGCTGCTAGCAACCCCTGCCTGCTTGTAGGCAGCGGCGGCGGCGCGTTCGGCAGCTGGGAAGCCAGTCAGAGTGTGGCGGTTGTGCAGCGCAATCACGTCGCCCGCCTGTCCAGAGCCTGCAATCCTGACTAGAGGCAGCCCCCCCTTGCGCGCGCCATCTAGTGGCCCAAGCAGCACCGCCGCCGCCCCGTCTGAGGCTGGCGCACCGTCGAGCATCCGCAGCGGCGAGGCGAGGGCAGCAGCGTTTAGCACCGACTCTAGCTTGACCGCGTTG
>JBBROH010000269.1:0-3934 GCA_038229595.1 Chloroflexia bacterium | reverse complement strand
CGTTCGATGTAGAACGCGCTGCCACCGACCGAGCGGGCGCGTTGCCGAGCCTCGTTGACTACCTCGCTCAGTTCGCGGATGTCAGTAAATGGCCCCTGCGCGTCAGTGATTGCCCCGATAGAGAGGTTCATCAAGGGAGCCTGCCGCTGCTTGCCGTTCGGGTCAATGAAGGTCATGTAGCCCGCCTTACGATCCTGGTAGGAGTAGAGGGGGGCCGTCTCGCGGTCGAAGCGGAGGATCGTCTCCTCGCCAATCTGGCGCACCTGTTCTGGCGTAGTCGTCAGCAAGAAGTCGGAGCCGCCAATATGCCCGATGAAGTCGTTCTCGGTGCCGTACTGGTTCACCACATCAGCAAGCATCATCGCCACCGTCTTGAGCGCGTCATCACCCGCCAGGAAGCCGTAAACCTCGTTGAAGGGGCCAAAGTTGTTGACGCTGATGCTTGCCAAAGCCCACTTCTGATCCTTGAGCAGCCGCTTCAGTTGCTCCTCAATCAGCTTGCTACCTGGTAGCCCGGTCACGGCATTGGTCAGGCTCTCGCGGTTGGCCCGCCGCAAAGCATTCTCCAGGCGCAGATGCAACTCCTCAATGTCGAACGGCTTGACGATGTAATCATCCACATCCAGTTCGAGGCCACGCATCTTCGCGCTCTTTTCGCCCCGCTCGGTAAGGAAGAAGATGGGGATGTGGCTGGTTCGCAGGTTCTGGCGCAGGCGCAGACACACCTCGTAGCCGTCCATATCGGGCAGATTGATGTCAAGGATGATCAGGTTGGGGATGATGCGGCGACAGAAATCCAGCGCACCTTGCCCGTTGCTGACGGTGCTGGTGTCAAAACCCTGCGTATTGAAGTAGAATTGCAGCAGGTTGGCGATGTCTGGTGCATCATCCACAACCAGGATTTTCTCTTTGCTCATCAGTCCCTTGCCCCCTCATTCTGTTGAGCGGGGGCTGGCACAGTGCCGACCACTCCGCTGTCAGTGCCTTCGCTGCTGCCATTACCGCCATTGCTGCCGTTGTGCGGCTTGAGATAGCGACCCTCGCCCTGGCTGATCGGCTCGCCCATGATGCGCGTGTAGTCGGGCTGGCCGCTACCGTTCGCCCCCAGGCTAGCCACGTCAGTGATCGGTGGGGCGTGGCTCTCCTCGCGCTGCAACTCCTCCCGCGAATGAGGCATCCAGAGCCAGCCAGCCTTCGCGTCTTCCTCTATCGTCACATGGCGGGCATAGCTATCAGTGGTGTGATGTGCTACATCCTCCCAGTGTACGTCACGGTTGATTACCGCCTGGTCGCCGACATAAGGCAGGATCACACCCGACTCGATGGTGCGCCCAGGGTAGAAGACGAAGCCCGCCCCAATGCGGCAGTCATGACCGACGGCGCAACCGCAGGCGACCATGCCCACGTCGCGCAGGATACCGCGGTGCATAGTGCGGATTGCCTTGCCCATCAAATTGTAGTCGGTGAAGACGATGCCGCCGCCAATAAAGGTGTTGCGGCCCACCACCGTTCCCTGCATAACCGTATTCTGGGCCACCATCGAGTTCTCCATCATGCTACAGCCATAGAGCGCGGCGCGGAAGGGGATGTAGCAGCCGTCGCTGACCACGCTGAGGACGATCTGCGCCCCCTGCATGATATTGACGTTGGAGCCGATGATGCTGCTGACGATCAGGGTGCCAGCCTGGATCGTCACGTTGTTGCCGATGATCGTTGGCCCCTGGATGATCGCCGTTGAGTCGATCTTGCAGTTGCGCCCAATCTTGACCAGGGCTGAGGAGGAGAGCAGCGACTTGCGCTCTAGCACCGCTTTGAGCAACACCTTGAGCTTGACCGACAGCTTGTTCGAGTCCTTCAGCAGCCGCCGCGCCCAGCCGAACGCGCCAAACAGCGAGTTAGCCATCATCACGTGCGTCCAACTCTCAATCGGGATGAAGGCCTTGAGCGGCACGTGGTAGACGAAATCGCCACTCTGCACCAGGTAGTCTGGCACATGGTAGAGGCCAAGCTCCATCGGCTCGGTGTCGATCTGCAAAGGCATGAGTTCCTTGTCTGTCCAACCATGCGGGTAGTACCAGAGTTCGCCCCGAAAGTGGTCGCCCAGGTCAATGATGCTGTCGTTGAGGGGAACGACGTGGTTGGCAATCGCCTTGTCATCCTTGCTGAAGGCGATCTGGCAGGGCTGGCCGCCCGCCCTGGCTCGGCGCACGAACTCATCCACCAGGGGGGGGTTGAAGAACAGGCAGTCGCGGTAGACCAACAACTCCTCATTGGTCTGCAAGTGGCGCAGGTCGTCCTCGTCGTCGATCACCACCTCGGTATCACAGTGGCGGGCCAGAACGTCGCGCTGGTAGAGCCAGAGTACCTTGTTGAGGATACGCAAATCTCTGGCGTACTCGCCAAAAGGTGGCACCCGATGATGGTCGCGCAGGATCACCTTACGCATCAGTCAACCCCGTTTCCCTCAAGGCCCAAGCGGTGGGCAACGCACATCCCTGGCAGCATAATAGCCGCCTTCAGTATACAACAAATGCCAACCGCTTGCAATTATGCAAGTAGCAGCAAGTAAATTGCGTTGGTCGGTTGCAGCCAACCACCAACGCAAACCTGGATCGTCAGCCCACCATGCAGGCAGCCAGCTACTCAATCGGGGTCTTGTCGATCACGAAGCGGCAAGTGGGCTGACCCATCGCCATACACTGCACCTCGTTTACGCGGTAGTTCTTGGTTGTTGCCCAGTGCAGGGTAGCGATCAGCACGCCGTTGGCGACGTGGCAGCACGGGCTGGTCGTCTGGCGGTGCCAACACATTGAGCAGGTCTCGTTCTCGTAGATAAAGCCCTCACTCGTCTCACTCACCTTGCTGGATTGGTCGCTGATCGTGCTGAAGGTCTTGGCGACCACGCCGAGGGCGATTTTGACCTTGATGTTCTGCGGCATCAGGCGCATACCCAGGTTGCCGACCCCGGCAATGGCCGTGTACTCGGTCAAGGCGCGTTCGAGGCAGACCTTGCCCGCTCGCAGCAGCAGCCCCTTTGAGCCACGCACGCCATAGAAGTCCTCAATCGCCTGGTTGATCGCTGCATAGTTGGCGAAGCTAAACTTCTTCTCCAGGTTGTTTGGCGGATAGTTGTTGATGAAGCGGCTGAGACCGGCCAGGTTCAGCACGGCGTTGAGGCCGTTCTTGCCCAACAATTCCTCCATAGCGACGAAGAAGAAGCGACCCATGTTGTTTGGATAGAACAGATTGGTATCCCCCTGGTGGGGATTAACATAGCGGCTGTTGCTGATCCCAGCAGAGGGGGTAATGATCCCTCCTGGCCCAACTGCACCACCCTCAGCCTTGATGCGCTCTGGTTCATTGCGCTCGAATGACATTCCTGGCAACCCTCCTCCCACCGTCAGCTACATTCCCTTGTTCTTTGTGCAGCCCTCTTACGATCATTATATCACAGAACCCCCAGGAAGTCTACAACCTCGCTGAAGCTCTGAGCCGGGTACACAGGGACGGCCAACTGCTCGTTAATCTGCTCCAACGTCAACTCGTCCAGCGTGCGGTGCGGCTCGGTGATGCTAAACATGGTGTCGGGGATGAACACCGCATCCAGCCCTACCGTACCCGCCGCCTGGACGGCGCGCACCACCTGGCCGCCAGTGAGCAGCCCCGCGACCGTCACCTGTGGCCCAAACAGTTCGTTCTCCAACACCAGCACGTCAGCTTCGATCCCTGGCAGGCTGTTCAGTTCGGCAGTTAGCTTTTGCAGCAGCGGCCCGATCATCGTTGCAGTGACGAGGCGGATGCGCTTGCTAGTCCTACTTTTATCTCCACCCCAGCCACCACTTGCGCGGGAGGAGGGAGTAGAAGCGGCAGGGTCGGCAGCTAGCTTCTTGTGTAGACGACGGAGGGTGCGGGCGTGGTCGTCTACCAGTTGGCG
>JBBROH010000268.1:0-4008 GCA_038229595.1 Chloroflexia bacterium | reverse complement strand
TAGATGCCCGCGATCAAGCCGTACTCAGCGTAGCCTGCTCCGGGTTGACTACGGTTGTAGAACTCGTTGGACAAATCTTGAAGCCGCTGGATGAACTCAGCCGCCAATTCCGGGCTAAGGCGGGCGTGGCTGATCACCATCGTAGTATCTTCACCCTTGCCCTGCTCGTCAGCGAGTTCGCTGATCACCTCCTGCAAGATCATGCGGTTGCCATAGAGGTCATCGGAGCCAGCCACCAGTTGCGCGTAGCGGGCGACCTTGCCGTAATACTTCTCGGTCATCGCCCGGACTTGGCGAGTACGTACGACCTTGATCAGCCCAGCGACTTCCAGCACCTTGAGGTGATGGTTGACCGTCCCCTTCGGCTGAATCATTGCCTCGGCTAGCTGGCTGGTGGTCGCTGCCCGCTCACCGACCAGTCCCAAGATACGCTGGCGGGTTGGGTCACCAATCGCCTTGAACTGCTCAGGGGTGGTTAGCTCGATGAAGTCATCCAGTTCGTAGTCGGGGAAAGCCGGATGATCGGTGTTTGTGATATGGTCTGTCATAGCCGTATTGTACGGCATTTCCAGACCATAGTCAAGTGGATGCTGTTCCTCAACCAAGGTTGGTTTGGCGTGGCAACTTCTCGCGGTAGGCAGCAAGCTGCTGGTTGATGCGCTGCTCGTGGGCGACGTGGGTAAGGCGGCTGGCCCGCTTCTCTGCTGCGGTCGGCTGCGGGTCGTCGCCCGCGTGCCAGAGGCGCAAGCCCAACTGGAACTCCAGCCGCAAGCGGCGGCTGAAGGGGATACTGATCTGCTTGACCATCTTGTTGTCTCCTTTCACTGAACCCCACCTTGTTCGCCCCGTAAGGGGGGCAGGGAGCCGGGAGTTTTCCCGCCCACCTGCCCAACCCTGCATGGCTAGGGGTTAACGCTCCAACAGGCTGAGCAGGCGCAGGGCTTCGTCTACGCTGATCTGCTTGTTCTCGACCGCCTGGAGGATGCTGGCGCGGGATTGCTCACCGCTCTGACCGCCACCGCTGACACGCTGCTGCTCGCGGTTGGCGCGTTCCTGCTCGCGGCTGGCGCGCTCCTGCTCGTGGGTGTGGCGGCGCGCCTCATGCTCATGCTGACGGGCCTCGCGCTCCTGCTGGCGAGCTGCGCGCTCGTCGGCACGTACCACAGTGTCCGCTTCGTCGGAGCGCAGTGGGCGGGTGAAGTCCTGTTCGCTGATCTGCTGGCCGCTGCTGGTGGGGGCAGGCTGCGGCTTGCTGTTCCCCCGCTCGATTTTGAGGTCGCCGCTGATGGTGCGGACGCGCAGGCGGGTTGCGCTCTGGCTGGCGGTGGCCGGGTCGCCGATCAGGAACTCCCAGCGGTTGCGACGGCGACGCTTGCCGCCCTCTGCGCCTGGCCCACGCCGTCCACCAGGGTACTCCCACCTGAAGCCAGGAACATCTACCTTGAGGGTGAAGTCATCTACCTTGAGGTTAAAGTCACCGTCAGTCTCGCTATCGTCGTCATCTTCCTTGCGCCCACGTGGGTCAACCTGCTGGTAGGGTAGGGCGCACTCAAAGTCGCCGCTGATCGTGCGACCAGACATGGCGGCTGCGAACTCGCGCTGCACCTTCAGTGTAATGTCACCACTGACGCTACGCACCTCATACTTGCCGGGGTGGAGGAAGGCTTCAACCTCGGCATCGCCACTGGTGGTACCGATGTAGAGGCCGGTCAGGTTGCCCTGGCGTACCTCCAGGTCGCCGCTGGTACTCTTGAGGCCAAGCTGCCCACTGATCCCCTCGATCTCGACATTACCGCTGATCGTCTGCACCACGACATTGCCGCTGATATCCTCGGCCTCGATCTCGCCGCTGGCGGTACCAAGATAGATTGCGCCCTCGACCTCCTCGACCTTGATCTCGCCACTCTGGGTACTGAGATAGAGATCGCAATTGCGCGGCACCGTCGCCTCAAAGTCGGCATGGAACCAGTTGCCCCCAATCTGCGTCACCGACTCGACCAGGTTGGCGATGTTGTCAAAGAAGTTGCCCCGCGTCATCTCGAAGGCTTCGCGGGCGCGGCGCACCTGCTTCTTCATGCGTTGGAGCGGCTCAACCTTGACCGTGAAATCACCGTCGGGGCTGTAACTAACGTCCGCCACGTCGGTCAGGTCTGCGTTGCGGTCATCATCTACCGCCCGCACGCTGATGAAGTCCTGGTCGGCCCCACGCACCGTGATGTTGCCGCTGAAGTTGCTGATGCTCAGGCGCGGAGTGCGCGTGAGGCTGCCAGTCTGG
This sequence comes from Chloroflexia bacterium, assembly GCA_038229595.1. GTDB lineage: Bacteria > Chloroflexota > Chloroflexia > QHBQ01 > QHBQ01 > JBBROH01. The sequence continues at coordinate 1,733 of JBBROH010000268.1, read as the reverse complement.
AACTGGCGGCTACCTCGTGGGCCGGGTTCGCCTGCCTGCTCCTGGTGCCTGTCCCTCAGCGGCTCGCGCACCGGCGGCACCGGCGGCACCGGCGGCACCGCGCCTATCGGGGGCATTGGCGGTAGCAGGGGCATTGGCGGCATTGGCTGGGTCATGTTGACTGGGTCGAACTTGGCCTTCTCCTGGGGTTGCTCGTTCTGATTCTGCTCGTTGTTCTGGTTTTCCACTGGGCTGTTCCTTTCTGTGGTTGGCTTGTAGGTTCGGTTGGTGGGTTGTTTGTCGCTATGCGCTCGTCACTCGTTGCTCTCCAACAGGCGGAGAGCATCCTTCGCGCTCAGTTCGCCCTTGTTGAGCCGCATCAGCACTTCCCGCCGCCGCTCGTCGTTGCTGGCGGGGCTACGGCTGCTGTCGTCGCTGCCAGGGTCGCCACCGAGAGCCGCCACCACCTCGTTGAGGCGGGCCACGACGGTGGGGTAGGAGATGTCCAGGGCTACTTCCACATCCTTAATCTTGCCCTTGCAGCGGATGAAAGTCTCGATGAAGCTCCACTGCTGGGGGTTGAGGTTGGTGAAGCTACCCCGTGTGAAGTGGCTCTCAATCGTGGTCTCGCAATCGTTGCAGTTAATGCGCGTGATCTCGTAGTCGCCACCGCAGACTGGGCAGCTTGCTGGTAGCGGATTCCGCTTGCTTTTTGCCAATGCCTTAACTCCTCTTAGGTGCCGTTTGATTATCTCGATGCGCATATCATAGCACAGTGCCTTAACTTTGTCAATACCTAACTTAAGAAAATCAATGGCAATTTTGGAGATTAGACCAAATGTGGTCAGCAAGGGGGTTTAGGAGAGGAGCTGGCTGGTGGGCGCAGGCGGGGACGACAAAAAGCACTGGCCGGTTGAACCGATCAGTGCCTGGTACTACTATGAGGGTGGGTTGTACTGGACTCGAACCAGTGACCTCCACGATGTCAACGTGGCGCTCTAACCAGCTGAGCTAACAGCCCCTGTCTGTGGCGATATTATAACTATAAACCGCCCTGCTTGTCAAGCGGTCGGCTGCTCATCCTCGGCTTTCTGCTCTGCTTCAGCCTTCTGCTCGGCCAGCCACCGCTTGTTGGTGCTGGTGATCAGGCTGCGCGACCTGCCGATCATGGCCCGGATGCTCGTGATGTAGCGGCTACGCTCATACGGATCGCTGCTGGCATTGGCGGCTAGGCGCAGGAGAGCAGCCTCGGCAGTGTCGGCGTAGCTGAGGATGCTGAGGGCGGTGAAGCCGTTCGCCAGCCGCCCGCGCACGCCCTGCTCGACGGGCGCAAGGAAGATGTCTGGCTCGTTCTGGCGCAGACTCTCGATCAGGCCACCCAGGTAGTGGATCGTGCGTTCGCGGATCGCCGCCACCTCGTTGCCGTCGTACAGCCCCCCGATGCTAGCATGGGCCTCCACCGCGATTTCCTGGGCCAGCACCTCTAGCGCGCCGCTGATCAAGTCGGCTAGCTTCTGTTCGGCAAGCATGATATTGTTTCCTGATGCTCTGCTAGCTACCAGCCAGCCCGCTTTTCGGCCACTGGCCTCCCGCTCTTTGTTCAAGTGGGGATGATTGTGTTATTATAAGCCAACTATTCAGGGAAAGCAAGGGGGCAGGCTGATGGCGAAGAAGGGGTCGGTGCATTTCGATCTGCTAGAGTTGTTCAAGGGGGAGACCTGCCCCGTCTGTCGGCTAGCCAGCCGCCACGTTGC
>JBBROH010000267.1:0-4027 GCA_038229595.1 Chloroflexia bacterium | reverse complement strand
CGCGACCAGGCGGGCGCGTTCAGCGTCGAGTTCTACCACATCGTGCATAGCATCCCCGATAGTTGTGGGCTGGCAATACATACCCCCGTTGGCACTCTGATCCATACTGGCGACTTCAAGCTGGACATGACCCCGATTGACGGCGTGCAGGCCGACTTTGCGGCGATCACCCGCTTCGGCAGCGAGGGCGTATTGGCCCTGATGAGCGAGTGCGTGCGGGCCGAGTACCCCGGTTTCACGCCTACAGAGCAGGAGGTGCGGGCGACATTGGACGGCCTCTTTAGCCGCGCTGCTGGGCGCATCATCATCGCTACCTTCGGCAGCCTGATCTCCCGCGTGCAGATCGCCCTTGATCTGGGCCACAAGTACGGGCGTAAGGTGGCAGTGCTGGGCCGCAGCATGGAGAACAACACCGACCGAGCGATAGAACTGGGTATCCTCAAGGTGCCAGAAGACACCATGATCCGCGTGGGTCAGGCCCGCGACCTTGCCCTGGACAAGGTGGTGGTGGTCGTCACTGGGGCGCAGGGCGAGCCAACCGCCGTCCTCTCGCGCATCGCCTACAAGGACAGCCGCCACATCAACATCTTGCCTGGCGACACGGTGATCCTCTCCTCCTCGCCAATCCCTGGCAACGAGGTGCCGATTGTAAGGATCATCAACGCGCTGATCGCCCAGGGTGCCGACGTGCATTACAACCAGATCGAGCGCGTCCACGTCAGCGGCCACGCTGCCCGCGACGAACTCCGCCTCTTTCTCTCAATGGTGCAGCCCCGCTATGTGATCCCGATCCACGGCGAAAACCGAATGTTGGTGCAGTATGCGCGTATGGCAGCGGAGACGGGCTGGGCGAAGGAGAGCATCTTCATCACCCACAACGGCAGCGTGATCGAGTTTGACGCGCAGGGCAAGGCCAGCATCGCGGACGATGTGCAGGCAGGGCCGGTCTTTATGGATGGCAATGTGGCTGGCAACATCAACCCCAACGTGCTGAAGGAACGCCAGACCCTCGCGCGCGATGGCGTACTCAGCCTGGCGATCCGCATCAACAGCGAGAGCGGAGACCTATCTGGCCCGCCCGAACTCAGTTCGCTCGGCTTCGTCCCCCTCCAGGAGAACGCCGCCCTGCTGAACGGGATCAACGAGACGATAGCCCGCGTCGTTGCCCAGGAACGCTACACCGCGACCAATGGCGACTGGCCGCTACTCAGTCGGCGGGTCAAGGAGTCGCTCGGCCAATACATCTACACCCAGACCCGCCAACGCCCGATCATTGTGCCGCTGATCATGGAGGTCTAGCCTGCGGGCAAGCTGTGGGGAAGGGGGAGGCCGATGGCTCTACCGAGTGTGCCGTTGCTACTCTACGACGGGCCGACCGGCCTCTGGTGGGACTTGCCAGAGGAAGAGGACGACCCGCCGCGAGGGTGGCTGCGCCTGAGCATCGTCCATGCCTTGCCGACTGCGCGCCGCGAACAATGGCAGCAGTTGGAGCAGGAGTATACCCGCCGCTACACCGCCCTCTACGATGAGGCGAAGGACAGGCAGGCAGCAGAGTTGACCGCGCGGCACCAGGCCCGCTGGAACGAGGAGTTTGCTGCGGCCAACCGCGACTTTCACTTCTACTTCGCCGATCTTGCCCAGGCCGAGCAGTTCGCCCAGGCCTGCCTGACGCAAGCAGAGGTGCAGCTTGCCGCTGGCCCAGCCGACCCACGCCGCCAGACTGCGGTGATCTGCCCTGGCCTGCGCCTACAAGTCAGCCAACTGATCGTACATGGCCGCTGGCTGCGCCCAGGCCGCCAGCAAGTGCTGCACTACACCCTCACCCTCGGTGACGACCCCGCTGCCAGCGTCGCCTATCAGGTTGCGCCCGCTCGTATGGTCACGCAGACGGCAGCCCTGCTCCCCCACCTGCACCAGATCGCTGCTGCTGACCCCGCCCACCTGCGCGACGAGCGGGTGATCGCTATCGTCGAGCAGATCGTGGGCGATAGCTAGCGCAAAGCCTACCGCTGTGCTATCATCCTTGCGGCACGTTACTTGATATCTAGAAGTGGGTACCTAATTTTAACCAACATAAGAGGAGACATAGGATGAGCGCAAAGATCGGTATTTTCGTCCCCCAGGGCTGGCGGATGGACCTGGTGGATATCAAAGACCCGGTGGAGAAGTATGAAGCAATGACCAACGTGGCGAAGGAGGCGGACAAGCTCGGCTACGAGTCGATCTGGCTCTACGACCATTTTCACACCGTGCCTACGCCAGAGACCGAAGCGGTGTTCGAGTGCTGGACGACGACCGCCGCCCTCGCTCGCGACACCCAGAACGTGAAGATCGGCCAGATGGTCGGCTGCATGGGCTACCGCAACCCGGCAGTGTTGGCGAAGATGGCCTCTACTATTGACGTACTCAGCCACGGGCGGCTGTTCTTTGGTATTGGCGCGGGCTGGTACGAGCATGAGTACCGTGCCTACGGTTTCGGCTTCCCCGACACGCGCGAGCGGATGCGCCGTCTGGCCGAGGGCGTGCGCGTGATACGCACCATGTGGGACGACGAGCGGGCCAAGTTTGAGGGCGAATACTACACGGTAGACGGCGCGATCAACGAGCCAAAGAGTGCTGGTCGCAAGATTCCGTTGCTGATCGGTGGCGGTGGCGAGCAGGTTACGCTCAAGCTGGTCGCCAAGTTCGGCGATGCCTGCAACATCAGCGGCATTGACCCCGAAGTGTATCGCCAGAAGTTCGCTATCCTCAAGGAACACTGTGATGAGGTGAACCGCCCCTACGACGAGATCACCCGCACTGCCAACGTGACCGTGGGCTACGCTGATAACGAGGCAGAGGCCGACCAACTGACGAAGAAGATTCGTGGTCAGGCCAGCCTGGAGCAGTACCGCAAGGGCAACCTGGTAGGCAATAGCCAGCAGATCGTTGAAGGCTTGCAGAAGCTGGTGGAGGCGGGCGCGCAATACTTTACCATCTACCTGCTTGACGCTTACAAGCTCGACAACGTGCGCCGCCTCGCTGCCGAAGTGCTACCCGCCTTCAAGTAGGGGCAGGGGCATTAGCTAGCAGCGCATCTCACGCTAGAGCGGGGGGTGCGCTGTTAGTTAATCCTCACCTGGTATGATGGACGTGCTTTGTTCCAGGGCAGCGGCCTCGTGCGCCACACGCTGCAAGATGGTAGAGGAGAAGTGCCATGCGGTTGCTCAAGCTCATCTTGCACTACAAAGACGGGGTGTGGAGCTTGTACAGCTTCTAGCGGCTGCTCAGGGGGAGACTGCTCCCACCGCAAGCTGGCTGATCTCATCCAGGGTCAGGTAGCCGAGGAACTGGAAGTTGCCGCTCCCCGTCGGGCGGAAGACCGCACTCTCGCCATAGCCGATCAGTTTGATGGTGGCGGCCTGGGCAAGGGCGGCGTGGTGGTTGACGATCAGCGTGTTTGTGCCAGCGGCGGGCCGCGCGGCCAGCAGGCGGCGGATGGTCGGCACAACCTGGGGGTTGAAGCGGTCAAGCTCTGGCAGCACCGTATCCTTGCCGAAGCCGAGCATCGCCGAGTCCTTGTTGCGGCAAAACTCGCCGCTGTAAACTGCGCCGACTGGGATGGCAAGCGTGCGGTAGGCGGCTCCTACCTGCTTTGCCTGCTCGATGCCCAGCGGGGTGAGGATGTTCTGCGTCTTGCAGTCCTTCATGTCGGGCAGGTTCGGCTCGTCGAAAGCGTTGCGCTCACCGTGGCGGATGTAGATCGTCAACCCGCCCTTCTTCATCTCCTCCACCAGCGTGACGGTGAACAGCGTCGGTTGGTTGAGCGGCGCAACGGTGGCTCCCTCTACGGTGCCAACTGCTGTGGCAGCGGCAGCTTCGGCGGCCGTAGCAATGGCTAGTCGTGTGTCCTCTGGCACGAGCGTAGCCAGGTTGAGCGGCTGGCTAGTGGCTAGCCCACTGGTGGTAGCAACAGTATCGGGTGCGAGGCTGCGCGTCGCCAGCGGCTGGCTAGCAGCCGTTGCCGTTGCTGGTAGGGGAGTGCTGG
>JBBROH010000266.1:0-4037 GCA_038229595.1 Chloroflexia bacterium | reverse complement strand
TGGTCTCGGTCACGGTGGTGCCTTCCTTCTCAACCCGGTAGCTGACTTCGCTCTTGTAGTTGAAGGTGAGATAGAAGCCCACGGCCTTGAGCTTGGCAGCGGAGGGGGGGGTACCACCACCCTGCGGCGTGGGCAGCAGCGTAGCGTCGTCAGCGATCTTGAGCGTCACCTTCACCGTCATGTCGCGGTCGCCCTTCTGCCCCGGTTCGGCCTGCACCTCTTTGACTACCACGCGCTGGGTGCCAATGGCACCGATGGGGAGGGCGGTCGGTTCGGGGAAGAAGCGGTTGATGCCGCCAGTGAAGTAGACGAACGACGAGCCGCCAAAGATAGCAAGGAAGAAGATAGTCAGCACCCCGATCAACACCCAACTGCTGCCACTAACCCGCTGGCTGCGCCCAATCCGCTGCACATCCTCCGGGTCGGTAGGAACGAGATCGGGTGTAGTGGTATCAATGTTGTCTGCCAAGTGCGTGTCTCTCCTTCACTGCGGTTGATGATTTGCGCTCAAGGTGCATTGCTGACGCTGGTGCTGCTGACGAAGGCGAAGGGTGCGCCAACGTAGGCCGCAGTGGGGATGATGTGGGTAGTCCCCTCACCGAGGCCACCCGGCGCAAGGTTGCGGATCGCAGCTACGCCAGTGCCAACTGGGGCGTTACGTGCATCTTTGACGATCACGGTGACGATCAGGTTTTCCACCATCTGGTTGCCCTTGTTGTTGACCTGTACTGTAACATCCACGCTGCCGTCGCTGTTCCTTTGTGGACTGAGGCCCACGATTGGCAGCTTGTCGGCGTAGGGAACAACGGTGGTGGGCTGCACCGCCTGCTGCACCCGCGCCAGGTCCTGGTTGCGGTTGTTAACCGCCGTCAATATGAGAGTGAGGGCGATCAGGGCAGGGATCAGCACGATAGCGGCAATGGCAAGGTAGTCACCAGCACCACGCCCACGCTTTGCTGGTCTGGGCCGCTCACCCCGGCGGGTGTAGTCCACACCCTGAAAGGCGTTTTCGTCCTGCTCCTCGTAGCGGTAGACGCTCAGCTTGTAGTCGAGTTCGGGGTCTTCCTCGTCGGGCGTACCGGCTACTTTGGCTGCGTCCTGATCATCGCGCACCCGCTCCAACAAGGCTGGTGCCTCTGCCTCGTCGTTGCCGCCCAACGTGTTGCGGCTGCCATTTTGCTGCTCCATCAGTTGCTTGTAAGCAGCTAGCCGTTCTTCGGCTGACCCGCTACTCGCTTCTGCCCGGTCGCCCTGGTTATAATCTTTGCTCATCCAGTTTAGCCTCGTTTCGCCTGCGGCGCAATTATAGCACAGATTTGAGCTTGCTGGCAACTTGCCCAGCGTGCTACAGTGACATAGCAAGTATCATGCAACGACTGGCTGGCAGCGGCGAGCTATCAGGGTAGCTACCCAGAAGATGGTCAAGGGTAAATAGCAGAAGATAGCTCACCCGCTGGCGTTGCTGGCTGTGGTGCGACCTGCCAGGTTAGCCCAGCAGGCTGCCCCTTCGAGTCTTTGTTGGCTAAGTTGCAGAGTTTGGGAGAGAGGAAGCAAGGGTCGCACGCTGCTTTCTCTCTTTGGCTAGGCGATAGCTGGCACCAACTCCGCTGGCCGCTGGTCTACGTGGTCGAGGCCGGGGTACTGCTTGACGGCTGGCTGGCTGCCCTGCACTGCGGCAGCGATGAAGTCGCGGAACAGGGGATGCGGGCGGTTGGGGCGGCTCTTGAACTCCGGGTGGAACTGGCAGGCGACGAACCAGGGGTGGTCGCGCAGTTCGATGATCTCTACCAGCCTACCGTCGGGCGATAGGCCGCTGAAGGTGATCCCGGCTGCTTCAAGCTGGCGGCGGTAGCTGTTGTTGAACTCCCAGCGATGACGGTGCCGCTCTTGCACCAACTGTTCACCGTAAGCCTGGGCTGCCCGCGTGCCTGGCACAAGCTGGCAGGGGTAGAGGCCCAGGCGCATGGTGCCGCCCAGGTCGGCAATGTCGCGCTGGTCGGCCATGATGTCGATCACTGGGTAGGGGGTACGGCTGTCGATCTCGGTAGAGTTCGCCCCTTCCATGCCAACAGCACGGGCCAGGCCGACCACCGCCATTTGCATCCCGTAGCAGATACCAAAGTAGGGTATGCTGTTCTCGCGGGCGTAGTTGGCGGCTAGCATCTTGCCTCGCGTGCCGCGATCCCCAAAACCACCAGGCACAAGGATACCGGCAGCCCCGGTCAGGGTCGCCTGCGCCCCCAGCTTCTCGATCTCCTCGGTGTTGACCCAGCGCAAATCGAGGTCTACGTTGTTGTGCAGCGCAGCGTGCCGCAGCGACTCTGCGACGCTGAGGTAGGCATCACGCAACTCGGTGTACTTACCGGCCAGGGCAATAGTCAGCTTCGGCTTTGGCTGGCGGATGCGCTCGACCAGGGCTGTCCACTCGCGCAGGTCGGGCGCGCCAACTTTGAGGCCCAGCCGCTCGACTACGTAGTTGCCCAGCCCCTGCTCCTCCAGCACCAGTGGCACGGCGTAGATGCTGTCCAGGGTGAGCAGGCTGATCACCGCCCGCTCCTCCACGTCGCAGAACAGGGCGATCTTGTTCTTGATCTCCTCCTCTACCTTCATGTCGCTGCGGGCAATGATCACGTCGGGGGTGATGCCAATGCTGCCCAGTTCCTTGACTGAATGCTGGGTGGGGTTGGTCTTCAGTTCGCCGCTGCCGCCGACATATGGTAGCAGGGTAACGTGAACGTAGAGGACGTTCTCGCGGCCCGCATCCTTCCGCATCTGGCGGATCGCTTCCAGGAAGGGGAGGCTCTCAATGTCGCCAACGGTGCCACCTACCTCGACGATCACCACGTCGGGGTTGCTCTCGCGGCTAACCAGGGCGATGCGCGCCTTGATCTCGTTGGTGATGTGCGGGATCACCTGGATGGTGCCGCCCAGGTAGTCGCCGCGCCGCTCTTTGGCGATCACCGAGGAGTAGATTTTGCCGGTCGTCACGTTGCTGGCCTGCGACAGGTTCTCATCAATGAACCGCTCGTAGTGGCCGAGGTCAAGGTCGGTCTCCGCCCCATCGTCGGTGACGAACACCTCACCATGCTGGTAGGGCGACATAGTGCCGGGGTCAACGTTGATGTAGGGGTCTAGCTTGATGATCCGCACGCGCAGGTCACGCGCCTTGAGTAGCCGCCCAATGCTGGCGACAGCGATCCCCTTGCCGACCGAGGAGACGACCCCGCCAGTAACGAAGATGTACTTGGTCATGATAGTTCCTTTCTAGTAAAACACCTGCTATACCTGTGGGGCTAAACCCCGCTTCCTTATAGCTGTTATAGCTTCTGCTGCCGCATCACGAACCTGTCTGTCAATATCGTCTTGCTCCACTATAGCAAGCGCATCAAGACTGCGCTCATCTCCCCAATATGTTAGTGCGTGTACAGCGGAGAAGCGTACTAGCATAGACTGATCGTTAAGGGCCACGACCAGATACTCCCACGCTCCTGTTTTGCTTATCCACGCAATACCTGTGATCGCTTCGGCTCTTACTTCCTCATTGCTGTCTTGAGCCAGGGCAAGCAGTGGCTCAAAGGCACGTTCATCACGCAAACAGCGGAGCAGCCAGGTAGCGTGTTCGCGCACCTCATCATTTCCATCGTTCAGTAGCACGATCAGAGGTTTAACCGCTGGCCTGATCGCTTCCCAGCCTATATAATAGTCGCCAAGCAGTCCAAGTTCAAGGATCGCGCCAGCCTTTGTCCTGTTATTTTGATGCTCAAGCATACAAATTAGACGCTCAACCGCTCTCTCCTGCTCAACCTTGTAGAGCGAAGCTGTAACGTTGGTAAGCTGACCTTCTTGCTGCTCGTCAATGGCTGCCAACTCCTCTGCAAGTTGTGCTTGCAGTGTGTCGCTGTACTTGTTGCAGATGGGTGTCGTCACAATTGCTCCTAAAAGTTTGAGCGGGTAGCGGCCCCTCGGCTCACTACCCGCTCTGTTTGCTACTTCGCTTCTAGCAGGATGACCTGGGTGTTCTCTGGCAGGTCAGCCTT
>JBBROH010000265.1:0-4129 GCA_038229595.1 Chloroflexia bacterium | reverse complement strand
GTGCTGATGCCAGAGCAGCGCGACGTGAAAAACCTGATCCCAGCCTTGCAGAATGGCTTGATGCTGACTATCCACGTGGCAATGGCTATCGCCGCCTATGGTGGCTTCGTCGTTGCGGGCGGCGCAGCAATCATGTACCTCTTGCAGCGCGACAAGGAGCCAAAGCGCAAGTGGCTGCCCAGCCGCATCGTCCTCGACGATATTGGCTACCAGTCGGTGCTGATCGGCTTCCCCCTGATGATCGCTGTCCTCGTTCTCGGCGGCCTGTGGGCGAAGGATGCCTGGGGTGCCTTCTGGAGTTGGGATCCGAAGGAGACAGCCGCCCTGGTCACCGCCCTGGTCTACGGGGTCTACCTGCACGCGCATAGCCTGCCACGCTGGAAGGGCAGCCGCTCGGCCTGGTTGCTCGTCCTCGGCCTGGTCGCTACGATGTTCACCTTCCTCGGCAACTACTTCCTCGGCGGCCTACACACCTACGGCGTACCGGGCAAGTAGGAGAAGCTGGGTAGAAGGGGGTGGATTGCCACCTCCTTCTTTTTGTTCGTCGGCTGGCACGCATATTGCTAGCCTTGCAGTAGCAATCAAGCCAAGTTATAGAGGAGACAATAATGAGCAACAAGCCAGACAAAAAGACGCTGAAGGCTATCGAAGAACTGGTTAAGGGCAACAACATCGCCATTGAGGCCTACGATAGCTCTGCTGAGGAGATTGGGGACAAGAAGCTGCGTAAGCAATACGCCACCTTCCGCAGCCAGGCTGCGCGCCGCCGCGACGAACTGATCAGCCTCTACGAAGACCTGGGTGGCGATACGGAGAGCCTGGACAAGCATAGCCCATTTGAGGCGGTTGCGGGCCTGAGCAGCAAGCTGCGCGGCCAGAAGTCCGATTACTCGTCGCTGGAAGGCAGGTTGCGGGGGGAGGCGATGGGCATCAAGAGCTACATTGACAAGCTACCCGAAGTGAGCGACGACGTAGCCGACACCCTCGCCAAGCACATCCGCGCCGAACAGGATAACGTGGAGTGGCTACGTAACTATGGCAAGCAGGGCGAGAAGAAGGGTGGCGGTGGCTTCAGCCCGCTGCTGATCGTCCTGGCCCTGGTCGGTGCGCTCCTGTTCTATCTGTTGCGCGATGAGGAGGAGGATGATGACGATGACATCCTCAACGAGGACTACCTGACTCCAGTCAACCCCAGCTTATCATCCTCATGCCGGTAAGCAGTAGATTGGGCGCACCCAGGTGCGCCTTTCTGCTACCACAGCTAGTCATCACAGGAGGGAGCGCGGGCTATGACCGAGCAAACTACCGCCACCACCCCGCCGCTGGACAGCGAAGCGCGGTCGAGCAGCAGCGACGTAGCTCGCATCCTCTTTGAGATCGCTGACATGATGGAGTTGCAGGGTGAGTCGCCCTTCAAGTCGCGGGCCTACCGCAAGGCGGGTGACACCATCCTCAACCTGCCTGCCGATCTGGTCGAGGTCTGGCGGGCGGGCAAGCTGCTTGAAATCCCCGGGGTGGGTGAGGCGATCAGCAAGAAGATTGACGAGTTGATGCGGACGGGCGCACTGGCCTTCTACGACCGCTTGCGAGCCGCAGTGCCGCCCGGCCTGATCACCATCACCCGCATCCCAGAGATCGGCCCGCGCACCGTAATGGCGATCTACAACAAGCTGGGCATCACCACGCTCGACGAGTGGGAAGCCGCCGCGCAGGAGGGCCGCATCCGCACAGTCCCCGGCCAGGGGCTGAAGGCAGAGCAAACCATCCTCAAAGGGATTGCTCTGCTACGCCAGGCCGACAATCGTACTCCGCTTGGTACAGCTCTGCCCATTGCCCGTGACCTGATCGCTACCCTGCGACGGCGCGTACCAGCAGTGGAGCGGTTGGAGGCGGTGGGCAGTCTGCGGCGGCGGCTGGCGACCATCGGCGATATTGACCTGCTGGCAACCGCGGCGGACACCCAGGCGGTAGTTGACGCTTTCACCAGCCTGCCCCAGGTCGAGCAGGTGATCGGCGGCGGCGACACGAAGGCGAGTATCCGCCTGCGTAATGGGCTGCGCGTTGACCTGATGGTGTTGCCGCCCGACCACTATGGTAGCCTCTTGCAACACTTCACCGGCAGCCAGCAGCACAACATCCAGCTACGCAAGCTGGCGACCGAGCGCGGCTACCTGCTCAACGAGTACGGCCTCACTCCCCTGCAAGGTGGCGAACCAGCGGGCGAGACGATCCGTTGCGCGACCGAAGCAGAGGTCTACGCCCACCTCGGCCTGCTGTACATCGCCCCAGAGTTGCGCGAGGGGGCGGGCGAGATCGAAGCGGCCCTGGCTGGCACGCTGCCGCAGCTAGTTGAGGTGGCCGACCTACCCGTCAATTTTGCTGGCTTCCGAGTGCAGGAGATAGCGGACGGCTGCCTCAGCAGCCAAAGTGTTACGTTGGTTGCTGGCAGCAACGCAACTATCGTGTCGAGTAGCCAGGTAGACTGGCGGAGCATCTACACTTCGAAAGACAAGGTGACGTTCAACCTGATCTCGATTTGCCGAGTGGCACCTACGCCTACAGCTACGCCAAGATAGTTGTCATCACTCTCGTTCGCAGCTATGGCCCGGAGAACAAGGTTAGCCGGGGTGATTTGAGCAAGATCGTACTAAGTGCAACACCAATGAATAAGAGCAACTTCGTAGAAAAGCGGGGACATTCATGAAGACTAAGAACCCATCTCCATTGCTCGTAGTGATCGCTTTCGTGTTGGTCTTTGTCTCTGCCTGCAATGGGCAACCATCTCCGCAGAACAATGAGCAGAAAGCAGTTAGTCAGGAGGGTAACAAGCCGGTTCTGATTAGTAAAACAACCGCTGGCCTGCCTATTGACGCTGGAAACTTTGTGGTTTGGGTTGATACACGTGAAGGTGGTCAGTCTCTCTTCGGCTATGACGTGGCTGGTGCTAAGGAGTTCAAAATTGCAGGCCCCACAGATGCTATATACGAGTGGCGTAGCGATGGCAAGTACGTGGTGTGGATGGAAAATGTACTCACCAGCAACTCCCCACTCACCAGACTTCGTTCATACAGCCTGACAACATCTGCAACGCAGACTCTCGATGAAGACACTAGTCAGATAATGGGAAATCTAAGGATTAATCACGGTGCAGTCTACTATCAAACCATCAAAAACAAGCGACGGGGGTTGTTCTCTGTAAACCTCCAGAACAAGCAACAGGAATTCATCACTAGCACTGTGAGATTCAATTATACGATAGTAGGGGACAACATGGTTTGGGAAGGTGGCGAGAGCGGAGCAGGTGGGTCTATCCTCACATCTACCCTCCTCATAGCAAATATGAACAGCTTGGACAAGAGCAGGGTTATTGTTTCGGTGAGCAACTGCTCTCTAATATATGATGCCTCTGTAAGCGAAATAGTGTACGGTTTCTCTGGCTGCACAGGACAGAACCCAGGCGTTTACAGCTACAACTGGAAAGATGAGACAAAAGTCAGACTCTCTGAAACTGAACTACATAGTGTCCATGCCGATGGCAGCAGTGTAGTCTGGATTTCTTCTGTCAAAAATGGAGATGGTAAGGCAAAAGGTGATGAGAAAACCATACACGCCTATAATCCTATGGCAGGATCGCGAATCGTCGCAACCTATGTAGGCTCCCACAACATCGAAGGATTGACTTCTAGCTCTGCGGGCTGGATAGCATTCGTGATGTTTGATGGAGGAGCGCAAGAGTCCCTCTATCTCATACAGTTCAATAAAACTTACTACATTCAAGAACTTGGCAGTGGGAACCAGCCCAACGCGGTAGAGAACACCTGTCCTCCAAACCCCAACAGCCACGGCCATGTAAGTGTGAGCGGCAGTGGTCCTTACTTCGAGGACCTTGGAGGAAGATGGTTTAGAGCCTGTTGGGGAATTGGCTATAGCCATTGCCAGTTTGGTAATCCCGTCCAGTTGTTAATCACTAACCCCATTATACCGTTGGGGAATTGGCAATAGCCATTGCTAGTTTGGTAAACTTGTGGCATGAACAAAAAAGCCTATCCTACTGATCTAACCGACGCTGAATGGCAGATCATCGCGCCGTTGCTCGAACGTAAATCCAAAGTGGGCGCACCAACCGAGC
>JBBROH010000264.1:0-4276 GCA_038229595.1 Chloroflexia bacterium | reverse complement strand
GAGAATTGGGAGCGCACCACTATCGGCCAGCATGAGCTAAGTAGAGTCAAGCTCCATGCCCCAGTCGAGCGACCGGGCAAGATCATCTGCGTCGGTCTCAACTACCGCGACCACTGCGCCGAGCAGAACAAACCGCTGCCACAGAGTCCGATCCTCTTTGCCAAGTACGCGAACGCAATCAACGCGCCCCACGACCCGATCTTCATCCCACCAGTTACCCAGGCGGTGGACTACGAAGCGGAACTGGCGGTGGTGATTGGCAGGCGGGCGAAGGGGGTGAGCGTGGCGGATGCACTCGGCTACGTAGCCGCCTACACGATCATGAACGACGTGACTGCTCGCGACTTCCAGCGGGCCGACGGTCAGTTCACACGGGGCAAGACGCAGGACGGCTTTGCCCCGCTCGGCCCTTGCCTCGTCACCACCGATCAGATTGGCGACGCGGAGCAACTCAAGATACAGTGCTGGGTGAACGGCGAACTGCGCCAGGACTCGAACACCAGCAACCTGGTATTCGGCATCGCCTACCTGATCAGCTATATCAGCCAGGGGATTACCCTTGAGCCGGGCGACCTGATCGCCACTGGCACACCAGGCGGGGTGGGCGAACACCGCAAGCCGCCCGCCTTTCTCAAGGCGGGCGACGTGGTGACGATAGAGATTGAGAAGATCGGGCGGATCGAGAACCCCGTCGTCGGCTTACCAGTTCTGGGGCGTAACCTGCTCTAGCTGCTGACCGCTGGCTGCCATCTCCGCTTCCAGGTACTTCTCCGCGTCCATCGCGGCCTTGCAACCAGAGCCAGCGGCGGTAATCGCCTGCCGATAGCGGGTGTCGAACACATCACCCGCGACGAACACGCCGGGGATGTTGGTGTGCGTCTCATCTACCAGGCGAATGTAGCCCTTCTCATCCAGGTTCAGCACGCCCTTGAACAGGCCAGTATTCGGCTCGTGGCCGATAGCGACGAACACGCCGCCAACTGCCAGGTCGCGCTGCTCGCCGCTAGCAATGTCGCGCAGGCGGATGCCTGTCACCTGCTCCTCACCGAGGATTTCGTCTACCCCGGTGTTAAAGAGGACGGTGATATTGGGGTGGTTCAGCACGCGATCCTGCATGATCTTTGAGCCACGAAACTTGTCGCGGCGGTGGATCAGGGTAATTTTGGGGGCGAAGCGGGTGAGGAACAAAGCCTCCTCCAGAGCCGAGTCGCCGCCACCAACGACGGCGATCTCTACGCCGCGAAAGAAGAAGCCGTCACAGGTAGCGCAGGTGGAGACCCCGCGCCCACGCAGGCGGGTTTCGCTAGGCAGGTCGAGCCACTTGGCCGCTGCGCCGGTTGCCACGATCACCGCATCAGCAGGGTAGCTAGTGGCGGCGGTGCGGACGCTGAGCGGCAGGCTGCTAAACTCTACGCCGGTTGCGTCCTCGTCCACCAACTTTGCGCCAAAGCGTTCGGCCTGCGTCCGCATCTGGTTCATCAACTCCGGGCCACCAATACCTTCGGCAAAGCCAGGGAAGTTCTCCACATCACTGGTCAGCATCAATTGGCCGCCATAGTTGACACCAGCAATCACCGTGGTGTCGAAGTTAGCACGGGCAGCGTAGATCGCGGCAGTCAGCCCTGCTGGGCCGCTGCCGACAATTACGATCCGCAGGGCTTGCTCCTCACCCTCGTGGGTGGGGGCAGCAGGGTCGAAGCGAGTTTCTTGCAAGGCTGTCATTTAGTTGCTGCTCCTTTGTACCTGGTTGTGGCTGCGGTTGCGTACCGGCACGCTTGCGCTGACGTTATAGATGTCGGCCATGATTGCTTGCAGGTCGGCCAGCTTCTCATGGTTGAGGCTGTAGTAGGCCCAGATGCCTTCGCGTTCGCCGCTGACCAGCCCCGCCTCGCGCAAGATGTTGAGATGATGGGAGATAGTCGGCTGGCTGCGGTTGAAGCGGTCGGCAATGTCGCAGACGCAAACCGGCCCGCTGTTACTAGCAAGTAGATTAAGGATCGCCAGCCGGGTGGGGTCGGCGATGGTCGCCAGCAGACTGGCATAGCTGCTAACCGCTGCTAGCCCCAGGCTGGCCTCTGTGGTGATTAGCGCACACTGGGCAGGTTTGTTCCTGTTCAATCTTACTGTCATGCGCAAATTATAGCACACCCATAGACCGTTGTCAATGAGTTGCTGTCGTTGCTAGCCCGCTTCTAATGAGAGGATAACAGTAGTGGTCTATGCGTAGGGCGCACTGCTGCTAAACACCTATCCACCAAGCTGGGCTTTGGCGAAATTGCCGCCATATGGTAAAATGGAGAGTAGTGTAGGAGGCTGGGCCGATGCGTTGCACCAACTGTAGAGCCGAGAACCGGGCCAAAGCCCCCTTCTGTATTGAGTGTGGCGAACCGCTTGAACTGGGCAACTCGCCCTACCTGGTTGAGCCAGAGGCGGCGGGGCGTAGCCTCGTGCTGTCTGCCAACCCAACCTTCCCCTACCGCCCAGCGACGACCGAGATCAGCCTGCGCGAACGTCTCAACCCACTGCATTGGAGCGTAGAAGTCAAGGTCGGGGTGCTGATCCTGATCGCCGTTCTGGTCTTCGACCTGGTTCTGCAAACGACCAGCAAGAGCGACGCGGAACGCTACCACCTGGGCCTAGACGCGATTAGCCAGCAGCACTGGCACGCTGCCGCTGACGAACTGCGCCCTCTTGTCGGCAAGCGTTACCAGGAGGCGGACAGGCAGTACGAGATCGCTCGCCAGAAAGTAGCGGCCTTCGACCAGGAGTACAACCAGGCCACGAGCGATGAGCAGAGCGGGCGCGGCTGGCAGGCGATCAGCCACTACCGGGCCGCCAGCCAGATCGAGCGCGGCTACAAGGATGCCCGCGACCGCCTCAACAACCTGCTTGCCAGCTACGGCAAGGTGATCTATGACCGCCCCGAAATCCGTAGTGGCGGTCGCTATGCTGGCGGCCTCTACGTCAGTGACATTGACGGGGGTAGTAGCCATTCGCTGGGCTACTCCTTCGGCGGCAGCAGCCTCCACGCGATCTCCAACGACGGGCGGCGTGTCCTCTACAGCAGCAAAGGGATGTCCAGCGTTTACCTCAGTGATCTCTATAGAGGACTCAACCTCCAGGTAGCCGACTTCTACAACGACGAGCAGCAATCAGAGTTCGACGCGGCCTTCCTGGATGGCGGCGATAGCACGCTAGCAGTCAGCCGTGGCAAGATTGGTGTAGCCACGACCGATACTGCCAGCATCACCTTTGTCTACTACAAGGCTAGCCGCTTCAAGGAGTTGGCCCGCCAGGATAGCGTCGCCCTGGTCGCTCGCCCCAACTATGGCGACAAGAAGGTGTACTATGTCACGCTGGCAAGCCCCGCCAACGGCAGCAACAGCCCGACCCAGCAAGTCAGTGCCTACAACAGCGAGGATGATAGCCGAGCCTCCCTCTTTCAAGTTAGCGGTCAGCTACTCTGGTTGCGGGTAGTCGGCAGCCCACCGGGGTTGCTCGGCCCATCCCAGGCACTACTCTACGCCGTACAGCAGGGTGCTGATTACAGCGTGCGCCTCACGAACCTCGACGACAGCCACAAGACGAGTGTGCTTGCCAGCTACCATGTGCAGCAGCCGCTCAACCCTAGCCAGCCTGTTGACTTCGGTGGCAAACCGCCACTGCTGGCTGGCGATGCCCCGCTCCTCCGCCCGACGGTAGCGGCCAGCCACGACGACAAATGGGCGATCCTCTACGTCCCCGACCGCAGCGACTATCTACCCTATCTGCTCGACCTGGACAAGCAAACCGCCACCGCCTGGGCAAGCAGCGCAATCAAGCAGGCGGAGTTCAGCCCCGATGCCAGCAGCATCCTGCTCACCCTCGGCCAACCAACCCACCTCGAAGTACGCAGCCGCCAGGGGGTGGCGACCATCGTCCGCCAGCTAGACCACATGGTAGAAGGTGGCTTCCTTGACAACGGCCACTTCTACTACACGCTCTACCACAACCTTAGCGGTTCCAACATCACCCTCGACAGCTACGTAGTTGACGTGAGTGGCAAGCAGGTGGATCGCTACGTAGCTGGCTATGCTGCTGGGGTCGTCTCCACCCCGCCAGTGGTCTACACCGCCGACGGCCTGAGCCAAATCTACCTGAGCAGCACGGGTGTGTACATCGGCAGCAGCAATGGCAACAGCTACCTGCGGCTAGCCGAGGACGCAAGTGGTCTCTGGCTGGCCCGCGACGGCTGGGCGAAGTGAGTGGCTGGTTAAGGATTGCTACTACCAGGTAG
>JBBROH010000263.1:0-4358 GCA_038229595.1 Chloroflexia bacterium | reverse complement strand
GCCCTCTCCTTCGACCCCGATGAGATAACCAACCCCGACAACCAGGCTGCCTGGGTGGTGCAGACGATCTACGACTTGAACAGCAACACCCCAGCCGACATCAACTTCTTGCTGGTCTTCGACAACCTTGATACCGTGCTGGGTGACGATGGTGTGCCACAGGAGCCGGGCTGGGGAACGCTGCTCACCTACGCCAACGACCTCGGCGACCACTGCCGCCTGCTGCTCACCAGCCGTGTAATCCCCCACGACGCACAAGGCAGGCAGCTACCCAATCTCTATCGCATTCATGGCCTGGATGCCTCAGCCTCGCGCAAGTTGCTGCTCAGCTACGTGCCAGCGGCTGATCCCAAACTTCTACACAAGGCGGCCCAACAGTCTAGCGGTCATCCGCAAGCATTGATGAGCCTCGGCAACCTGGCTGCTAGCTTCCCGCTTGACTTCCTGCTCGCTCAGGAGCAACTGTGGCGTTCCGAACTACTCGATCTGCTCTGGGCCAAGTTGGCCGCTGACAAGCAGGAGATGCTCAAGTACATCAGCCTGTTTGAGCAGCCAGTCAGCCCGGCTGATATTGCTGGCACGCTTGCTTGCTACGACCAGATCGGGCGTGGCGAAGGCACAAGCGGTAAGGCAGCCCCGCGCTCTGGCTGGGACGAGTACACTATTACCCGCCTGGCCCTCAATCTCAGCCGCCTGTCCTTGCTAGACCTCAGCAGCGGACGCTGCAACATCAGCATGATCGTGAGGGACTACGCCTCTGCGCTGGTAGCCGACCAGGATGCTTACCATCGGGCTGCCACCATCTGGTTTGAGCGTAAGTACAGCCGCTCCCCCCATCAGAACCCCCCTACCGACCGGGCGGCTGTCCAACCGCTGCTTGATAGCTTCTACCATCTATGCTGCGCCGATGACTACGCCGCTGCTGACCATCTGCTGCACAGCCGCCCCCTTGCTTACGCTAACGAGCAGCCTCTAACCCTCGCAATGCTGCTCGCTCAGTGGCAGGAATATGCAGCCCTTCTTGCGCTGGCCGAACAACTGGCTGGATGTAACAGCGACCTGCTACTACGAGCCAGAGCTTTGACTACGCTCGGCAACGCCCACGCTGGTCTGGGCGGCTACAGTGAAGCCTTGAGCTACTACCGGCAGGTGTACACGATATACAAAGATGCTGAAGACGATGATTTGCTAACTGCCCTCGGTCGCCTGGCTATGGTGGTGGAAAAGAAGCGGTATCTTACTCATGTGCTGCCCCGTGATACCTCCTGATAGCAACCTGATAGCTTTTGATAGCTCCTGTTTCGTAGAATAAAGGTAACGCAGTTCGTTAACTTTGTCACGAACAGGAGCACATCATGACTGATGAGCAGCACATACACAGCCCAGCGACGATCAGTTCGCGCATCCCCGGCTTCTACAACCTGACTGTTGAGCAGCGGCAACGCTGGTTGGCGATGGAGGTTGGCTTGCGAACGCAGGCCCACGCGTTCGACAGTGGTGGCCTTGACTTGGCTCGCGCCGACAAGATGATCGAGAACGTAGTCGGTCTCTATGCTCTACCGTTGGGGGTTGCTCTCAACTTCCAGGTGAATGGGCGCGATTACCTGGTGCCGATGGTGATCGAGGAGCCGAGCGTGGTGGCAGGGGCAAGTTTCGCTGCCAGGCTGGCCCGCGACGGGGGCGGCTTTACTGCCGAGACCGACGAAGCCTTGATGATCGCTCAGGTGCAGGTGGTTGAGGTGCCAGACATGGCGGCGGCGATGGCGCGGCTGAACGAGCGCAAAGCCGACCTGCTGGCGTTGGCTAACCAGCAGGATGCCATCCTGGTCAGGCTAGGCGGTGGCGCACGCGACCTTGAGTGGCGTGAACTGGACACCCGTCTTGGCCCCATGCTGATCCTCCACTATATAGTAGACGTGCGCGACGCAATGGGCGCGAATGCCGTCAACACGATGGCCGAGAAGACCGCCCCACTGATCGAAGAACTGACTGGCGGGCGCGTCTACCTGCGTATCCTCAGCAACCTGGCTGACCGCCGCCTCGCCCGCGCTAGCTGCCGTGTGCCGCAAGCCAGCCTTGCCACCGAAGGCTACAGCGGCGCAGAAGTAGTACATGGCATTGCCCTAGCCTCTGCCTTCGCCGAAGCGGACCCCTACCGGGCTGCGACGCACAACAAAGGGGTGATGAACGGCATTGACGCGGTAGTAATTGCCACCGGCAACGACTGGCGGGCAATCGAGGCGGGGGCGCACAGCTTCGCCGCCCGCTCTGGCCGCTACACTGCGCTCACCCGCTGGGACGCGGACGCGAACGGCGATCTTGTTGGTAGCATCGAACTGCCCCTTGCTGTTGGCCTCGTCGGTGGCGCGACGAAGGTGCATCCGGGGGCGCAGGCAGCGGTCAAGATGCTGGGGGTAACGACCGCCCGCGAGTTGGCGGCGGTAATTGCTAGCGTCGGCCTCGCCCAGAACCTTGCTGCAATCCGCGCATTGGCGACCGAGGGCATCCAGCGCGGCCACATGGCCCTGCACGCCCGCCAGGTAGCGGCGGCGGCGGGCGCGAACGGCGAACAGATTGAACAACTTGCGGCCAGAATGGTAAGCGAAAAGAATATCAAGGTGGATCGGGCAGCCGAAATCCTCAAGGAGTTGCGTGCAAATGGATAACACAGTTGGCATCACCGGCTACGGGGCGTATGTACCACGAATGCGGATCAAGACGAACGACATTGCTGAGGAGTGGGGCGTGGAGGGCAATACGATCTCCAAAGGCTTGCTGCTGCAAGAAAAGAGCGTGCCAGCGGTTGACGAGGACACAATCACCCTCTCTGTCGAAGCGGCCACTTATGCGATCCAACGGGCGCAGGTGAGCCGCGCCGACGTGGGCGCAGTCTACATTGGGAGCGAAAGCCACCCCTACGCGGTCAAGCCCAGCGGCGTAGTCGTCGCCGAAGCCCTCGGCCTCTCGCGCCAAATCCACGTAGCCGACTACGAGTTTGCCTGCAACGCAGGGGCGCAGGCTATGTTCGTGGTCAGCGGCCTGGTGCGCGGCGGGGTGATCAAGAACGGCCTCGCTATCGGGGCCGACACTAGCCAGGGCGCACCAGGCGACGCGCTGGAATACTCGGCCTCTGCGGGTGCTGCTGCCTTCCTCTTTGGCACCAGCAACGTGATCGCCAGCCTCGATGCCTTCTACTCCTACACCAGCGACACGCCTGACTTCTGGCGGCGGGAGGGGATGATGTACCCCCGCCACGCTGGTCGCTTCACGGGGGAACCGGCCTACTTCAGCCATGTCAGTGCGGCGGCGAAGGGGATCATGGAGCAGAGTGGCACCCAGGCGGGCGACTTCAAGTACGTGATCTTCCACCAGCCGAACGGCAAGTTCCCCCTCAACGTGGGCAAAGCTCTCGGTTTCACAGAGGAGCAGATGCAGCCGGGCCGCCTCGCCCCCTGCATCGGCAATACCTACTCAGCAAGCTCGCCGCTCGGTCTAGCCGCCACCCTCGACATCGCCGACCCTGGCGACCGCATCCTGATGGTCAGCTATGGCAGCGGCGCAGGCAGTACTGCCTTCATCTTCACCACCACCAGCCAACTGGCGGCCACGCGGGAGCGCGCCCCCTACGTCAGCCAGATCACAGACCCCAGCAACCGCCGCTACCTCGACTACGGCCAGTATGCCAAGACTCGCGGCAAGATCAGGCTGGGTGCGTAACACCTACGCCGCTGGGTGCGCAGGGGTGTGCATCGGTTTGGGCTGGCTAACAGACAAAAGGGTAGGCAAGATGAGAGACGTGGCGGTGCTTGGTGTTGGGCAGACGAAGTTTGGCGAACTGTGGGACAAGTCGCTGCGTGATCTTTTCGCCGAAGCCAGCTTGCAGGCGATTGACGAGGCGGGCGTGCAGCCCCAGATGATCTATGTGGCTAACGCTGGGGGTGGCCTGTACAACGGCCAGCAGCACCTCGGCGCACTGCTAGCCGACCATATCGGCCTTAGCAGCCTGGAAGCGATCCGCATTGAGGCGGCGGATGCCAGCGGCGGGGTAGCCCTGCGGCAAGGTTGGGCAGCGGTCGCTGGCGGGTTGGCTGACTACGTACTGGTCACTGGCGTAGAGAAGATGACCGACCTTGAGAGCGACTATCAAGGCTACGTGCAAACCACCTTCACCGACCAGGATGTTGAGGGCTTCAGCGGCCTCAACCTGACCGCCCTTTACGCCCTGGTTGCCCGCCAGCACATGGCCGCATTTGGCACCACTCGCGAGCAGATCGCTGCGGCGACGGTGCAGGCGCACGCCCATGCCCGCCACCCCCTCTGCCACTGCCGCCCCAGCCTGCCCACGAGCGACAAAGCCG
>JBBROH010000262.1:0-4363 GCA_038229595.1 Chloroflexia bacterium | reverse complement strand
TGGCGCGCGATTGCCAGCCCCAGGCCCGTGCCACTCTCCACCTTCGTCTGGTCGAGCAAGGCACTACGGGCGCGGTCAACCTTGTAGAAGCGTTCAAAGACACGCTCCAAATCTTCCTGGGGGATACCAATGCCGGTATCGGTCACGCTCACCTCCGCGAACTGGTCATCGGCCACCCGCGCCTGGATCGTGATTTGACCGCCGGGCGCGGTGAACTTGATTGCGTTCTGCACCAAGTTGCCCATCACCTGACTGAGGCGCGGTTCGTCGGCCAGCACGGTTAGCCTTGTGGGTAGCACTTCCAGCACCAGCCGCAGGTCGAGTTGGGCAGCCTGTTCGCTGAAGCGGCCCACTGCGGTCGCCAGCGTCTGGGCAAGGGGCAGCGGCTTTGGCTCAATCGGGGTCTGGCCTGCTTCGATACGCGCCAGGTCGAGCAGTTCGCTGACCAGGTGGGTCAGCGCGTCCAGTTCCTGGTTCGCCTTGTCGAGGAAGTGGCGGGCAGCGGCAATGTCGTCCTCCATCTCGCCGTCTGCCGTCTCTACCAGTAGCTTGGCGGTCGCCAGCGGGGTGCGAAACTCGTGGCTGACATTGGCGATAAAATCGCGGCGCACGCGCTCTACCCTCCGCATCTCAGTGACATCTTCCAGCACGATCAGGCCACCGAGCGGCTGGCCCGGCTCAACCTCCAGGGCGCAGGCACTGACCTTCAAGTAGCGGCGGTTGTATGGTATGTCCAGCGCATGAAGTACCATGCCCGCCGAGCCGAGCAGGGCAGTACGCAGGGCCGCATCCAGTTCGTAGTCGCGGGCAACCTCGATCAGGGAGCGACCGAGTAGGCGGCGGGGGTTGCGGTCAAGGTTGAGCATCGTTGCCGCTGCCTGATTGTAGCGGCGTACCGCAGTGCGGCTGTCGGTGACGATCACCCCGACTGGCAGGCTGTTGGCGATGTTGCGTAGTTCGTCGCGCTCCCGCTGGCAATCAGCATCCAGTGGAGTGTTGACTGGGGCAGCCACCACCAGCGGCGCAAGTGGTCTGCGCCAGCCGACGTAGGCCGCGACGAGGGCAGCAAGCAGGGAGAGGAGCAGGAGCCAATCGAGCAGCGACATGGTTGAGCCTTCTGTGCTATAATCAAACATGATCAGACGGCAAATTGTAGCACAAGGGCGCGTTCGATAGCAAGCAATTGGCGATAAAGCAACATGGCGGGTGGGCAGCAGCGGGCTTGCGAGGCAAGGAGGGAACACCAATGGCGGCGGATACGGGCAAGCAGAGCATAGTGCAGCAGGTGATCGCCCAGGAGCGAGCGGCCCTACCCTTGCGCTTTGACTTCGCGCACTGGGCTTGGAAGTGGCTCTACCTGGCCGCCTTCCTACTCGATCTCGGCTTGCTGGTCGGCCTGATGTTGGCGGGCAGCCAGCCGTTGGCTGAAGCCCTCGGCAAGGTACCCTGGGTGCTGTGGTGGTTCTCGATGATCGGGGCGATGATCGTGCTGACGGGTATCCTGATTTGGGAGGACGGCTACCTGCACCGCCAGCCCCGCCCGCTCTTTCTCGGCGTGTTCTACGTGCTGGGGTCAGTCTGGTTGTTTGTCTACTACTTGCTCTGCGCCAAGCCAGCCGACCGCCGCCCGGTGCAGGAGTTCACCGCCGCCCGCAATCTCGCTGCTGGCACCGCCGCCGTGATGCTCGGCCTCACCATCTACACCGCCTTCAGTAGCCCCCTCAGCGCGATGTTCGCCAACTTTGACCGCTACCCCGGCAATATCTACTATGCACTGGATACCTTCTTCCTCATCTTCTTCAGCACCCCTCTGCTTTGGGCTGACGCGCGGCGGCGTGGTATCGCTGCGCCCTGGCTCTACACCCTGCTACTCTGGCTGTTGGGGCCGTTTGGCTGGTGGTACTGGTTCTGGCGGCGACCAGCACTGCTGCCAGTCAGGGTGGCTGCGTAGTACCAATTAGCTACTCTCGTGGGCTTGCCTCCTGGAGGACAAGTGGCTAAAATGTGTGTACTGGATCAAGGTTGATCGATAGCGCAGCTTACTGGAGGTATCATGCCAAGCCCCAACAGTCGTCTCCTTAGCCTGTTCACCCTGCTCACCCTGCTCGCCCTCAGCCTGCCACAGGTGCAGGCCCAGGCTAGCCCCAACTCCGCCGCCGTCAGCAGCAGGCGCGTCCTCGCTTTCTACTATCTTTGGTACGAAACGAGCGACTGGGCAAAGCCGTTGAGCGCGAATCCCGCCGCCAGCTACTCCTCTGGCGACCGCGCCACTATCGAGCGGCAGGTGGATGAGGCCAAGGCGGCGGGCATAGATACCCTGGTCGCCAACTGGTGGGGGCGGGATGGCAGGGTAGACCCGCGCTTCGGCACGCTGCTGGAAGTGGCGGCGGCAAAGGGGATCACAGTGGCCTGCCTCTACGAGGTGGGCATGGGCGGGCCGGGCAATGCAGCCAGCAATCTCGCCTACCTGCGCGACACCTATCAATCCGCGGCGGCTTACCTGAAGGAGGGTGGCAAGGCGGTCGTCTTCTTCTATGCACAGGCAGCAGCAGGTGAAGCGGGGACGTGGGGAGCGATCCGCCAGCAGGTTGACCCACAGGGCAGCCAACTCTGGATCGCAGAGGGCGACAAGGGACAGACCACCCGTTGGCTGGGCGTATTCAACGGCCTCTACCCCTTCAGTGCCAACTCCTGGGCTGGGCCAACCCGTGCTGGCTTTGCCCGCGAGGATGGCCGAATGCGCGACGCGGTCAAGCGGCAGGGGGAGGACAGGCTGTTCGTCGCTGCCGTGCAGCCGGGCTACGACGACACACGCATGACAGACCGCAGCCGCCACTACCGCAACGAGCGTAACGGTGGCGAATACTTCAGGGCCAGCTTCGGCGGGGCAATCGACGCAAATCCCGACTGGATCGTGGTCGCCACCTATAATGAGTGGTTCGAGGGAACTCAGATCGAGCCAGACAGCAGAGAGGGTCGCCTCTACCTGGAGATCAGCGGGCAGTACGCCGCCCAGTACAAGGGGGTTGCCCCACCGCCAGCCCCACCAGCCGCGCCTACCAACCCGCCTACCAACCCGCCTGCCAACCCACCAGCGATCCCCCCGCTTAACGGCTGCGGCGGCAGGCTGTTCAGTGAAACCAACCATTGTCTGACTGGCTACTTCAAGAGCTACTGGGAGAAGAATGGCGGCCTGGCCCAGTTTGGCTTCCCGATCACCGACGCAACCAACGAGGTGAACCGCACCGACGGCCAGACCTACCGCACCCAGTGGTTTGAGCGCGCCCGCTTCGAGGAACACCCAGAGTACGGTGATGGCACTGTGCTGCTCGGCTTCCTGGGTCGGGACGCAGCAGAGCGTAGCGGGGTTGCCCGCATGGCCCCCTTCCAGCCGACCAGCGGCAAGGGCGGAGCTGACTTCTACCCACAGAGCGGCCATAACCTCGGCAGCGGTTTCCGCGAATACTGGCGCGTACATGGCAGCCTCAATACGTATGGCTACCCGATCAGCGAGGAGTTTGTGGAGACCCTGGGCGGCCAACCTTTCATCGTGCAATACTTTGAGCGCGCCCGCTTCGAGTTGCACATGGAGAACGCTGGCACCCCCTACGTGATCCTGCTCGGCGCACTTGGCAACCTACTACACACCACACCTTAACGACAAGGGGGTTACGGCGATATGTGGAGAAGAATGGTCGTCGGCTTGCTAGCTGCTGCACTGCTGATCGGCTACGGGCTGGTGGCGCGGGCGCAGGGGCAGCCGACTGGCAACCCACTGGCTGCGCCCAGCGCGATCACCACCAACCTCGTGGTTAGCACCAGTACCTATCTGGCGGGAGCGGCGGTAGATGCGGGCGTGGCGGTGGAGGTCGCCCCTGACCGCACCCTGGTTTACGCGGGCAAGCTGACGGCGGGGGTCAACTTCGGCCTCACCCCGATCAGCCTGCTAAACGGCGGCGGCGGCGCACTGCTTCGCCTCAACGCGGCTGGCACGGCAGTGCTGGCGGTGACGCGCATTGGCGGCAGCGTAGACGATATGGATCTCGACCATGCTGGTGGGGCGATTGCTGTCGTCGGTGACTTCGGTCTCGCCTACCTCAACCCCGCCGCCAATGAACTGCTCTGGAGCAGGCCGCTCGGCTCTGGCACAAAGCGGGTGGCGGTGGCTGATGGCGGCAAGGTAGTAGCCCTGGCGGGCAAGACCCTCTCCGTCTACGACCCTGGCGGCAACCTGCTCGGCCAGTGGACGCTGCCCAACAGTCGGGTGAACGACGTGGCGATTGACGCGGCCAGTGCATCGGTCTATGTTGCGGGCGACGACAACAAGACGCTGCCTAGCAACCTGCCAGTGCGCGTCGTCTAC
>JBBROH010000261.1:0-4447 GCA_038229595.1 Chloroflexia bacterium | reverse complement strand
GAAGAAAGGGGACTGCGGCGGGAGTTGCAGGCGTTGCGGGTTAGACTGCGAAGCAGCAAGCTGGAGAGCCGTTACACTAAACCTAATAGCTATCAACTGCTGCTTACAGTTGCCAGTAGTCCTTAGCTTGATGCCTATGGGGTGACAAAAGCTGGCCCTTTTGATTTGGATGAGCATACAGCAAGCGTGTTGCTGACGGCAGTGGGCAATCCAAACGGCAGGCCCAACAGTGATGTGATCAGACCGTTGTTTAACGGTATAGATGTTAGTGGGCGACCGCGCAACGTCTTTATCATAGGCTTTGGGGTTGGAACCCCACAAGCAGATGCTATGCTGTATGAGCAGCCATTTGAATATATACGTACCCGTGTGTATTCAGTGCGCGCGGCGGATACTTCTGCCAGTCGTAACGTAGCGGCTTGGTGGCTACATGAGCGACCACGCTCTGAGATGCGTACTGCACTACAAGGACTTAGCCGCTACATTGTTACCGCCCGTGTCTCCAAGCACCGCCTGTTCGTTTGGGTAGCGGCGAAAGTTTTGGCTGATAGTGCGGTGATCGCCTTTGCTCGTGATGATGACTACTTCTTCGGCGTACTGCACAATAGGGTGCATGAGCTATGGGCGCGGGCGATGGGTACGCAGCTGCGCGAGGCCGATTCGGGCTTCAGATACACGCCGACAACCACCTTTGAAACCTTCCCCTTTCCTTTTCCGCCGGGAACAGAGCCGGAAGGGGATCAGCACGTGCAAGCAATTGCGGTAGCGGCGCGGCGGCTGGTGGAACTGCGTGACAACTGGCTCAACCCGGAAGGGGCGGACGCAGCCGAACTCAAGAAGCGCACGCTGACCAACCTCTACAATGCGCGACCAACCTGGTTGCAGCAGACCCATCAGACGCTGGATGACATAGGGCTGGTGGCGTATGGCTGGCCGACAGAGTTTAGGGATGATGAGGTGCTGGCAAGATTGTTGGAATTGAATGCTGAGAGAGGTAGAAGCTAAGTATCCGCTATGGCTAAAAACCACGACCGATACCATAGCTATGGAGTGTTCACCAGTGAACACCTTGAGCCACTAATCGTGATACAATAACGATGCCGTATCCCTGAAGGTGTTCACCAGTGAACACCTGTTGGGGGTTGACATTATAGCCATCTAGCTGTATAATAACGACAAGAAGATAGGATAACGACATGATGTCACAAGAACGAAGGTTGCTGACGAGCCAGCAGGTTGCAGCGATGCTACAAGTGGATGAGAGAACAGTTCAGCGGTATGCACGTGAAGGGTTGATCAAAGCTCTCCGCTTGGGTAAAGGCAGTCGTTCGCGTTATCGGTTTGATCCCGTAGACGTAGAGGCTTATATCACGAGCCAACAGCAAGTGTTCACCAGTGAACAGTCAGAAGGAGATGAGTACGATGGCTGACATAATAGCAATCATCAATCAGAAGGGTGGCGTGGGCAAAACAACCACCGCGATCAATGTCGGCGTGGCGTTGGTGCAGGAAGGCAAGAGCGTGCTATTGATCGACCTCGATCCGCAGGCCAATGCTTCGCAGGGGTTGGGAGTAGAGACAGCAGAAGATCAGCCATCGGTTTATGATGCGCTACGTCGTGACCCTAAGCAGCGTATTCCGCTCAACAAAGTGATGCTGGAACGAGAAGGCTTGATGCTTGCACCTGGTTCAATTGCTGTCGCCGCTCTCGAAGTTGAGTTGCTTAACTCTGCTACCCAATCGGTTATGCTCCGCAACGCACTCAACTCGGTGCGTGGTATGTTCGACTACATTGTGATTGACTGTCCACCGACGCTGACGACACTAACGACCAACGCCCTCGTAGCAGCTAACTGGGTGATGATACCGATGCAAACGCAAGCCTTTAGCGTCCGCGCCCTCAACGATCTGTTTGGTACGATCAACGAAACGCAGGAAGCAAACCCCGACCTGCGATACATGGGCATCATTCCGACCTTTGTGGATCGTGCAGTGGACAGCAAGCGTATCCTCAAGTCCGTGCGCGAGGAGTTGGCCGACTATGTTATGCAGACTACCATCCCGGCCCGCGTGGTTTACCGTGAGGCGCAGAGCGATGCACAAAGTATCTTCGGCTACAATAGCCGAGACAGGGAGAAGCAGGCCTCCATTGAAGTCGCCCGCGAAGCCTACCGTATTTTGGCTAAGGAGATAATCAGCCGTGTCAGTTAATCGTGTAATCAAGCGTCCAGAAGATGCCCGGATGGACAAGCGCGTAGCCAGTGCCGTCATGGGCAGGGCTGATGTGGAAGTCAAGAACACCGTCCTTGACGCTATTGATGCCGACCCTGACAACCCGCGTGGCGAAGACCTCGGCGATCTGACTGCCCTTACCATCTCTATTGAAGAATCTGGGGTTAAGCAACCCATCTACCTGCGCTACATGGCCGAGGTGGAACGCTACCGCATCATTGAGGGCCACCGCCGCGTGGAAGCGTCACGGTTGGCACGCAAGTCAACCATCCCAGCCATCATCTTGCAGGACATCAGCGATGAGGAAGCGGCCGACTTGGCTGTGATGCTCAACAGCCAGCGGCAGGATATTGAGCAAATACGCTTGCGAGCGATCAACCGCCGCTACAAAGACCGAGGTATGTCTGTCAGGCAGCGGCAGAGCCGTTTGGGTGTTAGCACTGGCACCATTAGCGAGTGGGATAAGTGGGGTGATCTACTCGATGAGGGTATACCACTTTCATACCTGCGGCGTGGCGAAGTAGACGAGGTACAGGCCCGTATTTTCATTGCCGAAGCACGTGAGCAACAAATCAGTGTTGAGGAGTTGCTAAACCACCCTGTTGTCGAACATCCAACCCCGCAGCAGCCTGTTACTACCACCCAATCGAAACCGGCCATTACCTTGAAGGACAAGACCCAGCGCAAGCGGGAAGCACCTAATCTAGCCACACAGTTGATTAGCACTCTAAGGCGCGACGGCCATGAAGTACCTGACGGTCGTCTGGCAGATTATCAGCTAGCCTATGACGAACTGGGTCAAACACTGGGGATGCCAAGAGTGTTCACCAGTGAACAGACAGACATGGATTTAGTCAGTTGTAACATCATTAAGAAGGCAGAACCTGTACAAACCAAAGCCCCCACCTCGGTTCCAGCCGAGGTGAGGGTTACAACAAGCCAACGCTGGTAGTCTTAGGGACCGCAGCGAAGGCGAGTCCGATCATACCACATCCAGCAAGGGATCGCTATACCCCTTTGTTGGATGTGCTGTAGATTTGCACTTGCTCGCTCCGGGATCGCTGACAGCGACTCTGGGAGCGGGCATTTTGTTTTGGCGTTGGAAAGGAGCAGCATCATGAACAAACAAGTCGTGAATCTCGTCTACCGCGACAAGGACGGCAACGAGGAAGTGGTCGTCACAGTACCGGCGGCTGACACTCTAACTGCACTGTGCGAAGCCTCGTGGCAAGGGGCGGTCGCCACTGGCATCGTCGAGGAGTAACAAACCGGGGGAGGAAGGCTGAGAGGGCCGACCGAACCCACACCACATATCACACAGCCCGGTGGTTGTAGCGGCCATGCTGTAGCCGTCGGGGTGAGGCAGCAAGGCTGACATCTGGAAGTAGCAGTCAGGAGGGGGAGTATGATGGATCAGCGCACGAGTGACTACCAGCCACCGAACGAACACCTCGTCCCGACCAGCGATGGCACGCCTGCCAACGCCGGGGTAGGTACTGACCCCGCAGGATGGACAATGCCAGCCCCGCAACTGCTGACCAGCGGGGGTGGTAAGCCCCGCCGCCCCGCCGCTTGACCACGCTCGGCAGACGCAGCCCCCGCAGGAGGGGGAGTTTCGGGAACTCGACCAGCCGCTGACCGGGGGCTGGGTCAAGCGCGCCGAGTGTCCCGCCTGGCTGGGGGTCGGGGGGACTATGCCAGAGTCTGGCTGCGCTGCGTCCTCCACAAAAGGGAGAGCGATGGCAAGGTCGGTTGCACCTTGTTGCTTGACTATGCCCAGTTCAAGACCCGCAGCCGTCCCAAACGGGAAGCGTGGGAGCATGATCACGTTATCCCTTTGGCACAGCGGGCCGACCTTGTAGAGTTGATCGAGCTGAGCCGCGAGGAGCGCGCATTGGACATCCTCTCGTCCGTCGCCTCGGCTGGGGCGGTGAAGGTAAACAGGCTGGGGTCGAGTGGCTGGTTGAACTGGGCCGCGACTATGTCCGTAGTAGTCACTGGCTGGTTGTTCACGTCGTAAGTCACGTCCTTGAGCAGGAAGTGAGTCTCCTGATCAACCCAAACTACTTCCTTGCGGATGCTGCTGCTGGGCTGCGAGTCGGCACAGGTGTATGCGCCAAGGTCGAGCTTGTAGGTCTTTCGTCCAGCGACTATCGCGCTGTCGCTGACCAGCTTAGGGCTGTAGCACTGTTCCATGTGGTTGAACAGGTTGTAG
>JBBROH010000260.1:0-4522 GCA_038229595.1 Chloroflexia bacterium | reverse complement strand
AGTGGGGCGTGCCTTGTACCTGACCAGTGTGGGCAGCAGCAATGCTGGCTCTGACAAGGTTGTACGTACCAACCAGTTGATGCCAGACTCGCCGACCCTAGAAGCGGGGTCAACAGTGCTTCCATCCTGATGCTCGGCGCAACCGGGCTGGCTGGGCTGCTCTACCTGCTCAGCCAGTCCCTCCTCTCTACCCTCAGCCGCCGCCGCAATCCCGTCAACCTGTGGCAGTCGCGGGCTGGATAGCATATAATAGCAAAGTGCAGACGAACGAACGCAGACGCGCCCACATTATGGGTGTTGGCATAGACGACGTGACCGCAGAGCAGGCGGTGGCGATGATCGCGGGCTGGGTGGCGGCGGGCCGGGCCGGACGGCTAGACCGTGTGTGCCAGGTCGCTACCGTCAACCCAGAGTTCCTGATGACGGCGCGGGGCGACCACGATTTTCGCCAGCTACTCAACCGCGTTGACCTTGCCACGCCCGATGGTCAAGGACTGATCTGGGCAGCCCGCTGGCTGCGCCTACCCCTACGGCAGCGGGTGCCAGGGGTAGAGACGGTCGCGCAACTAGCTCAGCTTGCCGCCGAGTGTGGCTACCGCCTCTACTTCCTCGGCAGCGCAGCGGGGGTGGCGGAGGCAGCAGCAACGAAACTTGCGGCTCGCTATCCCGGTTTCAAGGTAGAGGGTTGCTACGCTGGGTCGCCCGCAGCCGAAGAAGCAGCGGCGATCTGCCAGCGGGTGATGGCCGCCGCGCCAGATGTGCTGTTGGTCGCCTACGGTGCGCCCGCCCAGGACAAGTGGATAGCGGCGCAGGTAGCAGCCGGTCGGTTGCGCCCCCCCCTTGCCGTTGCTATCGGTGTCGGTGGGGCGTTCGACTTCCTCTCTGGTCGCGCAGTGCGTGCGCCAGCGATCATGCAACGGTTGGGGCTGGAGTGGCTGCACCGTCTCTACAAGCAACCCTGGCGGTGGCGGCGTATCCTGCGGGTCGTCCAGTTTGGTATAATTATCATGCGGCGAGCGGCACGCAAGCTGCTGGCCCACCGCTTAGCGATCATCTGGCGCAGTCAATCCTCTGTCCATGTCGGGCGGGGTTGGGGTTAAAGGACTATGGCTGAACAAGATCAGAAGCAGGAAGAAGAAGGAGCATTGCGGTGCGCCAACCACCCGGCTACTACAACCTACATCCGCTGTTCTCGCTGCGAGAAGCCAATCTGCACGCGCTGTATGTACCCCACGCCAGTCGGCTACCGCTGCGCCGAGTGCTTCAACCCACAGGTTGCGCCCATGTATAAGCTCGACACTAGCAGGCTGCCACTGGCAATCGCGGCTGGGCTGGGGGTAGCGGTAGCGGGCGGCATCTTCTGGGGCTTCTTCCCCCAGTTCGCGTTCTGGGTTGCCCTGCTGATGGGCTTCCTGATCAGCGACGTGATCGGGCGGTTTGCCAACCAGAAGCGCGGCCCGGTTTTGCAATATAGCGCAGTCGCCGCCGCGGTATTCGGCTTTGTCGTTGCCCTGCTGGTCTACTCGCTGCGAACTGGTATCGGCTTCGACCGCTTGCTCAGCACCGCCACCCGCTATGGTCTGAACGGCCCTGACCAAGCTATAGACCTGTTCCACCTGCTACTGCTCGGCCTCGTCTGCTTTATGTGTTGGGTGAGGCTGCGCTAATGGAGGCTGACCTGCTCCGTCTGCCCGCGCAGTGGGCGGGGAAGCGCGTACTGGTCGTGGGGGATGTTACGCTCGACGAGTATGTGTACGGCAGGCCGACCAGCATCTCGCGCGAAGCCCCCGTTGTCGTCCTCGAATACAGCAGCCGCGAGTACCTGCCTGGTGGCGCGTGTAGCCCCGCCTGCACAATCCAGTCGCTCGGTGGCGTAGCCCAGATGCTCGGCGTGGTCGGTGAAGACCCCTCGGCGGTGGCCCTGCGCGAATGCTTGCAGCACTATGCCGTGCTGACCGACGCACTGGTGATCGACCCGGACCGCCCCACTACGACCAAAACGCGCATCTGCGCCCAGCGTAGCTCCTCTCGCCTCTCGGTGCAGCAGGTAGCCCGCATCAATGTGCTGGATCGCTCGCCCCTCAGCCCTGCGGTAGAGGATCAGGTGCTAGCCCAGCTTGAGGAACAGCTACCACTAGCCGACGCGGTCTTGGTCAGCAACTATATGCTGGGTATGATCAGCCAACGAGTGGTGGACGCGATCCGCTGGCTAGGCCAGAAGCAGGGCAAGTTGCTGACCGTGGACTCGCAGGGCGACCTCAGCCGCTTCACTGGCTACGATCTGGTCAAGTGCAACCAGCCTGATGCCGAGGCCGCCCTGCGTCGCTCGCTCGTTGACGAGGAGGACTACCGGCTCGGCCTACGCCAGCTAGCCAGCGACTTGCAGGCCCGGCGGGTGATGATCACGCGGGGGGAGGATGGCAGTTCGGCCCTCGAACGCGACGAGGCAGGCGATTGGCAGTATCACCACTTCCCGGTGCCGACCCGCAGCGAGGTGCTGGACGTGACCGGCGCGGGCGACTCGGTGATTGCAGTCCTCACCCTGGCTCTGGTTGGTGGCGCAACCTTCGCCCAGGCGGGCGCACTCGCCAACTACGGCGCGGGTGTAGTAGTGCGCCGCTGGGGTAACATTCCCCTCACCCTCACTGCCCTCACTGCCGCCCTCACTGCTGCTCTCAACGAAGAAGCCAGCTAAGCACAGCCCAGCCCAGTTTGCCTAGTCCTCTTTACCCTCCAACTGGTGGGCGAGGGTGGTTAGTTGGCGGGCAACAGCAGCGTTCTGACGGCTGCCAGTCGCCGTTTGGGTAGTGGAGGTTCCCAAGTCGCTGATCAGGCTGGCGACCTGCGCCGAGGCAGTACGCTGCTGCTGGGTGCTGGCGGAGATGCTATGCACCTGGCTATTGGCTGCTGCCACCAGGCGGGCGATGCGGTTTGCTGCCTCCCCGGCCTTGCGGGCGAGGGCTGAACCCTGCTGGGCCTGCTCCCGTCCGTTGCTGGTCGCCTGAGCAGTAGCGTGGTTGGCGCGCCGCAGTTCGCTGATTAGGGTGCGGCTCTGCTCGGCCCCGACGCGTGCCTCCTCTGCCAGCCGCTCTACCTCGGCGGCCACTACGGCGAAGCGGCGGCCATGCTCCCCCGCCCCGGCTGCCTCAATCGTGGCGTTGAGCGCAAGCAGCTTGATTTCGTCAGCGATGTCGTTCATCCGCTCGGCGACCGCTTCGATGTCCTGCGCCCGTTCGCTGAGGATAGCAACCTGGTTGGCGATCTCGGCTACTTGGCCGCTGATGCCAGTTAGCGAGGAGAGGGCTTCGCTGATCGTGTTGGCCGCAGAGCGCGTCTCCTTCTCGGCCTGTTCTGCGCTAGAGGCGGCCTGGCTCGCGAGGTTGGCGATCTGCTCGGCAGCGGCACTTAGTTCGTGTACGGTAGTGGTGATCGTGGTCGCGGCGGTTGCCTGCTGGGTGGTGGTCGCCAGTTGTTGGCGGGCATTGCTATCCACTTGATCAGCCAGCCTGGTCACACTGCCCGCGATCTCCAGCCGTTCGCTGCTGATCGTGCTGATCTGGCTGTTTGCTTCGAGCAGGGCGCAGGTGCGAGCATTCTGCTGCTGGTTGAGGCGCAACGCGCTGGACTGGCTGAAGGCACTGACCGCCGCCACGCCGAAGTAGCCACTACCAACAATGGTCAGCAGCACCGCAAAGATGATCCACACAGATCGGGCGGTGTTGCCGTTCGTGCTGGTCTGGATCAGAAAGCTGGTGACGTATGCACTGACCGATACGGTGGCGATGGCGGCGACCAGCAGGCTACTGCGCGTCCGTAGCAGCAGGCCTGCAATTAGCACAGCAGCCACAAAGTAGATGCTATTAATAGTGCAGCTAAGGATGTTGTAGCGGCTGGGGCTGCCCCCACTGATTTCCCGGCTGAAGATTGGCAGGGCGTTGCTGACGACCAGCAGGCTGGTGAGGACAAAGACAATAGCTGAGGCCGTGAAGTTGAGCGGTAGCCACTTGAAGCCGACCAACACGCTTGCCACTAGCAGCAGTGGCACCGCTACAGTTACCAGCAGCAGCAGCGCGTTGCTGTTCCCCCCACCGAGGACTGCCACCAGGCCAAAGAGGACGACGTAGACCGCCAGCAGAACCTCTACCGTGATAGTCAACCGCCGGACAAGCAAAGCCTGGCGCGCCTGGTAGAGATCGTCGTTCGCGCCCTGTGCTACTGCAACCCGCCGCGAAATCAGGCCCAAATCTTCTACTGCCATCTCCCACCTCCTGCCACTCTGTCGGTCAGCTATGTAACACCTGTTACATTATATGCACCTGCGTGACAAGAAACAAGATTTAGCAGTAGCCCAATCGTCCCTCTTGCTATAGCCCAATTGTCCCCCACGCTGCTGTTGTGGATTGTGCCTGCCCGCTTGGGGATGGCGGTGGCAATCATCAGCCGCCCTGTTCTAGGCAGCTTGGGTTCAGGCCGCGGCGGGGTAGCCAGCCTCGTCCAGTGCCTGTCGGATTTGTTGCTCCGT
>JBBROH010000259.1:0-4530 GCA_038229595.1 Chloroflexia bacterium | reverse complement strand
GCGATGCAAAGTAACCTGGAGATAGCACAGGGGGCGCAGTTGCAGCCGATTACGCTGGTGGCCCAGCGATTGGGGCTGCAAGAGGATGACCTTGAACTTTATGGCCGCTACAAGGCGAAAATCAGCCTGGATGTGCTGCCGCGCCTGCAAGATCGCCTGCTGGCGAAGTACGTGGATGTGACCGCAATCACCCCTACCCCCCTCGGCGAGGGCAAGACGACCACTACGGTGGGCCTGGGCATGGCCCTCAACTACATCGGCAAGAACGCGGTGATTGCCATCCGCCAACCCAGCCTGGGGCCAGTCTTTGGCATCAAGGGCGGGGCGGCGGGCGGCGGCTACGCCCAGGTGATCCCGATGGAGGATTTCAATCTGCACCTGACTGGCGACACCCACGCCGTCACCGCCGCCCACAACCTCTGTGCTGCCTTCCTGGACGCAAGCATCATGCACGGCAACGTGCATGCGCTCGACCCGCTGGCGGTTAGCTGGCGGCGGGTGCTGGACATCAACGACCGCGCCCTACGCGATATCGTGGTTGGGCTGGGCGGTAAGGAGAACGGCGTGCCGCGCGAGAGCGGCTTCGACATTACCGCGGCTAGCGAGGTTATGGCAATCCTGGCTCTGGCGACTAGCCTGGGCGACCTGCGCCAGCGGTTGGGCCGCATCGTCGTTGGTCTGACCCGTGAGGGTAAGCCTGTCACGGTAGAGGACTTGCGGGTGGCTGGGGCAATGGCCGTGCTGCTCAAGGACGCACTGAAGCCCAATCTCTTGCAGACGCTCGACAACACCCCCGCCCTCGTGCATACTGGCCCCTTCGGGAACATCGCGCATGGCAATAGCAGCATCCTGGCTGACCTGATTGGGGTGCGTTGCGCCGACTACTTGGTGACGGAGAGCGGCTTTGCGGCAGATATGGGCTTCGAAAAGTTTGCCGACATCAAGTGCCGCTATAGCGGTCTGCGCCCCAACGTGGCGGTGGTGGTGGCGACGGTGCGCGCCCTGAAGATGCACAGTGGCCGCTTCAAGGTGGTGGCTGGCAAGCCGCTAGACCCTGCCTTGCTGCGCGAAGACCTGGCTGCGTTGGAGGCTGGAGCGGTCAATCTGGTGGCCCACGTAGAGAACGTGCGGAAGTTCGGCATCCCGGTGGTGGTGGCAGTCAACGTCTTTAGCGAAGATACCCCTGCCGAGGTCGCCCTGGTTCAGCGCATCGCCGAGCAAGCGGGGGCGTTCGCTGCCGTGCCAGCCCACCACTTCGCCCAGGGCGCGGCGGGGGCGGCGGAGTTGGCGGCGGCGGTGGTCAGTGCAGCCAACCAGCCCAGCGACTTCCACTTCCTCTACGACCTCGACCAGCCGCTCAAAGCGAAGATTGCGGCGATTGCCACCAACCTCTACGGGGCGGCGGATGTAGAATACACGGCGGCAGCAGAGGCCAGCCTGCGTAGCTTTGAAGCGAATGGCTATGGCGGCCTGCCCATCTGCATGGCAAAGAGCCACCTCAGCCTCTCGCACGAGCCGACCTGGAAGGGGCGACCGACGGGCTACACCCTGCCAGTACGCGAGGTCAAGCTGTCGGCGGGGGCGGGGTTCGTCTACCCCATCTGCGGTACGATGTTGACCATGCCAGGGCTGGGCAGCAACCCAGGCGGCCAGAACGTGGACTTGGACGACAGTGGGCGGATAGTCGGGCTGTTTTGAGGCAACTTCTGGCCCACCCCATCCGTTGTTCTATATAAGGTAGGACGATGCGCCTGCTTGACGCAAAGGGAGCTAGTGTGCGATAATGGCAGCGCACACCTCGCTGCTGTGCCTGGAAGCAAAAGAGAGGGAGAGCGCACCACTGATGAAGCGACTGTTCACCATAGCACTAGTTAGCCTCCTGCTGATCGGCACTGGTCTGCTAATTTCTGGCACCACTGGGCCGCACGCGAAGGCCCAGAACCAGCCGCTAGCCACTGTCACGCCCCAGGGCAATGCACCCCAGGCGACCGTTACTCCCTTCGATTGCAACGCGAGTGGCGGTGGCGACGACCTCTATGAGGATGATGACGGCTATATCCAGGCCTTCCAGCGGGGCTTGTTCCTCAACGTGGGCGCGCCCCAATCGCATACCTTCTGCCCCTTCGGCGATCAGGACTGGACCCAAATCACCCTCGACCCCTATACGATTTACCAAATCCAGACCCAGAACATTGGCCCCTCGGTAAGCACCACCCTGGAGATTTTCGCCACCAGCAATCCAGTGTTGCGGGTTGCTCGTGGTGATGCTACCGCAGCCGGGGCTAGCATCATCACCACTACTGAGCAACTCACCACCTTCTACGTGCGCGTAGCCGATGCAGCAGGCAGGGGCGGCAGTCCAGACGCTTACCGCTACAATCTCTCCCTGCTCGTGATCGGCACCACCACCCCCGTACCTACGCCGACCGTCACCGCCACGCCGACCGCCAGTGCCACCTCAACCGCCACCCCCAGCGTCACCCCCACTAGTACTACGGTGCCGCTCTGCGTTGACCAGTATGAGCCAGACAACTCGCGGGTGGACGCTAAGCCAATCCGCCTCGGCGAGTCGCAGCGGCACGCCTTCTGCCCAGCAGAAGACCGCCAGGACTGGCTCCGCTTCCAGGGAACTACCGGTGACGACTACATCTTCCAGACCAGCGACATCGGGGTAGGGGTCAGTGGCGAAATCACCGTGTTCGCACCCAACGGCGCGATCTTCCAGAGTACCACCTTCACTGGCGGCGGTCTGGCCCAGCGGGTAGAGTTCATCGCCCCCTCCACTGGCCTATACTATGTGCAAATCTTCAACCGGGCCGAGGGCGGTCTCGGCAGCACCTACACGATCAACTTCACCAGCCCCGGCTTTGTGCCTGGTACTACGCCGACTATCACCCTGACCCCCTCGGTGACAGCCACGCCGCTGCCTAGCGCAACCCCCTGCATTGACGCTTTTGAGGATGACGGCGTGCCAGAGAACGCCAAGCTGCTGCTGGTCAATAGCACCCAAGATCACCTGTTCTGCCCGACTGGCGATGCTGACTGGCTCTACTTCTACGCTCGCCCCGGCAAGATTTATCGGGTGATCCTCCAGGCCCAAACCAACCCCGCTGGTCTCGACCCCTACATCTACATCTTCGACAACGACCGCCGCACTATCCTCACCCAAAGCGACGACTTCAACGGCTCACTGTTCTCTGGCCTCGATTTCCTACCGCCGCGTGACACCACCTACTATCTACAAATCAAGAACTATGGCGACGTAGGCGGCAGCGGCATTGCTTACCGCGTATCGCTGATTGTCGCCCCAGTCGGCGCAACCCCGCCCGGCTTCATGCAGACAGCGACGGCCCAGGCTGGCGGCGCAGCCCCCACCTTCACCGCCCAGGCACTGGGGCCGACCTTCACCCAGCCTGCTGCCAACCCGCCCGCCACGGTGACCGCGAGCGCGACCACCAGCCTGACTCCCCTGGCGACGTTGACAGCAACGCTGACCCTTAGCGGCGCGCAGCAGACTGCAACGGCAGCCGCGCTGTTGACCCTCACTGCGACCGTCACTGCCAGCCCCACCATAACCGCAACCCGTCCCCCTGCCAACGTGCCACCGCTTGAGGTGTCGGTGATCGCGGCCTTGACCGAGCAGCCGCTACCAACCGAACCACCACTGCCCCCGCTACCCAATACTGGCAAGAACCTTGCTCAAGCTGACATGGTAGTGCAGGTTTATGTTGACCGCAATGGCAACGGTCAGCCCGACCCTGGCGAGGGTCTGCGCGGCCTCAGCATCCTCTACTACGACCAGCAGGGCAAGCTAGACGCGCAGAGCGCAACCGACCGCACGGGCTACAGCAGCAGCGCGCTGTTCCCCCAGGCTGCCCACCAGGTAACAATCCCCTACCTCGGCATTGTGCGCTGGGTCTTCCAGAACGTGCAGCCCCGCCTCTCCAGCAAGGGCGAACAGGCACGTAGTGTAGAGTGGAGCATAGGGCTGCCTGCGCCCATCCTCCCCCAGCGCATCCCCTAA
This sequence comes from Chloroflexia bacterium, assembly GCA_038229595.1. Lineage (GTDB taxonomy): Bacteria > Chloroflexota > Chloroflexia > QHBQ01 > QHBQ01 > JBBROH01. The sequence goes on along the minus strand of JBBROH010000259.1, from coordinate 506 downwards.
AAGCCCAGGCTGCCCCTCTTGCGGGGTAGCAGGATGAACAGAAAGGAGCAACCTTGAGCCACGATTCGCATGGCACCTCCGCCACCGAGGTAACGGTCGAGCCGCCGATGGTGCTGGCCCCCGCCCGCAACTACATAGCACCATTGCTGCTCACCCTGCTGGTAGCAGCCCTGGTCATCTACCTGATGGCGATCAGCCCACCCGCACTACACAAGGCGGAGGAGCCACACACAGAAGGCACCAACCCCACAGTAGTCATCGCCGCCAGCCCAACAACGCTGGCGGTTCTCATTCCCCCCATCACCACCGCCCCTGCCACTGCCGCCGCTGCTACTGCCCCAACGACCGTTGCCCTAACCACCGCGCCGACCGCCGCCAGCGAGCCACCAACCGCTATTGGGCTGGCAACCACTGTGGCGCAGGCAGGCAGCACCGAAGTAGCCACTGCCAGCAGCGTGCCACCAACCAGCGCAGCCAGCCCGCGGCCAACCGCCAGCAATCCAGTT
>JBBROH010000258.1:0-4558 GCA_038229595.1 Chloroflexia bacterium | reverse complement strand
GCGTTATCAACCAGATAGAAGATAGCATTAACTACCTCGCGGATGTCCAGCTCGGTTGGTGCGCCGACTTTGGATTTACGTTCGAGCAACGGCGCGATGATCTGCCATTCAGCGTCGGTCAGATCAGTAGGATAGGCTTTTTTGTTCATGCCACAAGTTTACCAAACTGGCAATGGCTATAGCCAATTCCCCAACAGGCTCTAAGAGGAAGGACAGGTGGAACAAAAGCACGGGCTACGGCAGATCAGGATGACCCCGGCACTACAACAGGAACTGGCTGAACAACTGGCGCAAACAAAGATGGTCGGAGTAGAGCCAGCGGTAGGAGCAGGGGGCCGAAGGGCAGGGAGCGGCAGTAGCGGGTGCTGTGTGAAGTGTACGCTAAACTGCTGGCGATGTTGGTGCAACACTGGCTGCTACTGGTAAGCTATTGGCAACAGGGCGGGCGCAGTTTGTACAAAGCAGCGAAGGTGTTGCGTATAGCGGTGGGCGTTGTAGCGGTGGTGGGGGAAGAAAGGCGACTGCGGCAGGAGTTGCAGGCGTTGCGGGCTAGACTGCGAAGCAGCAAGCTGGAGAGCCGCTACACTAGACCTATTAGCTATCAACTGCTGCTTACAGTTGCCAGTAGTCCTTAGCTTGATGCCTATGGGGTGCTAATTTTGCACCCTCCCCACTGGCAGTAGTAGCGGGTCTGCCAGCAGCGGCAGCCTTTGGCACAGCTTCCGCATGGTTTTTAGCCTGTAGCTCCCGCTGTCAGAAGTGCGGTTGTAATACTACTCCCATCTGGTATAATTAGGGCAGGTTTAACGTGAGGGAATGACGGTGCTACACATCCAACTCTTCGGTCAGCTTGAGCTAACTTCGCAGCGAGGTTCATTGCTTGTGCCGGGCAAGGCTACTCCCTTGCTTGCGTACCTGCTGCTCAACCGTCACGTCCCCCCACGCCGCGACACCCTCGCCTACACGCTTTGGCCGGACAGCAGCGAAGTCACAGCCCGTGCCAACCTGCGCCGCACCCTGCACCAGCTACGCGCCAGCCTGCCCCCCGCTGAAGACTGGCTGCTGACTACCGCCGACACCGTGCAATGGAATGTCAGCAGCAATTATCAGTTGGATGTGGCTGAGTTTGAGCAACTGGCGGGCGACCCGGCGCGCTTGGCCGAGGCGGTCACGCTCTACCGCGGCGATCTGCTGGCCCACAGCGAGGCTGAGTGGCTGTTCTACGAGCGCGAACGCCTCCGCTACCTCTACGAGTCCAGCCTTGAGCGGCTGGTCAACGACAGCCGCCGCCAGCGTAACTATGCAGCTGCCAGCCATTATGCCGCGCAACTTCTTGCCCGCGACCCCCTGCACGAGCAGATGACCCGCCAGTTGATGGCTAGCCACCACGCGGCTGGCAATCGGGCGGCGGCTCTGGCTACCTACAGTCAGTTTGCCAACCGCCTCATGGTTGAGCTAGCCGCCGAGCCGATGGTCGAGACCACCGCCTTGTATGAGGCAGTGCTGGCTGATACGCCAATACCCACTTTTGCCACCCCAAACCTGCCGCCAGTGGCCGGGCCACTGCTTGTCGGGCTGCCCTTCGTCGGGCGGGCTACCGAGCTTGGGCAACTGACTGCTGGCTGGCAACAAGCAGCGGCGGGACGCGGCACCCTCTATTTCGTCGGTGGCGAGGCGGGCGTGGGTAAGACGCGACTGTGCGCCGAACTTAGCGTGGTGGTGGCGGAGCAAGGCGGCTGGCTGCTGCACGGCGGTACTGCCGAGGGTGAAGCGCGGCCCTATCAAGCGGTGGCCGAAGCCCTGCGCGAGGCTCTACCGCTACTGCGGGCCAGCAACGTTGCCACTCCTACCCTACGGGCCATCCTGCCCCTCTTGCCCGAACTGGCGATCAGCGACCAGCTTACCCCCTTGCCGACACTTGAGCCGGAGCGGGAGCGTAGCCGCTTGTATCAGGCGGTCAGCGATTGCCTGCACAGTCTGGCTGCCCAACGCCCTTTGTTGCTGCTGCTCGAAGACCTGCACTGGGCGGGGCAAGCCAGCGTCAGTCTACTACAATATGTGGCCGAGCGGCTGGGCCAGAGTGCGATCCTCCTCGTTGCCACCTACCGCGAAGAAGAAACGTTGCGCGACCACCCCCTGCGTGAACTGCGTCGCACGCTAGCGACCAGCAGCCAGCAGCTAGCCCTTGAACGCTTGAGCGGAGTGGCGGTTGGCGAACTGGCGGCACGGTTGCCCGGTCAGCCAGTTGGTGAGGATTTGGCGGCGGCATGGTATCAGGCCAGCGAGGGCAACCCCTTCTTCCTCGGCGAACTGATTTACGGCTGGCTGGCTGGTGAATTGGTGGATATACTACCGGAACGGGTGCAGCAGCTACTAGCCCGCCGCATCGCGCCCCTCCCGGCCAACACGCGGCTGGTGGCTGAGGTTGCCAGCGTGATCGGCGCGAGCTTCAGCTCGGAACTGGTTGGTGAGGCAGCGGGTTTGAGCGAGGGGCAGGTGCTGGCTGCACTCGACCAGTTGATTGACCAACGGCTGGTGCGCGAGGGGGGGGCGGGCGGCCACAGCTTCAGTCACCAACTGATCCGCGAGATGCTCTACGCCGGGATCGAACCCGATAGTCGGCAGCGGCGACACCGGCGCATCGGCCTGCTGCTGGACGAGGGGGAGGGGGAGCAGCAGGCCGCCGTAATAGCCGCCCACTTCGCGGCGGGTGGCGAAGGGGGACGGGCGCAGGACTGGTATCTGAAGGCGGCGCAACAAGCCTTGAGCGTCTACGCCGACGAGGAGGCATTGTGGCCGCCGCCGACCGCGCCCTGCTGTTGGGCAGCGACCCCCGCTGCCGCTTTGAGCTACTGGCTCTGCAAGAGGCGGTCTACCATCGGCTGGGGCAGCGCGAACCGCAGCAAGCCGTTTTGGCGCAGATGACTGCTATCGTTGAGGAGTTGCAGGATGATGATCTGATCTGCGAGGTGCTGCGCCGTCAAATCCAGTTGTGCGATATTGCCAATCAACCCCAACGGCAAGCAGAGCTAATCGCAAGCCTGTTGGCACGAGCAGCGATCAGCGGCGACCAGCACTGGCAGGCGATTGGTCTTGAAGGGCAAGCTCGCTGCGAGGAGAACGCTGATCGTTACGAGCAGGCTCAGGCATACGGTGAGCAAGCCATTGCCTTGTATCAACAGCTTGCTGATCGTGAGGGTGAGATGCGCTGTCTGTGCAGGCAGAGCAGTGTCGCCACCTTTCAAGGCGACTTCAATGCTGTCAACCGCCTGCTTGAACGAGCGCAGATGTTGGCGACCGCTGCCGACCAAAGCATGATCGTCGAGATGCTGCGGCTGGCAGCCCTCAACCTTGCGATGCGGGATGATTCCTCTGGCAGCTATCAACTGTTCAGCCAGATGCTAACCCTAAGTCACGCCATTCATGATCGGCAGGCGGAGGCTACTGCTCAGGGGATGCTGGCCTTGAACAGTGCCAGCCTCATCCACCCAGCGCAGACTTTTACCCACGCCGCCGCCGCCCAATCGCTATACGAGGAAGTCGGCGACGAAGGGGGTTTGGCAATGCTACATGGCGTGCTAGGATCGCTGCACGCCGAGATGGGTCGCCACCAAGATGCACTGGCTGCTATGGAGCAAACTCGCAGCATCTACAGTCGTTTGGGTCACGGCCATGACCGCGCTCAGGCCGGTTGCTTGGTTAACCTGTCTGCTTACGCCGCTGAAGCCGAGCATTATCAACAGGCTAAAGAGTACGCCGAGGCTGGCTTGGTACTGGCAAGAGTAGCTAACAGCCCATTTCTTGATGCCTACCTGCTGAATACATTGGGTATTGCTGAACTGCATCTTGGCGAGGAGATGGCGGCGGTTGAACACCTGCAAGCTAGTGTCACCTTCTGCCGCCGGAGTGAGCCAGTCCTCGCTCATCTAATCCTCCCCAGCCTGACGTACCTCGCGCTGGCTTACCTGCAAACGAGGGCGCACGACGCTGCCGTGCCGATAGGTGCTGAGTTGTTGACTATCTACCAACAACACGCTGACCAGGCTTCGCTGCCCCACCACTGCTACTGGGCGGTGGCCTGCGTCGAGCGGGCGGGTGGCAACGACGCAATGGCCGAGCAACACCTGCTTACCGCCCACCGCGAGTTGCAGCAACAGCAGGCGGTCAAAGCTGAAAAGCTAGGTGAATGGGCTGACCAGCAGTGGCACAACCACTTTGTTGATTTGCCGCTCAACCGAGCAATCATCGCCGCCTACGAGCGTGACGAGTGGCCCGCCTACGCCCAGCCGCCCGGCGCGGTCGAGCCAGCCCTGCCTCTCTGCCCGGCTTGCGGACGCAACCGCACCGTGACCCGCGCCACGGGCTGGCTCGCCGTCGTGACCACCACGCGCGACTCCATCGGAAGCAGCGTGGTGTCCTCGCCGGCCCGCTCGCGCAGCCGCACGCGGTCCGCCATGTGCCGCACGATGTGCGTCGCGCCGAGCGACGCGCCGTCCGCCGCCGCGAGCACCACGGACAGCTCGCGCCCGGGCTCGCCCGTCGGGAACCGATGCCCCGC
>JBBROH010000257.1:0-4646 GCA_038229595.1 Chloroflexia bacterium | reverse complement strand
TGGATGAGTTGCTGGCCGCCAAACAGGTGCCGAAGGCCGAGCGACCCTATGTTGAGAACAACTTTCAGGATGACCTGTTCGATGGTATAGTCAGCGATATGTTTAACCCCGACCTGACCGGCGGCGTGGCGGGCGGCACCCGCGTGATCGAGGATGCTTTCCTCAAGGCGATCAGCGCGATCTACCCGGACTACGCGACCCTGATCGGCAACAGCCAGTTCAGCAAGGCGATCAAGGAGTATCGCACCGCCCTCGCCAAACTGCCCAGCCCCTACCAGCGGCAGGGCGAGGAGTCGGTTGAGGCGACGAAGGAGGAGACCGCCGACCTGTTCAACCGCACCAACGTTGGGCTGGACAACTTCATCAGCGACTTTCCGCATCTGATCCAGAGGGAGCGCGACTGGAAGGCGAAGCAGCTCGGCACCGTCCGCTTCACCCTCCACCCCTGGGAGCAGCGCATCGTCCGGCTGCTGGCTGACAGCGGTCAACCCGACCCCACCAGCCGTCGCCCCCGCCTGCGGCTGGCGGAGGTGAAGTCGGATGCCCGGCTGTTGGGCTACCGCGAGGACGAGATCAACATCCTGCTTCAACTGCTGGCCGAACGTGGGCTGGCCGAGGTGCAGGGTGACTATCTGCTGCAGCGCGAGAACAAGGTGATCGGCCTGACCGAACTGCGTCACCGGTTGGACCTGCACCAGAAGCGGCTGACTCGCCTGCGCCGTGCCTTCCCCGACGATGGGCTGCTGACCAACCAGAACCAGCAGGTGCAGTTGATCGCCAAGAGCCTGACCGGGCGCGACCAGTCGGACGAGCGCAAGCTCAACCAGTACGAGATGGTACTCAAGAACTACGACAAGCAGTTGACGACGTGGCTGAGTGACCAGCAGAAGCAGATGGGCAAAGCGATCAAGCCACTGCGCCCGCCGACCCTGAGCGACCGCGAGCTGAAGGGGCTGGCGCAGGCTTATGGCGGGCAGCTTGAGCTACCGCTGGAGCCGCTACGCCAGCAGGCCGCCACGCAGGTAGCGGTGGTCAGCGAACGGCTGCGCGGGCTGGCTGCCGACTACCAGCAGTTGGAGACACGCCTGAGCGAGGCCAACGTTGAAGGGCAGGGCTTGAGCGACGACGACTTGCTGACAGTGCAGGCGACACTGGAGCGGCTACGGCAGGCCGCCGAACCGAGCCGCAGCGAGGCCGAGCAGGCCCGCCGCTTGGTGGCCCAGTGGCAGGCGGCCACTGCGACGCTGACCGATGCCGCGCAATTGAAGGCTGAGATTGAGGCCGAGCGCGAACCCGGAGCCGCCCAGCACCGCTTCGACGAGTGGCTGCGCGGCGTGCGCGAGCGGTTGAGCGTACACCGCCTTGCTGCGCTGGCCGAGGCTGATGGCGAGTGGCGCAGTAATCTGGCGAAGGTACGCGAGGAGTTGAAGCTGGCTCGCCAACAAGGGGAGGATCGCTTCAAGCGGGTGCAGGCTGCCTATCAGGAGATACTTAAGCGGGCGGGCCTGGCCCCAGCCGCCCAACCCAACATCAGCTTCAACCCGCAAGACTCTGCCGCTAGCGTGCAGAGCTTGCTGACGGCGGTGCTGACCGGCTGGCAAGCTCTGGTTGTGCCGCTGGGCCTCCAGAGCCAGCAGTTGATCAGCGAGGTGCAGCAGATGCAGACTGCTGCCGACCCCGACATGGAGCGGGCCAGCCGCGAACAGATGTTGGCAGCCTGTGCGACAATCGGCCAGCAGCTTGTCAACACCCATCAGCAGCTTGTAGGGCTGCTGACCGAGGCCGAGGAGACAATCGGGCGTGGGCCGGAGGCTTTGAGCAAAATGCTGCCGATCCTGCAAACCGCCCGCCAGCAGCTTGCCGACCTGAGCGCGAAGGTCGCCACCCTGCGGGCCAGCTTCAGCCGCCTCAACCTGACCGACGGCGAACGGCTACTGCTCACCCTGTTGCGGGCGCAAGCAGGGGAGGACGGCATGGTTGACCTCGCCGCCCTGCTACAAGGCAGTAACCCAACCGCCAACCGTCAGCAGGTGTGGGCCGAGCTTGCCAACCTCTATGACAAGCTGCGCCTGCGGGTGCGGCTGGAGGTGATCGAGCATGACTGACCCCGGCGTGCGGGTGCGCCCGGCCCGCACCGACGACATCCCCGTGATCAAGCAGATCGCGGAGGCGCACAAGCCGATGCTGGGCTTCGTCTCATGCAGCGCGTTGAACACGGCCTTGCGGCAAGGCAAACGACTGGTGGCCTTGCCCGACCACTGCGGTTGTCAAGCTACTTCGGCTGCCAGCTAACCTGCGCTGGGCAGACCCGCTTGCTGAAGTCGAAGCGTGGTTGGCTGATGCCGTACTGTTGCAACTCTGCTGGCGTAAAGCCACGATCCACGAGGCAAGAGGCAATCTTGAGCAAGTCATCTGTCTGTACAGGGTAGCTGTTCATGGTATTCCCACTTGATACCAGATAGCGGCTGCTATCAGAGAAGAACCCCAGCCCCCTTCCACTAAGCTTTGTCATAAGCCTCCCGTCAGTATTCCACAGGTAGTTGGCAACTGGTACTTCATCTACTGAAGTGGTTGACAAGATGAACTTACCATCGGGACTAAATACAGTACGCTTCACTTCTTCAGTATGCTGCATAGAGACAAGCAGATTGCCATTCAGATCCCACAACTTGGTGGTTCCATCAGCGGAACCTGTTAGTATGCTATTACCATCCGGGCTGAATATCGCAACGTTCACTTTAGCACTGTGGGCCATAGTAACCAGCAACCTACCATGTATGTCCCACAGCTTTGCCGTTTTATCAATAGATGCAGTCAAGATTTCACTACCGTCACGGCTAAACATAGCACCGAACACAAATCCATCGTGTTGCAGAGTGGTGAGCAAATTACCGTCTATACTCCACAGCTTAGCTGTCTTGCTAGAGGAAGCGGTTACCGCCTTTGTGCCGTCGGGGCTAAACACAATACTATAGCCATAGAAGGGGTCAGATTCAGTGTCAGTCAGAGATAGAGTGGTTGATACTCCGTTACTGCCGCTCAAGCTACCACCAGGTGCGGCGTTGGCAGTTATGGTCTGAGCAAACCGCTGGTCAAGCTCGACCATCTCGGCAACGGCAAAGCCTGCGTCGTGGAAGGCAATATCCAACCCGCCACCCCCAGCGAACAGACTCAAGGTGCGGAGCGGGGGCAACGGCTGTGTCCCGACCCAGCGGCGGATAGCCACGCCGAAGCGATCCGGCCAACCAGTCCCCGGCTCCGCCCCCAGGCTGGCAAGCATCGCGCTGAAGCCAGCAGGTGCGGCAGGTACAGCCACCGCAAGGTCAAAGAGGGTTGGTTGGGGGGTCAAGGTCATCAGCGCAACTTTCCTATGGGCAAGACAAGCAGGCAGCCAGTGGGTGTCAGTAGCGATTATAGCCGATCCGAGCTTGCTGTGGCAACGCTGGTGGTAACGCAGGCCAGTGGCCTGGATCAGCCGCTGGCCGGACGGCTTCAATCAAGCGGGTGGAACGGTTCCACTGGCTGGGGGTGGAACCGTTCCACCTTGCTACCTGCTCACTACCCACCAGCAGCGTGTCCTGCTGGTTAGCTACCAGCAGCTATCTGTTCGGCGTTCGTTCGGCGTTCATTCGTAACACGTTCGATGTTTGTGCGGCCTGCATTACGCTTTCACCCCTGTTTTGTGCCTGCAAGTACCCCCACACATTAGCGTTGCTGTACCTGTCGCTAGCTCTTGCACTAATGCGGCCAAGCTGCTGGGTAGCACCCATGCGCCGGGGTCGTCGTTGATCGCTGCCACAAGTGGGGGATCGTCATAGCTCTGAAAGCGGTCGAGTGCCTGCTTGGTAGCACGGTCGAGGGCAACCAGGAGCGGGCCTTCGGCGGTGAGCTTACGCGCTGCTTTGGCAAGGTCGTTGCGCCCATGCTGCTCGGCCCAACCAGCCACGCCGTTCGCCAGCCGGTCAAGCACTTGCCGCTTCAGCTCGTCAGGCAGGAAGTCCAGCACAGCTACACCCTCCAGCATCACTGTTATAAGCACAATAGCACAACCAGTAGGCAAACGGCAGGTGGCGAGGGGCTTGCATCTCTAACAAGGTGTATGTTGCACCGCGCAGGGTAGGCGCGTACCACCCCTTAGTGTAGCTTGTACAGCAAAGGGTAGGCGCGTACTACCCCTTAGTGTATACGGCACAGTAAGGGGTGGGCGCGTACCACCCCGCTGCCCCTATCGGCGCAGCACGCCTGCGACTGTCGGTGTGTTGCCGGTGTGTTGTCGGCATCATGTCGGTGCCTTGCCGCCCAAAACTGCCATTTTGTACCTGAACCGACCCTGACATATATCTACGTGATGATGAAACGCAGGTGCAGGCTATGCAGATCGTACTCCACCGGCCCAGCTAGCATTGCCAGAGCAGGGGCAAGGCCAAGAGCCGCCTTGCCTGCCTGCCCTTGTTGGTGAAGTAAGGTCAAGCAGACCAAACCACAACAGGGAGCAGCAACATGGACAATCAACCGGAAGTGCAGAAGAAGATGCTGGGTGTGACCAGCAACATTGTGATCCTCAGCGGCAGGCTCGGTGGCGACGCGCAGTGCCGCAGCACCCCGCAGGGCCGCGAGTACCTCGGCTTCATGCTGGGTACGGTGCG
>JBBROH010000256.1:0-4676 GCA_038229595.1 Chloroflexia bacterium | reverse complement strand
TGGGTACGGGGGTAAAGTCGCGGCGGCAAGCGGGACAGTACCAGCGTTGGGAGCGGCTATCGTTGTAGCCGTCACGGTAAGTACGGCTATTATCCTGGCAATCAGGGCAAGTTTCTCTGTTCATGCTGAGATTATATCAAACACCGCCTCGACTTAGCCAGTCCCTCGGAACATCCTCGTCGAGTGGCACTTGCCGCTGGTCAAGGAGATAGTGCGCCATTACTGCAGCCGCGTTGAGGCCGCCGAGCTTGAGCAGGTCGGCTACCTTGCGCTGGTCGAAGCGGCCACGCAGCACGACTACGGCAGCGGGCAGCGGTTCTGCGTCACGGCCAGTTACGCCGTGCGCCAAGCCGTCCGCAAGGAGTTGCGCCGCAGTGGGAGCATTGTGCTGCCCGCGCCGGTGCAGACCGCGCTAACGAAGTTGCACCAAGCCACCGCCTGTTTCGAGCAGCAGTACGGCTATGCGCCGACTGCCGACGAACTGGCGGTGTGCAGCCAGGTAGCCAACTAGAGGAGCGGTCGCCAGCCCGGATGGGTAGCCTGGGTGACGGGCGGCTGGTCGGTGGTGGCTGGCTTGTCAGCGAACGTAGTGCTTGAGGCCAGCAGCAGGGTGAGCAGCAACAGGATGGCACTGAAGGTGTTGAGCAAACGACGGTTCATCTTCGCTCTCTCTCTGTGTAGTTGTGCTTTGAGGGTAGGCCGGGGTGAGGGCTGACCCACCCCGGCCCGCTTGGTTTAGCGGTGGAAGTAGTAGATGTTAGTGCCGCTGCGCGAGCCTACGTCAACTACCTTCAGCCGCCGCCCAGCCAACTGGAAGCTGAGGCTGAGTTGGTCGCTGAGACCACCACCGAAATCGAACAGCACACTGACCGGTTCGCCGTTGAAGGTGACGGTGCGCGTACTCCAGTCGCAGTCAGTCGGGCTGCAACTCCCGTAGCCGTGTATGGTCAGCGTGTTGCCACTGGCGGTGATGTTCAGGCGGGTGATGCCCCTGGTCGCTGCGTCTTCGTTGATCCAGTTTGCGCTGAACCTCGCAGCGGTGAGGCGGTGGAAGTAGTAGGTGTTGCTACCTGAAGCCGAGCCAACATCTACTACCTTGAGTTGGTCGCCTGCGTTGTTCAGGCTGAAGGTAAGCTGGTGGTTGGTACTCAAGTCGAACAAGATGCTGAACGGCTCACCATTGAACGTACCAGTGTGGGTTCCCCAATCGCAGTCGCTGGGGCTGCAACTGCCGTAGCCATGCACGGTCAGGCTCTGCCCAGCGTTAGTGACATCGAGCCGCGTGATGCCGTTGGTGTTCATGTTGTCGTTGTACCAGTTGCCCGCATACTGGCTGGCAGAGGTGTTGAAGCTGAAGTTTGACCAGTCGCCGCGTTCGCCGTTGTAGCTCGTCCCGCCAACAGTAGCTGTCGCCCACACCCGCCAGCGGCCATTGTTGTCCCCAGTGAAGGGGCTAGAGAGGTTCGCAGTGGTGCCATTGATGCCGAGTTGGGTGCGGAAGGTTGTCCACTGGTTTACGCCTACAGCCCCGTAAATCTCCACTTCCAGGTTGTAGCGGATACTGTCTGCACCGGTCACTGCAACCGGGTTCCAGCTGAAGGTAGTGGTGCGTGGGTAAGTGCGGAGGACTGCACCGTTTACGGGGCTGATCTTCGAAGGTACTGGGACACTAACAGTAGGATTGACGGGCGTGGGGGTCGCAGTTGGTGTAGCCGGAGGCGGCGCACTGCTGCTGACCACGCGGAAGCTGGTGAAGGAGGTAGTCAGGCTGTCGCCCAGGTCGGAGTGCGTCCGCATCCGCCAGCGGTAGGTGCCATCGGCGGGCAGGGTAGCAGAGTAACTGGTGCCAGGCAGGTTGCGCTGGTCAATCACATTGCTCCAGTTGCCGCTGGCCGGATCGAGCAGGTCGCAGGTGATCAGCACGCTGGGGTTGCCGGGGTAGCTAATCGGCTGCCACTGGAAGCTGACGTTGCGGGTGTTCAGCACTGCGCCCTCAAGCGGAGCGATCCGCTGCGGCACCGGCACGATCACCGGCGTGTTGGTCGCACCCGGCACCGGCGTGTTGGTTGGTGGAGTACCGCCACCGCCGCCACCGCCACCGCCGCTGCCACCATTCTGCTTGCGCTGGTAGACCTCGCGGCCAACCAGACCGAGTAGCACCTTGAAGTTGGAGTTGCTCTGCTCAGGGTGGTACTCGAAGCGCGCCCGCTCGAAGTATTGGGTGATGTACTGCTGGCCGTCGGCCTCGTTGATCTCGAAGAACGGCTGGGTGATCGGGTAGCCCTGCTGGGCCAGCCCGCCATGCGTGTTCCAGTAGGCCAGGAACAGGCCGCTGACTGTCTTGCCAGTCTCGCTGAAGGTGCGGTTGCCGTCGCCCGGCACAACTTCGCTAGGCGCACTGACGCTGCCGCTGGGGTACTTGGCAAGCAAGGCTTCGCGCCCCAGCAGGCCGAGCAGTACCTTGAAGTTGGGGTCAGCCACTTCGGGGTGGAACTCGAACCGCGCCCGCTCGAAATACTGGGTCTGATAGGTATTGCCGTCGGCATCGTTGCGCTCGTCGGAGAGGTTGGTGATTGGATAGCCTTGCTGGGCAAGGCTGCCGTGCGTGTTCCAGTAGCCGAGGAAGGGATCGTTGACCGTCTTGCCGGTCTCGCCGAAGAAACGGTTGCCCGCCTGGGCGAAGGCTGAACTGCTCAGGCTGCTGACCATGATCAGCAGGAGGAAGGCCGCTAGCCAGCGGCTCAGTTTGGTGTACTTCACACTATGTCTCCTTGTTGGTTGGTAACTAATACAAAAGGGTTGATTGTGGGCGGCTTTCCGCTCAGGGTGTATAGACCTTGACCGACGAGCCAATCTTGCTGATGGTCAGGGTGTTGGTGGTGTGGTCGCTGCTAGTCATGCTGACCGTCACTACCTGCCCGCTTGCCTTGTTAATCCACACGTCGTAGCTGTCTAGCCTCCTCTAATGTAGGCTGCTCTGCACTATTTGCTTCGCCAAAGTAGGCGGCAGTATTGACCATCTGGTAGGCTTGCTGGTCGGTGTTGTCGGCTCCGTCCATCTGGCGCAACGCCCACGCGCCCGCCAGTGCGGTCAGCGACTTACTGAAGCAGCGTGTTTTGCGTCGCAGCCGGGCCAGGTAGTGCCGCAATTGTGCGTTCATCCCTTCTATCGTGTAGGTGTCGTTCTTGCCCACGCTGACCTCGTGTTCACCCGGCTCCGGCCAGACCACCTGCTGGTAGCTGGGCAGCCCATCACTAAAGTAGCGTCTGGCGGCGGGCAAAGGTTCGACTGCGTACTGCAAGGTCACGGCATCTATGTGTTCGAGGATGGCGTGTCCAACAATCAGCCGCGTTTCCCTGGTAGTCGCCAGGTAGATGTAGACCTTCTGCTCTTTGTTGCCGACAAAGGTGTGCAGTTCGTCTACCTCGATGGTCGCGGCAGGGTCAGGGTCGTCGGTTTGCTCATCAATGGCAGCGGCCCGTTGACTGGTCCAGTTAGCAACGGTTTGGTGGACGAGGCCATGAAGGCGGCCAATGGAGCGCAAGCCGCCGCTCTCCAAATAGTGACGCACGACCTTGCGCTTGAAGTCGGCAGAGTAAGGCGAGTTAGGTTTGGGTTGTGGGGTAAAATGTCGCTGACAGGAGCGGCAGAGATAGCGGCGACTACCGCTCGGGTTATGCCCATGCGGGCCGTTGTTGGCCGATTGGCAGTGGGTACAAAGGATAGGTGGTGTGTTCATGGAGCTATTCTAACACATTGTATGCCCTTCTAGCCACTCCCCAAAATAGGTATTAGTATAATGGAAGATGAAGCGATTAGCTACGGTTCAATAAGAGGGTATTCAGAGGTAATCTCTCCTAGTCTCACAGCTGATGGTTTCTTTGGAAGACCTGAGATGAACATTGCTCCAACGGTCGTAGGTTATCTGCGTAAGTGCTTTGAGTGGGGCGGCTTCCCCGGCTTCGCCAACGTCCCCGAAGAACTACGCCCCACCGAGATGCTGAACTACCTACGCGAGGGGTTGCTGCCTATCTAGCTAGCCGTGCCACTGCCAGCCCGGCCACTAAAGGTATGAGCAGGGCTACGGCGCGCTAGCATTGGTAGCCAAGTCACGGGCTTTGCTAGTCGCGGTCGCAGGCTGGGTCGCGCCAGGCTGGGCTGCGGCTTGACGCTGAGGCGGTGCGGGTGCTACAATGGCGGCAGATAGTCCGCTGCTGCTGCTACTGGGAAGATTAGTGCCACATCTTCTTCCTTCGCCCCGACAGCAGGTTAGCAGGCAAGGTAGGCGGAGCTAACCCGAAGGAGAGGTGAGATGAAGCTAAGCATCAAGAAGATCGGCAGCCTGCTGCTCGTTGCCAGCCTGCTGGTCAGTGCCTGTGAGGGGCCAGGTAGTGCGCCCAGCTCCAGCCAGCCGAGCAGTGTGCAGCAACAAAGCAGTCCCGCCGCGCAACCAGGCGTGCAGCAACAAAGCAGCCCCCTTGCCCAACCAGCGAGCAGCAAGCTGCTGCTTGATGAAGCTGTTGGCTACAGCCCGCTGGTCGCGGGTCACTACGTCTTCTGGTATAAGGCATTTGGCAGTGCTACGAGTACCAGCGAGCAGGCTGGTAGGCTGACCTACGGCTACGACCTTCTGGCTCGCCAGAGCTTCGTTGTCAAGCAAGCCGGTAACTCGGTG
>JBBROH010000255.1:0-4701 GCA_038229595.1 Chloroflexia bacterium | reverse complement strand
GGCTGCGTCTGGACAGCAGGGCTTATGGCAGACGGACTGAGCGAAAAAGAGGTGGAGGCGGTGCTGGAGCTGGCGGTTGGTGCCGTTGACCAGCAGCTAGCGGCCTTGCGCCAGATCAACAGCGCGGCACGGGTGCGGCTGGAGAAGGCAAACATCGAGCAGCGTCAGCTTGACCGCCTGCTGGAAGAACTGGGCTATCAGCGGCAGTTTGCTAGCATCAACAGCGGGCAGGAGCAGACCAGCCGCCAGCTACAGAGCCTCGGCAGGCGCGAGGGTGAGCTAGCCAAGCGCAGCCACAGCTTGCAGGCCACTCGCGGCAGGCTGGATCGCCTGTGCGGGCGGCTAGACCTGATGATCCGCCAGATCGAGGCTAGCGGTGCCTATTTGTTGCAGAGCGAACACGCCGCGCAGCCCGAAGACCCCCTGGAAGCGGCCTTGCGGATGCGCCTGGTGCAGGGGCAGGAGGGGGAGCGGGCGCGCCTGGCCCGCGAGGTTCATGATGGCCCTGCCCAGGTGATGACCGCGATGATCATGGGCCTGGACTTTGTGGAGCAGATGTTGCAGACCAGACCGGAGGCGATCCCCGCCGAACTGATGCGCCTCAAGGCGATCACGCGCGAGAGTATGCGCGAGACCCGCCGCTTCATCTTCAACCTGCGGCCCGCCAGCCTGACCGAGGCGGGCCTGCTCGCCACCTTGCACAGCTTCATCACCGACTTCCGCGAACAGAATACCCTGGATGTTACCGTCAACCTGATCGACCCTGGCAAGCTGCCCCCAGAGGAGGAGCTAGCCGTCTTCCGCATCCTGCAAGAGGCTCTGCGAAACATCAACAAGCACGCGCAGGCTCACAGCGTGCTGATCGATTTGGCCCGCGAACCAGAAGGCTTGCTGCTGACCGTGCGCGATGATGGGGTAGGTTTCGCCAGCAGCGACCGGCTGGGAACTAGCAGCGCGGGGCTGGTCAGCATGAAGGAGCGGGCCGAACTGATCGGGGCGCGCCTGACGATCAACAGCAAACCAGGGCATGGCACCGAGCTACGCCTGCTCCTCCCAGGGGAGAGCGGGGCGTGACAGGCAGGGCGACAACCCCTAGCCGTTGGAGAGCAGGGCAGGGGTAGCGGCGGCGAAGGCAGAGCAGCGCAGAGTAGAGGAGAGAGCAGATGGCTAACGAATTGCGTACTCGTATCCTGATCGTGGATGACCACCCGATCTTCAGGCAGGGCATCCGGGCGATCCTGGAAGCGACCCGCGACATTGAGATCGTCGGCGAAGCAGCAGATGGGCAGCGGGCTATTGCCCTTGCGGAGACCCTCAGCCCAGATATCATGCTGGTAGATATCAATCTACCGGGGTTGAACGGACTGGAAGTGACCCGCGTGGTCAAGCGTCGCCAGCCGCAGACGGCAGTGATCATCCTCACCGTCTACGAGGACGACGAGCAGTTGTTCAACTCGATCAAGGTGGGAGCGGCCCACTACTCGTCGAAGGATATCACGCCAGAGCAGTTGATCCAGATCGTGCGCCTGGTCGCAGGCGGCCACTACCTGATCAACGAGAACGTGCTGTCCAAGCCTTTCGTCGCCACCCGCGTCCTCAACCAGTTCCGCGAACTGGCGATGGTGGAGGAGGAGAGCGGCGCGTTCTTCGCCCCACTGACCAGCCGCGAGGTGGAAATCCTCGACTGCATTGCCCGTGGCAAGAGCAACAAGCAGATCGCCCGTGACCTGAACATCAGTGACCAGACAGTGAAGAACCACATCACCTCGATCCTCAAGAAGCTACAAGTCAACGACCGCACCCAGGCCGTAGTCTACGCCTTCAAGCACGGCTGGATCAGGGTGCCAGACGAAATCACGGGTTCGTAGCGAGGGCAGGGCCAGCCGCCTGCAAGGGCAACCCTCAACCCACCTCTGGGCCGACGGTTGGTAGGGGCTGGTTGGCAGGGCGGCGGTTGACGGGCTGGTGCAAGGCATAGCGCAGGCCGAGAACCATGATCATGCCCACCCCAGTGAAGGCTGCGCCCAGCGGCAAACTCACGCTCAACAACTGGCCTTGCAGGTAAGGTAGTATGGCCCCGCCTAGCGACCCACCGATCATCCCCACTGCCGAGAGGCTGGCCGCCACTGCTGGCCGGTAGGCAGTTGCCAGGCCGAAAGCAGTGGGGAACAGCGGCCCGACCCCAAAGCCGACCAGGGCTGTGCCAACGAACAGGGCAAGCGGCTGGCTGCCAAGCGTCGCTACCAGGAACGCGCCTACGCCACCCAGCAGTGCGGAGCAGAGCAACACCCCCCCAGCGGAGAGCCAGTGGGCTACTAGCCCAGCCGCCGAGCGACCGAGAGTGAAGGCCAGCCAGAAGGTTGTCACCAATAGGGCAGTGGCCGTCGGGTCTAGTTGCGCCCCCTTGCTGGCGAAGACGTAGCTCCAGCCCGAATAGCCCGCCTCTAGACCAATAGCGAGGAAGAAAAGCAGGCTGACTAGCAGCACATAGGGTTCGCGTAGCAGGCTAATCAGGCTAACCCGCGTGCCTGCGCTGGCGGCCTGATGCTCAGGGAAGCGCAGGAAGGCGAAGCCGAGCGCAGCTAGCAACGATATGGCGGCGAGCAGCAGGAAGTGCGACTGCAAGCTGCCAAACCAGCCAAGAGCAGCGTTGACCAACAGCGGGGCGGCAATCGCCCCCAGGCCGAAAACTGCATTGAAGATGTTCAGCGCACTGTTGCTCCGCTCACGGTAGAGGTCTATCGTCAGCAGGTTGAGGCTGATTGCGATCCCGCCCACCCCCACTCCCAGCAGTGCGCTACCCAGCAAACCCGCTGCCAGATTGGAAGCGAAGGCCATGACCAGCCCGCCCAGGATGAACGCGATATTACAGGCCAGCGCAACCGTCCTCAGCCCCAGCCGCCCCAGCAGCAGGCCGGAGAGTAGCACAGCCCCAGCATAGCCAAGCTCAAGGGCAGTAAAGAGAATGCCGCCGTCGGCCAGTGGCACCCCCCAACGTGGCATCAGGTAGTTGATCGCCGGGCCGATACTCGCCAAACCGAGGCCAAGAGCCAGGAATATTACCACGGTTATGCCACTCAAAGCAGCCCGGTTCGGCTGTCTAGCCTCGGTCATTATGGCTCCCTCTGCGTCTACGTCGAATTGACAGGCGGCGCGAAATCATACTAAGATGCGCCCACCGCCAATTATACCCGCATATTCGGGCAGAAACAAATGCCTTTGTGCAGGGAGCCAGCCAATGTTACTGCCGAATGCCGCCAACAAATGCGCTAGCTTGCAGCTCGCAGGTAGGGTGCTAGCCTCTGTCTTCTGCCCGCTGCTTGTAGTATAATCAATGTGCGGATGTTGGACAACCAGCCCCAGGGGTTGGCTGCCCGCGTAGGCCAGCGAGTGGCTGGCCTGGTGTTGCGTACAAGTAGAAAGGGATTGACATGGAAGACCAGGCTACCAACCAGGATGCAGGGAGTGGTGACGAGAGTTTCGTTCCCGCCGCCGGGATTGCGATCCAGCCCGACCCGCTAGACCCTCCTAGCAAGGACATTGACGCGCCCGACAGCGACTACGCCGGGGCAGTCTGGCGGGTCAGCCCTTACCAGAACGCCCGCGACACGCGGATAGACATGGTGGTGATCCACGACACCGAGGGCCGCTTCAGCCCTTCGCTCGACTGGCTCTGCTCCGAACGGCCCCGCAAGGAGCAGTCCAGCGCACACTATATGTTCCGTAGCTCCGACGGCTTCCTCGCCCAGATGGTGCGCGAGAACAAGATCGCCTGGCACGCGGGCGAGTGGGGCTACAACCAACGCAGCATCGGCATTGAGCATGAGGGCTTCGTTGCCCAGCCCGAACTGTGGTACACCGACACCATGCTGCAAGCCTCGGCCAAACTGACCGCCGACATCTGCCGCCGCTACAGCATCCCCATTGACCGCGACCACATCATCGGCCACATGGAGGTAGTTGCCAACGGCAAGCTGGGTGGCTCCAATGCCCACACTGACCCTGGCACGGGCTGGCCCTGGGACAAGTACCTCGGCCTGGTACGCACTGCTGCTGGGCTGGACAAGGTGACGGCCCCCGACCCCGATTATGCGGTCTACGGCCCGGCTACGATCAGCCTCGAACAGTTCATCCAAACATTGCAGCGAGCCAACAGCCCAGCCCTCGAAGAAGCCAGCGATTGCTACCAGGTCTGCCTCGATAATGGGGTCAACCCGGCGGTGGCCCTCGCTTTCTTCGCGTTGGAGAGCAACTATGGCAACGCGCTGAACGCCGCTGACCGCAAGAACTGGGGCAACCTGAGCGACCACAGCAGCGGCCAACTTAGAAGCTACGACGCGTGGACGCTGGGCCTGCGCGACTGGGCTACCCACTTCCAGCAAGGAGCTTACGCCGACAAGGGGCTGAAGACGATCAGCCAGATCGTGCCAACCTACCAGCCCGCCAGCACGGGCGGCACCCCCGCTGGCTACAACCAGTACATAGGTAAGCTGCACGCCCTGATCCAGGGCTGGCAAAGCTAGCGGCTAGCTTCTGTAGAAGGGCATAGAGGGCTGCACAACTAGCCTTCCAGGTTGCTTGCCAGCCAGCGGAGCGTAGGAGTTGGGCCGATCCGCTGGCTGTTCTGGCAGCCCTGCGCCCCAGGTCGTGGGGCAGTCGCTGATAGTGCGCTACCTGACGGGGCTGGCGGGCGCAAGTCTG
>JBBROH010000254.1:0-4752 GCA_038229595.1 Chloroflexia bacterium | reverse complement strand
GACCTGGCAAAGCTGCAGCCGATGCTTGAAGAATGGGTGACGAGCGACAACCACGAGCAATACTGGCGCACCAATGTCTATAACTTCACTCTTGGCTCACTGCGCGAGGGGATGCACGGGCGGGCAATTACCCGCGACCTCGACTGGGGTGTGCCGGTGCCGGTAGACGACCCGGAGTTCGACTCCAAGCGCATCTACGTCTGGTTCGACGCGGTGATCGGCTACCTCTCAGCCACCATCGAATGGGCGGCGCTGCAAGGCACGCCGGAACGATGGAAGGATTGGTGGCAGCCTCAGCCCGATACGAAGGTACGCATCGTAAACTTTGTGGGCAAAGACAACATCACCTTTCACACCATCATCTGGCCCGCGATACTGCTCGGCTATGGCGATCTAGAGTTGCCTTACGATGTGCCAGCCACGCAATATCTTACCGCCAGTGGGCAGAAGATGAGCGCCAGCAAGGGGGGCGTGCCGCTGCTGCCCGATGTGCTGGAGCGTTACGACCCCGACCCGATCCGCTACTATCTCTGCGCCGCTGCCCCTGACACCCGCGACAGCGAGTGGAGTTGGGCCGAGTTCTTCCGCCGCAACAACGATGAACTGGTCGCCACCTACGGCAATCTGGTCAACCGCGTGCTGAATCCCACCTACAAGAACTTCGAGGGCAAAGTGCCAGAGCCGCTGCAGGAGCATATCGGCGCAGAAGACCAGCAGTTGCTGGCCGATGCTCGCGCCGCCTTCGACACAGTAGGCGACCTGATTGATCGGGTGAAGCTGAAGGAGGCGTTGCGCGAGGTAATGGCGCTGGCAACCAAAGCGAACGTCTACCTCGACAAGCAGGAGCCGTGGAAGACGGTCAAGGTAGACAAGGCGAAGGCGGCAACCGCCTATTACGTGGCGCTGCAAGCGTTGGCGGCGCTCCGCATCCTGACTGCGCCATTCCTGCCCTTCTCCGCGCAGAAGCTGCACGAGATGCTGGGCTACAGCGGCGACGTAAGCAAGGCAAGCTGGGAGATGCGCGATCTGCCGCCCGGCCAGACGCTCGGCCAGCCCGCGCCGCTGTTCAAAAAGTACGACGAGAAGACCCTGCCGGAGCTAATCGAAACCGAGGATCTACGCAGCCTCCAGCCCTGGATTGATCCCGACGGGCCAATCGAAACCCAGGCTGACCGTCCGCGCATCGTCATCTACAACCAGCAGGTGCGGCGGCGCGACGAGTTGAACGAGGGGCAGACGGTTGCACTGAGTTGAAAGTTGATAGTTGAAGGTTGAAAGTGGAAGGGGCGCACGATGACGTGCGCCCCTTCGCTATAGGCGGATTAGTCAGCGGACATGGGCAGCGGACAAGCAGATAAACGGACGGGGCTGGGTGGACCTGCTGGAGCGCACCCATGCTCCTTCGCAAGCCGCGATGTTGGCATAATACCGAATCTGGTAGGTGATGCCGTAAAATCAGCGTTGTGGGCGCCTCACCAGGGCGTGATGAATCACGCCCCTACATTTACCGCAGCACCTGCTGGAAATGGCATAAGAGCAAATGGCGCTCGTCCTGATGATACTTACCCGCCCGCGTGCAGCTTAGCCGCCGTCCACGTGCCGAGTTTATCAAGAGCAGTGGGGTCAACATTGCCATTGAAGCCAGTGGGATTCGCACTGGTGATCGGCTTCAACTCGTGGCCCGCCCCTGGCACGATGAACACCTCGTGGTCGTCGGGGTGGCGGGTCTTCAGTGCGGCATCGAGCAGCGGCGTATCCTCGGCGGGAAACACCTGGTCATCCAGCGCACCTTGTAGCACCAGCACTGGGGCGGGGAACTGTGCGGCGTACTTGGCGGGGTCGTTCTGGAACGCCTGCTGGTAGAACTTGCCGAGGTAAGGGGAGAAGAGCGAAAGCAAACCCTGCGGCACATCACTGGGGATTACGCCGGTCTGTTTGATAGCCGTGAAAATCCGATCCATTTGGTCAAGGTAATACTTGGTTTGGACGGGAGTCGTACCCTGCTTCTTCAGCAGGTTGGCGATCTGCTCATGAATAACCACATCGTAGGGGCGGCCTGGGGTGGAGGCTAGGATCAGCACCGCGGGAGGGTTGGTGAAGCCCTTGCCCTCAGCGGCAGCTTGCAGCACCAGGTAGCCACCCTCGCTGTGACCGAGCATCCCGGTGCGGGTAGGGTCAATCTCCGGCTGTTGCTGCAAGTAGGCGAAGGTGGCGGCTGCATCGTCCACAAAGTTCTGCCAGGAGGCGAAGTCAGACAGGGCTTGCAGATCGGCAGCGGTAGGTTTTTTAGAGCCTTTTGGCATCGGAGGCGGCTGGCTCTTGCCGATCGCCCGCTTATCGTAGCGGAGGCTTGCGACCCCGTGTGCGGCCAGCGCCTCAGCAAACTGCTTATAGCTGTTGATGTTGGAATAGCCAGCAATCGCCGAGTTGCCATTGCGGTCGGTTGGCCCGCTGCCCGCCACGATGATCACCGCTGGCAGCTTCTGCCCCGGCTGGTGCGCGGGCAGCAGCAGCGTTCCGGATAGCTTCACCCCGCCCGCGCCGCTATAAGTCACCTCGCGCTCGGTGCTGCCCGGCACACTGGTGGGGGTATTGCCCACGCTGGCAGTGTTGGTGGCGCTGGGTGGCACCGTGCTGCTTGTCGCGTTAGTTGCCGTCGCGCTAGCGGCTGGTGTAGCGGTCTGGTCATTGCCGCCGCAGCCAGCCGCAACGAGCATAAGCATTACGATCAAGATGCCTCCTAGAAACTTCGACATTATCTTTCTCCTTTAATACTGGGCGCGGCGGAATAGTGGCAGCGCAATGAGCATCGGTATCGCAGCAGCGATGATGGCAACAGCGAACTCCTTCAGCGGGAACGATTGGCCGAGATAGGCGGGTAGGCTGGTCCAGTAAGTGGGTAGACTCCAGGCTTGCCCACCGGGGATGAAACCAGGGATAGCGACCAGCAGCATCACCACCAGGGCAAGCGCCAGCGGGCGCAGCACATCGCTGAAGATCACCGAGAACAGCGTCGCCAGGCCGAGGGCAAACAGCAGCGCGAACCAGAACAGCAGATCGGAGATTAGCATCCCCAAGGTGTTCTGGGGGTGGCCTTGCAATGCCGCGACCAGCAGCAGTACCAGGCTGCCAAACAACACGACGGCGAATAGTATCGCTGCGCTGACCACATACTTGGTGAGCAGCACCCGTTCGCGGCTAAGTGGTTTACTGAGCAGTAGGAAGATGCTACCCTTACTTACTTCGCCTGCGATCAGGCCCGCACCAAGGATGACCGCAAGTACCACCATCACCAGCCCGCCGTTGTTGCTCATGCTAAACCAGGAGTTCCAGATGAAAGTGTCGAAGCTGGAGGTCATCTGTACCATGTAGTCACGGATTGAGCCTGGTTGCTGGCTTGCTGCTGCACTGTTCAGCATCTCTTTGGTATTACTATAGGTGAAGTCGGTGAGAGTTGCGATCAGGGTGGCTAGCAACGCTCCGCCAAACAACTTCCAGCGAGCCTCGATCATCTCTTTAGCGACCATTATTGCCCTCCTTCATGTACTCAAGGAATATGTCTTCCAGATTCAGATCTACAATCTCCACATCGCGCAGGGCATAGGGCCGCGCCTGCACTATATTGGACAGAGTGTTCACATCGCCATGAACGGTGATTCGCACACTGCGGCCCTCCTGATCTACTCGCACCACCCCCGGCAGGGCGTGCAGCGCGTCAAGTTCAGCGGAGGGCGGCGCTTCAGCGTAGATCAACTTGAGCACCTTCTGGCTGCTCTTTAGCTGATCCAGTTCGCTGCTGATCACCAGCTTGCCCGCATTGATGATACCCACCCAGTCGGCCACTGCCTCCACCTCGGAGAGGATGTGCGATGAGAAGAACACCGTGGTGCCGCTGGCGGCCACTTCGCCCACTAGCTGGTTGAGCAAGTCGTGGCGGGCGATCGGGTCGAGGCCGGAGGTTGGCTCGTCCAGAATGAGCAAATCGGGCTGGCTGCCCATCGCCAGGCTGAAGGCGAGTTGCGACTTCATTCCCTTCGATAGCTGCTTAACCTTGGCCTTGAGCGGCAGGCCGAACATCTTCAGGTAGCGGTCGACCGCAGCTTGCTCCCAGCGCAGGCTGGTGGCGCGGCAGAAGTCGGCCATCTGGGGGATGGTGAGATAGTCGTACATACTGTTGACTTCGCTGACGTAGCCGACACGGGCGCGGAGCGCCAGGCTCTGGGTCACGATGTCGTAGCCCAGCACTTTGGCGCTGCCGCCGTTGGGCTGGCGGAAGCCGAGCAGCGTCTTGATCGTGGTAGTTTTGCCCGCGCCGTTGGGGCCGAGGAAGCCGTATACCGAGCCGGTTGGCACGCTTAGGCTGAGGCCATCTACTGCCCGCTTGTCGCCATAGCTGACCACCAGGTTATTGATTTCGATTGCCTCTGCCTCACTCGTAACCGGCAGCGCCTCTTGCTTAATTGCGGTCATGGTTGACACTGGTTACTCCTTTCCTTGCTTGTAGAACTGGTTGATTTCGGCATCGAAGCGGGAGGCTAGCTCTTCCTCGCTGATGCCCAGGCTGGCGGCATCGCGCACTACAGCATGCAGCCGCGCCAATAGGGTTTCGATTTGTTGCTTGCGAATGCTGCCGTTGAGGTTGGCGACGATTGTTCCCGTCCCGGCCTTGCTCTCGATCAGACCTAGCATCTGCAACTCGTTGTAAGCCTTGACGATGGTGTTGGGCGCAATCGTCAGGTCGATCGCAAGCTG
>JBBROH010000253.1:0-4779 GCA_038229595.1 Chloroflexia bacterium | reverse complement strand
TGGGCAAGTAGAGCTTCCGCCCAACCATTGTTATTTTATGCTTTGTTTACGCTCCGTAAATTGCACCCCTCCAACAGTAGTGGCTTAACCAGCGGTTCGGCCTTCGCTGCCATCGCTGGCACTGCCACCGCCTTCAAGTTGATCTCCATGATCGGCCTGCCTCTCTGCTCTCACCAAAACCGCAAACGCTTTAGTTGCACACAATTATAGCCATTACTGTTGGGGGGGTGCAATTTACGGAGCGTAAACAAAGCATAAAATAACAATGGTTGGGCGGAAGCTCTACTTGCCCAGGTTGAGGTCGGGATAACCAACGATAAAGTAGGCGTAGGCTTTGCCGCCGTACATGGAGTCGGCTGGCACCTCTACGCGGTAAGCACCCTCGGCCCAGGCACCGCTTGCCGCCATGAAGCGCACCGCCTTGTCACTCTTGCGCTGCACCTTCTCGAACTGGAGCGGAACCTCCTGCTGCCCGTTGCTTTCTGGCTTGAGCAGGTAGACGTGGGCTTCTCCTGCCTCGAAGTCCATAGAACCGTTGACCGTGACCCAGGTTGCGTCACCCAGCAGGAAGCGAGCAGCGTCGGCTGGTACCTGGTTCTGGAACTGGTTGACCACATCGCTGGTCAGGTCGAGAATCTGGTAGAAGCCCTTGCTGGTGGTGATAAACATCCCGCGCCGGTCGGGGACGTTGCGGTTTGCGTTGTCGCTGCCTACTGCCATCGCTGAGGAGGAATCGCCAGCGGTACGCAGGAAGTAGAGTTGATAGACGCTGATTGTACTGATCGCTATGGTGCCGAGGACGATCAGCAGGTAGATCAGCGGGCGCAGGCGGCGCATGATCGGGGGCAGTTCGCCGTACTTGGGTTCCGGCTGCTGCGGCGTGAGGCTCTGCTGCGCGTCCGCTTTTTCTTGCAACATTAGGTGGCTTTCCAGGTTGAAACAGCAGGGTCAGGAGACGACCTCAAAGACCTCAATCAGGGGTGGGCTAAGGATTTCGTCAACGCTCGCCTCAAAGTCGCGCACCATCGGTGCATTGGCGTAGTTCTGCAAATCGGGCAGGTCGTAGAACTGCATATAGATCACTACCTTGATGTCGCCCTTCTCGGTCTGGCTAGCCCAGACCCCCCCCCGATGGAAGCCGCTGGTGTTCTGAGCCACGATCTTGACCCCCTGCGTGGCCGCCAGGTAGAGGTTGTGGCCCGGCTGAATCTCCTCGCTGCGGGCCGCAGGGACGATGAAGGTGGTCATACGCACAAAGGCCATTGTTTGTCATACCCTTTCTGCCCCTGAAGGGCCGGTGATGGGGGTGCTTCTTGCACCCAGATGGGGGGTTTAGCGGTTGGCAGGGTAACGGCTGAGGATGTCCTGCACCTGGTCGTGGCCGCCGTGCGCGATGTAGAGGACGATGGCGACGGTGACGATCAGCCCTACCATGCTCATCAGGATCACGGTTAGCAGGTTGAAGCTGCCACTATCATGCCCATGACCGCCAGCCCGGAGCGCAGCCTGAGGCTTGCCGCCGATCCCCCCGCCAGCACTACCGCCCGCTGCTGCCTCGGTGCGCGTGCGTGCCTCCAGGAAGTCAGGGCTGTTGGGGGTCTCTGCCGAACTCTCCTCCACCGTCTCGTCTGGGCCACCCTCGATGGGGGCAAGGCCATAGAGCGGTTCGGCAGAGTTCTCCTCGCCAAAGGCGGCAGCGTTGCGCTCGGACTTCACATCCTGCAAGCGGTTTTGTTGGCGCGGGGTCGGTTCGTTCATCATTTACAGTAGCCTCTCTTGGGGGCTGGCACGCCTAATACGTGTAGCCGAAGAAGAAGTAGATCAGCGTATAGGTAAAGAAGAAAAGGGTGACAGCAGCGTAGGTGAGCATCAGGAAGACCGGCATCTTGCCGTTCGCCTCAGCGGTCAGGCCTGCGAAGTCCTCCACATTGCGACCAAGCTGGTTGGCGGCCTGTTTGCGATACTTCATCGCGGCAATGGCGAACCAGATCAGCAGGGCGATTGCAATGCCCCATATCCACTCGATAGCGTCCAGATGCCACTGCCACTCCCAGGGGAGAATGTTATCCCAGGGAAGATTGCCACCAGTGCGATTGACTGTCTCGCTTGGGTCCATTAGTACTCTCCCATCAACTCTTTGTATTCTTCGCCGTCCTGCTCAAGCATCCGGTACTTGCTCTCCTCAAAGTTGCTGAACTGCCCCTTACGCCAGGCGTAGAAGATGATAAAGGCAGTAGTGGCAACCAGAAAGAGGGTGAAGTAGAGCATCTCCATCGCCCCCGACAACTCCTCACCCGCTACTGCGTCGTGGGCGTAGGCTGGGCTGGCTACCGCCGCTATAAGCAGGCCACTCGCCAGCGCGAGAGTAATGCGCCTCACTTGTCTCATTACTGTACCGCTTTCCAGGCCAGCTTGCTGCTGGCGGGGCGCAAGAGCGGGTTTGCCACTCCTGCGCCCTTGTGTTTACTTGCTGCCACCAGTACCACTACTGCCGCTGCCAGTGCCTCCACTGGTGCCGCCAGTGCCAATGCCGGTGCTGCCTGCCCCACCGTTGCCGTTGTTGCCACCGCTGCTGGGCGGCATTGAGCCACCATTGTCAGCGGGGCCAGTTGAGCCATTGCCCACTGGGGAGGAGACTGGCGTAACCACCCCGCTGGTGCCAACCTGATAGGGCGGTGGGTAGATCGAGTTTTGGATTGGGTAGTTACCCACGTCAGGACGCTGCTGCTGACCGCCGCTGCTGGGGTCTTCTACGCCAGTGCTGGGGCCAGAGGGGTTGAACTTCGGCCCAATATTCTGTGGGTTATAGTAGCTGCCCTTGTTCACGATGATGAACTGGGTGCGGTAGGGGTTCTTGTAGGGGTCTTGTGGGTTGGCGCGTACTAGTTCTTCGCTCCGCTGGAACATCTCAATCGTCGGTTCGCGCCCAGCGGTCAGGCTGCCGTAGGGGATGGTACGCAGGAAGTTGACCGTGTCCCAGATGTCGTTGACGGTGAGGAAGTCGCCCCAGGCTGGCATTGAGGTGCCTTCTACGCCATAGAGTAGCGCGAGGTACATCTGGCCGTCAGAGAGCCACGCCTGTTGGTTAGCCTGGGTGAAGTTGAAGGGTTGGGGCTGGACGTAGCGGGCTGCTGGCCCCTTGCCGTCGGCGTAGACCCCATGGCAGCCGATGCAGTTGGTCTGGAAGACGTATTTGCCATGCTGCAAGCTGCGCGGGCTGGTCGGGATTGGGTTGGTTACGTTGGCCCAACTATCGTCGAACATAGCTTGCACCTGCAAGCGGCGGTTCTTGAACGGGTCTTTCGGGTCGTCGCTGGGCAGGCCGCGTGTTTGTAGGGTAGCTGACTTGACTTCGCGTTGCTTCTGCGAACGGGCCACCCCTGGCTTGCCGCCCAGGCTCTGCACGTAGCTGATCGTGTCGTTGCGTTCCTCATCGCTCCAGAAGCTAAACTCTGGCATGATCGACTTGATGCTAGTGTAGCGCGGGTTGTAGAAGTGGGCTACGTGCCAGTCGTCGGGGTGCGCGCCACCCTCCTGTGACAGGTCGGGGCCGGTACGCTCCGAGCCGAGCAGCATCCCCTTTTGGTAGGCGAAATCGCCTGCCTGCGCCACGCGGCCCAGGGTCTCGAACGACTTAACCCCCGTCCAGTCCTGGGGGCGAAGATACTGGCTGTGGCAGTACCAGCAACCATTGCTGGCGTAGATCGCCCGGCCATGCTCCTCCGCCACACTGAGCGGGCGGGCATCGGGCGAGGGTTCGACCTTGTAGGTGAAGAAGGGTAGGGCGACCACAACCGCCGTCACGCTGAGGACGATCAGCAGTGCGCCGAAGAAGATGGTGGGGTAGTCCATCCGCAGCACAAAGCGTCGCGCCTTCAGCCCGGTGGCCGCCTCGCGAAAGCCCTTCTTAATGTTGTCGGTAATCTGTGCCATTCTTGATCCTCAGTCGCTAGTCGCTTGTTGGCATTGCTGCCCTGCTACGTTGGAATGTCTGCCCACCACCAGCTTGTGGCTGGTGGCTGACCACTAAGCTGCTACATCAGCCGCCGAGATCGCGCTACTGGCGCGGATCGGTTCGCTGGAACGAATCGTCTTGTAGATGTTGTAGAACTGGAGGGAGAAGCCTGCAAAGAGCAGGATACCGCTAATCGCCCGCCCGATGTAGTAGGGGCGCATCTGTGGCACGCCTGCGTAGACCGTCTGGCCCGCCATCCACATACCACCCTGGACGAGGCCGCCAACCTGCAAGGTGATCATCATCAGGATGAAGCCCATCGTTACTAGCCAGAACTGCGCTTCGGCCAAAGCGGGCGACCAAAGCCGTTTACGGCTGATCACTGGCACCATGTATAGCACCGCCCCCATTGCCCAACTACTCATCGTCCCCAGCATGGCGAGGTGGGCGTGGCCTACGATCCAGTTAGTGAAGTGGATCAGGCGGTTGAAGCCCTGGATCGCCTGGAATGGCCCCTGCACACAGGTGACGAAGTACCAGACGGTGCCGACGATCAGGAACTTGAGGGGGATGCTCTCGTATATCTTACCCCAGCTTCCGCGCATCGTCATCCAGATGTTGCCGAGGAAGGTGAAGACTGGCACGAACAGGCCAATACTACCGAGAGTGGCAATCGTCTTCAGGTAGCCAGGGGTAGGCGTTTGCAGGATGTGGTGGTGGCCGACCATCGTGTAGAAGAAAGCCAGCCCCCAGAAGCCGATCAAGCTCAGGGTGTGGCTGTAGAGCGGAGAGCGGATGATCACTGGTAGGAAGTAGTAGACCAT
>JBBROH010000252.1:0-4793 GCA_038229595.1 Chloroflexia bacterium | reverse complement strand
GCCCGACTGCCCCCCGCCTCGCGCACGAGCAAGAGGGGCGGGCCAGCGAAGGCTGGTTCGAGTTCGGCAAAGAGGGGCAGCGGGGCTGGGCGGGGCATGGCTGGCGGGGTAACTCCTGTCGGCTTGTTCGGCTGCGGACGCGGCCCATTATAGCATATCAGCCCGCTGCTTAGCACTGCCTGGCAGTAGATTTAGCAGGTGGCTGCCTCAAACTTCTTGTAGGTAGAGGGTAGAGGACGATTACTCTCTACCCCCACTAGCAGGCCGCCTGCTCTAGCTTTGCGCCCCTCGCACCAGCTTGACCTTCACCCCCAACACCCGCTCGGCCAACCGCTGGGCGGTAGTGCGCGGGCCGCTCACCTGCCACTCGCTAGGGCGACTGCTGATCGTCATGTGTGCGGGCAGGATGTAGCGCGGAGTTGTCGCGGCGAAGGCTGCCGCCTGCTCCTGCGTGCGCTCGTAGCCTCCCTCATAGACATCGTGGATGAAGGGAGCAGTAGCTGCGCCCAGCATATAGTTCATTGCGTCACCGGGAAAGAGGATACGCTGCTGGTCATGAAAGTAGCTCATGCTACCGAGGGTGTGGCCGGGGGTGTGCATCGCTCGCAAACCCCAGGGGGCAACCGCTGCACTGATCGCTGCGCTGTCTGCCCCGATCAGCCGGTCGGCTAGCTCGGCTGGCGTGGAGTCGTACTCCTGGGTAATCATCCGCCGCCCTTCCTTGCCGCCAGCAATGCCGTAGAAGTAGGAGCTACCGCCCTTACCGTCCAGAGCCTCGCGGTCGTGGGGGTGCATATAGGCGACAGCTTGGGGTGCGCCCCGCAGCAGTTCGTAGAGCGAGCCGGTGTGGTCGTAGTGCCAGTGGGTGACGACGATCACGCGCAGGTCGGCAAGCGAGTGGCCGATCTGCTGGATCGCCGCTGTGATATCGCCACCGTCCTTCGCGGTGCCACTATCGATCAGCAACAGCCCCTCACCGTTGTCGAGCAGGTAGGCGTGGTTGCCGACCCGCAGCGGGCCGCCAAAGCTCAGGTTTATGGCGTACACGCCCGCCACGATTTCGGTTACCAGTGGTTGGTTGCGGATTGCCCGCTGCGCCAGCAGCACGCCCCCTGCCGTTAGCGCGCCTAGCGCGATCCAGCCAGCCTTAGCCATCCTTGTCTCCTCCTGTGGGTTGAACTAGCCTCTATTTTACCCTCTATCCACGCGCCGCGCAAGCAGCAAGCCGCCCGCTTGTGGTAGAATAAGGCGAGACACCGACCGAAGGAGCGCGCCTGTGCCATCTACCCGCAAGTTGCTGTCCTACCTGCCCACCCTGGCGACTCTCGCCGCCAGCAGCGCAACTGGGGCGGGGATGATCGTCCTCGCCCGCCGCGTCTGGCGCAGCAATGTAGACTATCGTGGCCCCTACCGCCGCCCGCTGCCACCGCGCCCTGCCGCTGCCCTGCCGCGCCCCGCCCGCCGCGCCATCCTGATCATCCTTGACGGCCTGCGTGCCGACAGCGCACTGACTATGCCGACGCTGGTGGCCCTGCGCCAGCAAGGGGTGGCCTTCATCGCGCGTGTGGGCCAGCCCTCGCTCTCCCTGCCCGGCTGGACGGCGATGCTGACCGGCGCGTGGCAGGAGGTGAGCGGGGTGACGAGCAACTGGTACCCAGAGGCGGTGACGATAGATAGCGTGTTCAGCCTCGCGCAGGCGGCTGGGTTGCGAACCGCCGCTGTTGGCGACCGCGCCTGGCGGCAACTGTTCGGCGCAAACATCGATGCGGGCCGCTACTGCACCTGGCAGAAGAAGCTCGGTGGCGATGGGCGCGTGGCCGACGCGAACGACGTGATTGGCCCCCGCGACTATGCGGACGACGCGGTGATCCTCAGTTCGGACGCAGAGTTGACCGCAGCAGCGATCCAGCTTTGGCAGCGCGCACAGTGCGCCTTCATGGTGCTGCACTTGAGTGCCGCCGACAACTTTGGTCACGGCTACGGCGGCAGCTCGCCGCAGTACGTCGGCGGCGTGGCCCACCTTGACGGGCTGCTGCGGCAGTTCCTCGCCAGCGTAGACCTGGGCGACACGGCGGTAGTGGTTACCTCTGACCACGGCCACACTGATAGTGGTGGGCATGGCGGCCCAGAGGAAGTGGTGGTGCAAAGCCCGCTGATCCTGGCAGGGGCAGGGGTTGCCAGCGACGACGGCGGTGATTACCGTGGCAGCGTTGCCCAGGTGGACATTGCTGCCACCCTCTGCACCCTGCTTGGCCTGCCGATCCCCGCCCACAACCAGGGCCGCCCCCTGGCTGAATACCTGTTGCTCGACCAGGCGCAGCAGGCCCGCGTCGCCCTCGACTGGCTAGAGCAGGAGGCCACCTTCTACCAGGCTTATGGCGAACGGCTGCAAGCTGCCGAACCGATCAGCAGTGGGGTTAGCAGCGCACGGCTGGAGGATGAGTACCAGCACGCCGAGTACGCGACGGTAATGCAGGCCGCCCACCAGGGCATCCGCACCCTACGCGCCGCCGCCCGCTCCGTGCGTGCAGAACGGCTGGCCCACGAACGGCTGGCCCGGCTGCCTCTCAGCCTCGCGGTAATAGCCGCCCCCGCTGCTGCCGCTGCCCTCGCTGCCAGGGTGGGGGTGCTACAATCCGCAGCGGCTGGGGTCGCTGCCAACCTGCTCTACACCGCCCTCTACTTTGGGCGCGGTCATCGCTGGTCGCTCAGCATCTTCCGCACCGACACGGGGCTAGAGGCTTTCTTCCGCCAACGGCTGCTGGACGCAGCGATCAGCAACGTCGCCGCCAGCTTTGCGTTCGGCTTGCTGCGTGCTGGCGGCAAGGGGGATGGTCTGGCCTACCTCTACAAGCTACAAGCCCCCACCCTCTGGGCGATGAGCGGGGCGGCGGCCCAGGCTGCGGTCTTCTACCAGCAGTGGGGAACGCGCTACGAATGGCACCTGCCTGACTACAAGACCGCCTTCAAGTTCTATCTCGACCTGGCCCTGGTTGGCGGTTACGGTATGAGCGCGGCGGCGGGGCTGGCAGCGGGCTTGCTGGGGCGGTGGCTGCGCCGTTGAAACATCCTTGCCTGCTGGCTGTATAATAGGGGTAGAAGGAGTCAATCATGCCCGATGCGATTAACTTGAGCGTGCGGATGGCCCGCTCGAACCTACCGGCGATGCGGACAGTGCAGGTAGCCCAGGCGATGGTGGAGATTACGCCGAATGCCGCCATGCTGTCCAGTGCGCCCAATACTCTCAATATGTGCCTGGTTATTGACCACAGCGGTAGTATGGAGGCGCAGAACAAGATCGGCTATGCGAAGGAGGCCGTGCGCCTCGTCCTTGACCGGCTCAGCCCCAGCGATATTATCTCGGTGGTGGGGTTCAACAGCCGCCACACCACCTTCATCCCCGCCTCGACGATCAACGATATGCAGCGGCCCCGGCTCAAGCGCGATATTGACCAGATTCAGCCCTTCGGTGGCACCCGGATGGCCCCTGCGATGCGCGAGGCGATCCGCACCCTGCAAGAGGGGGTGCGGCTGGCGGGTCAGGCTGCGGTGCCGCTCAATCGCATGGTATTGCTGACCGACGGGCGCACGGAGCGTGAGGACGACTGCCGCAATACTGCTCGCATTGCCGCTCAGCAGCGGGTTGGCATCACCGCCCTCGGCCTCGGCACCGACTGGAACGAGCGGCTGCTCGACGACATTGCCGACTTCACGGGTGGGGTAGCCGACTATGTAGACAGCCCGGCGCGGATCATTGACTACTTCCAGGAAGCAGTCCGCAGCTTGCAGGCGGTGGTGATCGATAACGCTAGCCTGCGCCTGCGTCTCGCGCCAGGGGTCAGCCTGCGGGCAGCCTACCGCACCATGCCGCAGATCAGCCAGCTTGCCGCCGCCCCTAACATCGGGGCTGACTTTGGTGAGAGCAGCACCTACTACATCGGTCAGGTGGAGCGTGGGCGCGGTCAGGCTCTGATGCTCGAACTGCTGCTGCCCCCCTCGGAGGCGGGTAACTTCCGCGTCGCCAGCGCAGACTTGATCTACGATATGCCTACCAGTCGTCAGCGGGGTTTGATCGCCAGTGCAGATGTGGTGGCGACTTTCGATCCGCCCGCGCAGTTGCCTAACTCTGCCAGCGACCCAACTGTGATGAGCGTGGTGGAGAAGATCGCCGCCCACAAGTTGCAGCAGCGGGCGATGGAAGACTTGAACGCTGGTGACACGGTTGGGGCTGCTCAGAAGTTGCAGGGCGCAGCCACCCGCCTGCTATCACAAGGCGAGGTAGAGTTGGCGAACCGCCTGGCGATGGAGGCGCAGAGCTTGCAGGCCAACAACCCGATGAGCGAGGAAGCGCGCAAGGCGATCAACTACGGCATCCGCAAGACCGTTCACCTCAACCTGCAACAGCAGCGTGACATCCCGACCGACCAACTGGGCTGATCGCCAGCAGCGAGCGCAGCCTCAACCGGTACCCCTCAACCGGTGGCGTGCCATAATGGTGCCAGTTTGTTGATTGGCGTAGCTACCAGATCGCACCTGATGCGGGCGGCCCATAGTGGGCCGCCTTTGCGTTTGTGCCAGATTAGAACCCAAACTGGCCGTTACGTTTGCCCGGCGGCGTTGTTTCTATAGGTAGCAAGCACCGGACTTGCAACGAACGACAGGTGAAGGCAGGATGATCATCTTGTTTGGCATAGTCAGCCGCCAGCGCGATGACGCGGCTGATGCAAAGGTAGCGAGCGACAGTGAGTTGGTGCGAGCGGCGCAGGCCGAACCCGCCCGCTTCACCATGCTCT
>JBBROH010000251.1:0-4795 GCA_038229595.1 Chloroflexia bacterium | reverse complement strand
TGACGACCGATACCCTCAACCTCTGGTTCTCGGCGACGAAGGCGGTGACAGCAGTAGCGGCGGCCCAGGTCTGGGAGCGCGGCGGCTTTGCGCTTGACGACCTGGTGAAGCAGTACATCCCAGAGTTCGGGCAGGGAGGCAAGGAGGCGATCACCATCCGCCACATCTTGATCCACACCGGCGGCTTCCGCTTCTACAAACACGCGGAGTTTGAGACCGACTGGGCGGCCACGATTGCGGCTGTCTGCGCCGCTTCGTTGGAGCGCGGCTGGCTGCCTGGGCGCAAGGCTGGCTACCACCAGGGGTCTAGCTGGTACATCCTCGGCGAGATCGTGCGGCGGCTGGATGGTCGCCCCTTCGACCAGTATGTGCGCGAGGAAATCTTCCTGCCCCTGGGCATGACCGACTGCTGGATCGGGATGCCAGCCGCCCAGTACCAGGCTTACGGTGAGCGGATCGGCTACCTTTACCGCACCGAGGAGGGGGAGGCCGAGCGGGGTGAGTTCTGGAACAGCGAGCGTGAGTGTGCTAGCGTGCGCCCAGGTGGTAACGGTCACGGCTCGATGCGCCAGTTCGTGCGCCTCTACGAAGCCTTGCTGGGTGGTGGTGAACTTGGTGGTAAGCGCATCCTCAAGCCAGTGACCGTGGCCGCGATCACCGCCCGCCACCGCACAGGGATGTACGATGTCAGCTTCAAGCACGTGCTGGACTACGGCTTGGGCTTGATCCTCGACTCGAAGATGTATGGGCTAGAGACGGTGCCGTACAACTATGGGCGGCACTGTTCGCCGCGCACCTTTGGTCACAGCGGCTATCAGTCGTCCGCCGCCTTCGCCGACCCAGAGTTCGGCCTGGCAGTCGCCCTCTACTGCAACGGGCTGCCCGGCGACGAGTGGCACAACCGCCGCTTCCGCGATCTCCTATCGGCTATCTACGACGACCTCGGCATCCGCTGGGAGCAACATCAACCTTCCCTTTAAGCGCACATATGTACACTGACTTTGAGCTAGCAGCTGTGCAAGCCGACGTACTCTACCTCCATGACGCAGGCGGACGGCTGCTGCGCGTCAACGAGGGGGAGGACAGCGACCCTGCTCCGCGCTTCTTCCTCTCACGCACGAGTGGGGGCAACCTCTGGCGCACCCGCTACGACCTGCCCACCACGCTCACCACCGCGCTCGAACGGCTGGCCCAGGATGAGCAGATCGTCAGCGACCTGCGCGAACCACCACAGCACGCAGCCGAGTACAACCGTCTGCTTGAGCAGCACGCCCCAGTCAGCAGCACCTATGCTGGCCCAGCCTACTACCTGCCAGAGCTTGAGCCGCCCACCCGCGCCGTAACGATCACGCAGGAGAACGCCGCCCTGTTGCAAACCTACTACCCGTACACGCAGGGGCGGCTGACCGAGCGTGCGCCAATAGCCGCCGTGGTGGAAGATGGGTTGGCGGTGGCGATCTGCTTCTCCGCCCGCAGCAACACGCAAGTGGCTGAGGCGGGCGTAGACACGGTGGAGGCATATCGGGGGCGTGGCTTCGCTGCCGAAGTAGTACGTGGCTGGGCGGCAACCTTGCGAACGGCTGGCAAGCTGCCGCTCTACAGCACCTGGTGGGCCAACCATGCCTCACAGCGTGTGGCCCACAAGCTGGGTGCGATCATCTATGGCGTGGAGTTCAGCATCAGCTAAGCACCCCTCCCTCAAGCAGGGATCAGGGTTGGGCAGCCAGCTTCTGCTTCTCCTCCTCGATCAGGGCGCGGCGCAGGAACTTGCCGATCAGCGTCTTGGGCAGCGACTGGCGGAACTCGACCAGGTGCGGCACCTTGTAGCGGGCCAGCGAAGCACGGCAGAAGCTGATCACCGCATCCTCGGTCAGCATCTCACCGTCCTTCAGCACAAGGTAGGCCTTGACTGTCTCGCCCCGATAGCGGTCGGGTACACCGGCCACCACTGCCTCCTTCACCTGCGGCATCTGGTATAGCACCTCCTCGATCTCACGGGGGTAGATGTTATAGCCACTGGCAATGATCAGGTCTTTCTTGCGGTCGCGAATATAGAAGTATCCATCTTCATCCTGCACCGCCATGTCCCCAGTGTAGAGCCACTCGCCGTCGGCACTGAATACCTGCGCGTTCTCCTCCGCTCGCTGCCAGTAGCCCGCCATCACCTGCGGGCCACGGATTGCCAGTTCACCGATCTCGCCCAGGGGTTGCTCTGCCCTGCTCACCATCTCCACTACCTTCGCCTCGGTGCCGGGATAGGGGATACCAATGCTGCCTGCCTTGCGCTGGCCCCAGATCGGGTTGGAGTGCGTGACAGGACTGGCCTCGGTCAGGCCGTAGCCCTCTACCAGCCGCCCTCCCGTCAGCCGCTCGAACTCCTCGGCCACCTCGATGGGCAGCGCAGCCCCACCGCTGAGGCAGGCGCGGATGGAGGAGAGCTTGCGCTTGCCAATCTCTGGGAAGTTGTTGATCGCAATGTACATCGTTGGCACACCACAGAAGATAGTCGGCTTCAGCTTCTCAATCGTTTCCACCACGTCGGCGGGAACGAAGCGGGGCATCAGCACCATCGTCGCCCCACATTCGACCGCATGGGTCATCACCACCGTCAGGCCGTAGACGTGGAAGAAGGGCATTACCGCCATGAAGATTTCGTGCGGCAGGCGGTCGCTCAACCAGGCGTGTACCTGCAAGGTGTTGGCAACCAGGTTGCGGTGCAGCAACATCGCCCCCTTTGAGGTGCCAGTCGTGCCGCCGGTGTATTGCAGCACGGCCAGGTCATCAGGCTGCACGTCAACGTAGGTGGGGATACCCCCCTGCTTGATCGCCGCGCAGAACTGATACACATCTTGCGCCTTGCCATAAGGGATTTCAAGCAACGGATGCTCCTGCCCCTCTCGTGTACGGCGGTAGAGGACACGCCCAAGCGCGGGCAGGTAGTCGGCGACCATCTGCTTCTCGTGCAGGGCGTGGACGAAGTAGAGGTTCTGTTTGAGCGGCGGCAGGTAGTCGCGCACCCCCGTGACGATCACGTGCTTGATGCTGGTATGCTCGCGGATTTCGGCCACGCGGGGGTAGAGGATGTCCAGGCAGACCACCGTCTCCACCCCTGCGTCCTTGAACTGATGCTCAAGTTCACGGGCGACATAGAGCGGGTTGGTTGGTACCAGCACCGCGCCGATCTTTAGCGCAGCGTAGAAGGCGATCACGTACTGTGGGCAGTTGGGCAGCAGCAGAGCAACCCGCTCGCCCTTTCGCACGCCGAGACGTTGCAGGTAGGCGGCAAAGTGGTCAGCCTGCTCGTTCAACTGGCGGTAGGTAAGCTCTGCCCCAAGAAAGTGGGTGGCAATAGTGTATGGTTGGCGGGCGGCTGTGTCCTCCAGGGTGCGGTGCAGGGGGATCGCGGGGTAGGAGGGTGCGTGGGCCACCCCCTTGTCGTAGAACTTTAGCCACGGATGTTCATTGCGCTGCACGTCTTCGGGGGCAGCGGTAGGGTCGCTAACAGTCGCCATTGACTTTCCCTCCTCTAGCTCAGGAACCGCTAATCTACTGAAAGGTAACTTCGTGATAAGCCGGAGCGCAAGCTCAGCCCTGGCGCGATATGTGTCTACGATGCAACTGTTCGATCAGTACGCTTGCCAGATCGAGAGGATGGCGCGGGTGGCCGCCTCCGCTGCCAGTGCGCCAAGCTGGCTGACCGCCATTGGGCCGAGGTCGCCCCGCCCCAGGCCGAGAGCGAAGATCGTGTCGCCATCTAGCAGGGTATGGCAGGGATGGATCGCCCGACTGAGACCGTCGTGGGCCATACGCGCAATCGCGGTTGCCGCTGCATTGTTGAGCGGTACGTTGGTGGCTACCACGCCAATCGTGGTGTTCAGTTGAGCGGGCTGGCTGCTAATTGGCGACTCGCCGGGGCTGGCCGCCGTCGTTGGCTGGTTGATCGCCGGGCGTAGTAGGGGCATAGTGGCAAGCGCGGCTACAGTGTCTACCACCGTGCCACCGTCGCTGGTTGCGCCCGCGATGATCCGTCCCGCCCGGTCGCGGATATCGCCAAAGGCATTGACGACGATCAGGGCGGCCACGATGGTGCCGTCGCTTAGGTGGATGCTGGCAGTGCCGATCCCCCCCTTCGCCGCCCGCGTCGGGCCGAGCAGCTTGCCAACCGTCGCTCCGCTGCCAGCCCCTACGCTACCAGTAGGACAATCAACATCGCTAGCCGAGAGGCAGGCAGCGTAAGCGTGATCAGGGCTGGGCCAGGCCGCTTGCTTGTAGGCGAGGTCGTAGATCACCGCCGCTGGCACGATTGGCACGCGCAGGGCAGGTGGCGTGTCGGCTCCACTATAACCCACCTGCCGTTCAGCCAGATAGCGCATCACCCCCTGCGCTGCCCCCAAGCCAAAGGCCGAGCCACCAGTGAGCAAGACCGCGTGGTCGATGTCCACCAGATTGCCGGGGCGTAGCACCTCTGTCTCCCGCGTACCAGGCGCACCCCCACGCACATCCACCCCCGCCACCGCCCCTGCCTCACAAAGGATGACAGTGCAGCCGGTGCCACGCTCTACATCGGTGTAGTGGCCGACCTTCAGGCCGGAGATGTCGGTGATCGCATTAGCCATACTTGTTAGCCTTTAGTCCTTAGTCGCTGGCATACAGCTTCTTCAGCCGCGCAGTCAAGGCGGGTAGCACGCTGGCCGCGTCGCCAACGATGGCGTAGTCAGCTAGCTGGAAGATCGGGGCGCGGGGGTCGCTATTGATCGCCACGATAGTCGCGCCCTCGGCGATGCCCATCAGGTGT
>JBBROH010000250.1:0-4878 GCA_038229595.1 Chloroflexia bacterium | reverse complement strand
GACTGTACTTTGTCACTGGCGAGGCTGGCTTTGGCGTGCTGGATGATCTGTTGAGTAGTGAGGGAGTGTTGGTTGCTCTGGCCGTTGGCAAAGAGGGCGAGGGAAGCGACGGTGACCAATCAGCACAACGGTGGTAGCGGCGAGGCGACCGATGCTGGTGGGAGTGAACAGGCGGGCAACCCAGCTGCCGTTTCGGGCTACATTGCTGGCAGCCGCCTGTTCCACCTGTATTTGTAGGCGACGGGCGAAGGCAGGATCGGGGTCGGGGACATGCAGCGTTTGCAGGCGTACGGTGGTGGTGGCGAGGGCAGGTTCGAGATCGGCAGGTGGCTGCTTGGCTGGGTCGGTTTCAAGGTCGACCCAAAACTGATCGAGCAGTTCGGTTTGGTTGTACTTAGGCATTAGTGGCCTCCTGATCTGACAGGTCGCTGCGGGGAGCGACTCCTTTGCGCAGGCGATTGATAGGTGGCCTTCTGGCACTGTAAGCTCTCCTGGTAATAGACGCGGCGCAACCAGGTCAACGCCTGAGCCTGACGCTGGGGCAACCCAACCCAAGCAAAGATCGCAGCAGCCTCGACCTGTAGCTCCGCGGCCTCGGCTTGCAGGCTGGGGTCGTCCTCTTGCCTGGCGCGGGCTTGCAGCATAAAACTGTACTCGCTCAATGCGTTAGCTTGGACAACCGGGCTGAACACCTTGCCCACAACCAACTGCTTCAGCAGCCTACTGGCGGCTATCCAGTCACCCTCGGCGGCTAGTAGTAGAGCCTGCGCTCGCTGGTTGTCAGCACTAGTGGCGGCAGCAATGTTGTCCACCCCAGCCCGACGCAGCAAGCCTATCGCTGTGTTGCGTCGGGCGGACATCACCACAAGCTGACCAGGGGCAGTTCAAGCGTGTTTATGCCCCTATTCTACTATCCCCCCCTTTCACGAAAAGGCCTTAACTCCCCAGTCCACCACGTGTTGACAGCACCGCTTGGAGATGCTATATTGATTCTGCACTACAGTAAGTGCAAAGGAGCTTCCCCACCCAGCAGTAGCAATTATGCTCAGAGCGACGCTACTGCTACCCCTTGCAAATTGGCGCACAGGAGAGATAAGTGTGAGTACAGTGTCACCACAAGCAGAACCATCCCCTTCAAGCTGGTTCCGCCGTAGCTGGGTTCGTTGGCTGCTGCTAGCCCTTGTTGCGGTCATCGTGATTGCTGGGCTGTTGTTCTGGCGGGTGACTACCCCCCCTACCCCTACCGACTTTTACACCCCAGCATCCCCTCTCCCTGCTGGGGTTCCTGGCACGTTGATACGCAGTGAACCAATTACCACCAATCTGCCCAAGAATGCAGTGGCCTGGCGCGTCCTCTACCTGTCCACTGGCGTGCTTGGTGAGCAGATCGCCGTAAGTGGCGTGGTGATTGCCCCTAAAGATAAAGGCACTGCCCCGCGACCAGTGGTGGCCTGGGCGCACGGTACCATCGGGGTGCTGCCAGAGTGCGGCACCAGCCATGCCCCTGATCCATTCAAGTACATCCCTGAACTCCAACTGATGATCGACGACGGTTTTGTGGTCGCTGCTACTGACTACCCTGGGCTTGGCACGCCTGGCACCCACCCCTATCTCGTCGGGCCGGTAGAGGCTGCTTCTGTACTCGACTCGATCAGGGCTGCCCACCAACTAGACGTTAATGCTGGCAATCGCTTCGTGGTCTGGGGCCACTCACAGGGCGGTCACGCCGCTCTTTGGACTGGTCAGAATGCGTTTAGCTATGCTCCAGAACTGAAGCTGCTGGGTGTGGCAACGGCAGCCCCGGCTACCGATCTGGAAGCAGTGTTCAAGTTTGGCCTGGACAAGCTCTCAGGGGGCATCCTCACTGCCGAGGCGGTGTACGCCTGGAGCAAGATATACCCTGCCGTAGACATAGCACAGGTGGTCAAACCGGAGACTCTCTCCCAGGTCGAGAAGATAGCCAAGACCTGTATAACCACGCCAGCAGCCTTTCTAATCATTGGTGAAAAACTGCTGCCCACCCAGTTCCTGGCAGTTGATCCTTTTACGGTTGAACCCTACCGCACGATCATCATCAGCAACACGCCTCGTGGCCCGATTGACGTGCCTATCTTGATCGCGCATGGCACCGCCGACACGATCATACCGTTCGACAGCAGCGTAGCAGATGCCAAGCGCAGGTGCGCCGAGGGGGAGTCTGTCCAGTTGATGCGCTACCCTGGCGAAGACCACAACCCAGTAATCGTAAGCTCAGGAGTGGCTACCGTTGGCTGGATTCAGGATCGCTTTGCAGGGCGGTCCGCAGGGTCAACCTGTGGGCAGTAAGCCTGGTTGGGTGATACAGCTTTGATCTATTGCCTGCGGGATTAGGCACGCCCACACTGAACCACCCTCCTTCTTACTTGTGGCGTTAGAATCGCCCACCTTGATCGGCCACTGGTGTCGCTGCCAGTAGCTTGCTCTATTTGTCTGAGATCATGCTGTAATCTCTCTGTGACTTCTCAGTGCAATCTTTCTGTTCTGTTAGGCGGCGCAACCTTTGTGTGAGCTAAGGCCTTTTCGTAAAAGGGGGGAGATAGTAGAATAGGGGCATGAACACGCTTGAACTGCCCCTGACCAGCTTGCTCGCTGCCCTGCAAGCCGGCCCTGACCACCGCGACAATCGTGGTAAACACCACCAACTCCCCACCGTCCTGGCTCTGGCGGTCACTGCCGTCCTTTGTGGAGCCAAGTCCCTCTATGCCATCGCTCAGTTTGGCCCTGACCTTGACCCCAGCCTGCAACACGCCCTCGGCTTTGTCGCACACCAGCCGCCCGTCGTCTCCACCATCTTCCGCATCTTCCATGACCGCGATCATGCCAAGTTGGCGCAGGTGCTGGCTGACTGGTTCGCGCAGATTGGCGTGCGCTCCGCTGAAGGCATCGCCCTCGACGATAAGGAGCTACGTGGTAGCGGGCCGCCGCATCAGGGACGTACTTATCTGCTGACTGCTTATGCTTACCAGAGCGGCTATGTCCTCGGCCAACTGGCGATTGGTAGCCGTGAGAACGAGATCACTGCTGCTCCCCAACTGCTTGCCAAGCTCAACTTGCAAGCTCAGGTGGTCACGGGCGATACCATGTTCACCCAGGTCAAGCTCTGCGCCCAGATTGTTGAACAAGGCGGTGACTACCTCTTTGTGGTCAAGGCCAATCAGCATTTGCTGACCATACTTGAAGACCAGCTTCGTGGTGAGCCGTACCTGCTGATCCTCGACAACTGCGAACACCTGGTGGCTGAAGTAGCCGATCTAGTTCACCGCCTGCTGGTCGCGTTACCCAACTTGGTAATCCTAACCACCAGCCGTGAAGCACTACGGACAGAGGGCGAGGTTGCTTATCTTGTATCGCCCCTCACCCTACCCCAGCCAGCGGCCAGCCCCCCGCCCAGCGAACTAGCTGACTACGAGGCGATCCGCCTGTTCATTGAGCGGGCTAACGCGGTCGTAGACAGCTTCACCCTGGCCGCAGAGAACGCTAACTCTGTACAGGCAATCTGCCAGCGGCTTGATGGCATCCCGCTAGCAATTGAACTAGCAGCGGTTCGCGTGCAGGTGATGTTAGTAACCGAGATTGAGAACCGCTTGACCGACCGCTTCCAGCTACTCACTGGCGGGTTGCGGACTGCTCTCCCCCACCAGCAGACGCTACGCGCCACTTGCGTCTGGAGCTACGACCTGCTCTCTAAAGAGCAGCAACGGCTATTCAGTGAGCTTGCTGTCTTCCCTGCTAGCTTCTCTCTGGCGGCAGTAATTGCGGTCTATAGCGCGTCTGATGACCAACCCTATCTCTTGCTCAACCTGCTCACTGCGCTACTCAGCAAATCGCTAGTGATCAAAGAGATGCTAGGTGAGCAGCCTCACTACCGAATGCTGGAGACGATCCGTGAGTATGCCCAGGAGCGTCTAGTCGCGCTTGGCAGCGACCAGGAGGTGTGGGAGCGACACGCACTCTACTACCTAAGCCTCGCCAAGAAGGGCGCGGCGGCTCTGCTGGGCGCAGAGCAGGGTTACTGGCTAGAGCAGTTGGAACGCGAACACCACAACTTGCGGGCCGCCCTAAGTTGGGCCTTGGCGCAGGGCCGCAGCGACCTTGCTCTGCAGCTGGGGGCCAGCCTGTGGCGTTTTTGGTATATGCACAGCCACTACAGCGAAGGGCGCGCCTTCCTCACTGCGGCCCTGGCGGCAGGGTCAGAGGATCAGGTTGCTCGCTGCCAGGTACTTGAGGGGCTAGGCAACTTGGCTTACGTCCAGGGGGATTATGACCTCGCCCAGCAGTTGCTAAACGAGGGATTGAGCTTGAGCTACCGTTTGCGCGACAAGGCGAACACAGCTCGGCTGCTTAACAGTCTGGGCAACATCGCCTATATGCACGGTGAGTACCGCGCAGCAGAGGAGCGTTACCGCTTGGCTCTGCAACTCAGCCGCGAACTCGGCAACAAGCGGGTGGTCGCCAGTACCCTGAGCAACCTGGGGACTGTGGCGTACAACCAGGCGGCTTATGCCGAGGCCGAACAATGCTATGGGGAGAGCCTCCAGGTCAGCCGCGAGGCGGGTGATCAGCCATTCATCGCCTATGCTCTGAGCAGCTTGGGCAACCTGCTGACTATCCAGCACGAGTACGCAGCCGCACGCAGCCTCTACGAGGAGGGCTTGCTGCTCAGCCGCGCCCTGGAAGACGAGCAAGGTATTGCTGTGGCCCTCCACAACCTGGGTGATGCCGCTGCTGGGCAACATGACTACGCTGCGGCCCAGACGTACCTGGTCGAGAGTCTCACCTTGCGCCGTAGGGTGGGTGACCGCTGGGGGATCGCTAACTTGCTAATCGGCTTGGCGCGGG
>JBBROH010000249.1:0-4883 GCA_038229595.1 Chloroflexia bacterium | reverse complement strand
GGCACCTTGAGGATACCCAGTTCTATCGCCCGGTCGGTGTTGTTCTCCATGCTGCGCCCCAACACTGCCACCTTACGCCCGTACTTGTGGCCCAGATCGAGGGCGATCTGCACGCGGGAGATCAGGCTGCCGAAGGTGGCGATGATGATGCGCCCAGCAGAGCGGCTAAAGAGGCCGTCCAATGTCGCCCGCACCTCCTGCTCTGTGGGCGTGAAACCGGGGTACTCGGCCCGCACGCACTCGCTCATCAGGGCCAACACGCCCTCGCTGCCGAAGCGGGTGATCGCCGCAAAGTCGGCCTGCACGCCGTCAATCGGGGTCATGTCCAGCTTGAAGTCGCCAGTGTGGATCAGAGTGCCAACGGGGGTATGGATTGCCAGCCCACAACTATCGGGGATGCTATGCACGATGTGGTAGAACTCGACGCTGAACGCGCCCGCCTGGTAGCGTTTGCCAGTCTCGATCACGTTCATCGTCGCGCTGCCCAGCAGCTTGTGTTCCTTCAGCTTGTCGCTGACCAAAGACATGGTGAAGCGCGAGCCGTAAATTGGGGCGTTGATGCGCGGCAAAAGGTAGGGCAACGCGCCAACGTGATCCTCATGCCCGTGGGTGAGAAAGATACCGCGAATGTTGGCCTTGCGCTCCTCAAGGTAGGTTACGTCGGGCAGCACTACGTCTACGCCCGGCATTTCGCTGGTGGGGAAGCCCATACCGCAGTCTACCACGATGATGTCTTCGCCGTACTCGATTGCCATGATGTTCTTGCCGACTTCGCCGAGACCGCCGAGGATGACCACACGCAGTTTGGTGCTGGCTGGCAGGGGGCTGGTACCGCGCTGGCGGCTACGATTGCTATTGTTCGCTTGTGTCACTTGACCTCCAAAGGGTATGCTAGGCAGGCGGGGGGCGGTGGGCAGTGGTCAGTAGTTTAGTGGGCAGCTTGCCAAAACCTTGCGCTGCCCCCTTGACTACAAACCACCGACCACGCGCCTGCATGAATTGTTGAACGAACTGCGATTGACGACAGGGATAGAAACTTGTGGGTTGCTCAAGCAAGTGGCTTGCGCCGCGCCGTCCACGGTTGCGCGATCAGTGGCAGGCAGATGACCGCCAGTAGCCCCAGCAGCAGCGACTTCACCGCCCAACCGAGGATGCCCCAGCCCGCCACGCCACCCAGGTCTGCGACCTGTACCACCAGACTGACCAGCGCGAACCCTTCGACGCTGACGACTGCCGCGAGGAGGATCATAGTCTCGCCCCAGCTAGAAGAAGCTGAGTTGCCCATTATCCTCTCCCTTCTCTTTCTCCTTCTCCTTCTTAGGCTTCTCCTTCTTAGGCTTCTCCTTCTTTTCTTTCTGCTCCGTCACCTGCTCTGGCGCACCTTCGGTTGCCGCCAACGTCTCCTTGCGTGGACGACCACGCCGCCCCTTCGCGGGCTGCTCCTGCTGCCCGGTGGTCGCGGTCAACTCGGCCCACTGCTCATCGCTGCTCTCCTCCGCCAGCGTGGTCGCAGCGGGCGCGGCAGGAGAGTAGCCCTGCTCCTCATCTGGCTCCGCATCCTCGGCGGCGATGACTGGCAGCGGCTGGCTGGCTGGCTCCGCGTCCTCGGTGGCGGTAGCTGGCAGCGGCTGG
The DNA here is from genome assembly GCA_038229595.1 of Chloroflexia bacterium. Classification (GTDB taxonomy): domain Bacteria; phylum Chloroflexota; class Chloroflexia; order QHBQ01; family QHBQ01; genus JBBROH01. The sequence goes on along the minus strand of JBBROH010000249.1, from coordinate 3,251 downwards.
CTGGCTGGCTCCTCCGCCGTTGGCATAGGGCCAGGCTGGGTGCGAGCGGCAGGGCGGCCCCGCTTCGGCTTCGCAGGCGCAGTTATGGCTGCAACTTCGGGCGGGGGCGCGCTCGTCGGCGCGGGCAATGCCACGCCCTGCTCCTGCATCTCCACAGCCGCCGCCAAAGCCTGGGCGTTTACCTCATCCACCTGGGCAATCTCGTCAGCAACACCAGCTTCAGCCACCGCTGGAGAGACTACTGCTTCCTCGGCCAGCGTATGATCCATTGGTGCGGGCGGCAGGTCGGGGCTAGGCGTGGCATTGCGGTAGGGGTGGTCGTCTGGCTCTACTGCTGGTTTAGCCGTCACTTGCTTGCGGCTGAGCGGGCGACCGCGCCTGGCTGCGAGCGGGGCGGCAGTAGTGACCGGCGCGGCTACCGCTGCTGACTCGACCTCGGTGGTGGCAAGCTCTGCCACTGGGCTGGCGGGCTGCGCTGTGATGGGCGGCAATGGTTCTGCGTGCAGGGTGCCAGCGCGGTGCCGCTCAAGGATGCCCTGGAGGGCCAGGAAATCTGCCTTCAGCGCGTCCATCCAGGCGGGAGTACGCAGTGCCGCTGCCGGGTGGAACATCGGCACGTAGAGGATGCCACTCTGTGGGTCAAGGCGTGGCACGCCATGAACGAGGCTGATCCGTGCGCCAGGGAGATAGCGTTCCATAGCGAAGCGACCGAGGGTGATCACGATACGGGGACGAATGGCGGCGAACTGCGCTTCGAGGTAAGGGCGGCAGGTCTCCATCTCTTTAGGCTGCGGGTCGCGGTTCTGCGGCGGGCGGCACTTGACCATGTTGGTCACGAATACGTCGGCGCGGCTAAGATTGATACTCGCCAGCAGCTTGTCTAGCAGCTTGCCACTGTCACCAACAAAGGGGCGGCCCTCGCGATCCTCATGGTAGCCGGGGGCTTCACCGATGATCACGATCTCGGCCTGGGGATTGCCGCCGCCAGGCACGGTATTGGTGCGCGACTTACTGAGCGGACATAGCACGCAGGAGGCTACCTGCTTCGCTATCCCATCCAGTTGTGCCTCTACGCTGCCGCTCTTTGCTCTGCCAGGGGTTGTCATCGGCTGATCCAATTCTGCATTATGTCTAATTATAACATAATGTGGAGCAAAGCGTGAAAAGCAGCCAGTGGCCCGAAGCCAGCCAGCGGATTGGCACAAGGGGTAAGCCGATGGCTAGCAGCGGGCTGTTGGTTGCAGGCAGCCGCAGAGTGCTAGCTGCTGGCAGCAAAAAGCCCTCCTCCAGTGTACTGGAGGAGGGCCGCTCGTCTTCGTTAGTGCTGGCTAGAGCCGTCGCCGAGGTTGCCACCTTCAGCCAACCCGCCCCTAGAGCCACTATTACTGCTGCCTGTCATCGCGCTGGGGTTAGTGCTGACTCCGCCAGTAGTGCTACCAATCTGGCCGCCCGCCAACTCGTCGCCAGGTTTGTCGGCGGCTGCGCCACTCAAGCCGCTAGTGCCAGGATTGCTGCCTGTGCTACCATAAGTCTGGTTGGGCAGGCTCTCTACCCCGCCTGCGTCGCTAAGGCTATCAGCAGCGGAGTCGTAGCCGCCAACACTGTCGCCCTTGTTGGTCTGGTTCTGTGCATCGTCCATGTTATCGCCTGCTACCGCCGTCGTGGGGGCCATGACCAACCTTACCTTCTGGCCCAGTCTCGTGTTGCAGGCGGCGGCTGAGGTGGTTCTTCAACTCCTGGGCCATCTGCATATCCAGAGCCTTGAACCGCTGCCACATCTCCTGCGCGTCGCTGTCGCTGTCATCCTGAACGTACTTGTCGTAACGCCACAGCCCCTCGACCTTGTTGGAGAGGGCGGAAATCATGTTGTAGGTAGCATCGGTTAGAGGGCTGTCATCGCCATGGCTGGAACCAGCCTGCGCGCCCCCGTCAATACCCTTGCTCTGGCTCATGCCAGCCTGATTGTTGCCTTCCAAAGCTGCCATCTGTATTCTCCTTTTCACGTCTCGGTTGCGATTGAACCTTTGTCCTGGCACTCGGTGCTAGCTTGAGTTAAAGCAGAATCGGTGCCAATAGACTGCTCCCGGCCCAGCGGTTGCCACAAGCTGGTCGTCAGTGGTAGAATAATAGAGAGGAGAACCGCGATGAACAACACTATGCTGCTCGGATTGTTGTTGGCTGGCACCCTGCTGGTCGGTGGACTCGCTATCTGGTGGCCCAACCGCCGTCGCCTGTTCCAGATCAAGCTGTGGACCGTAGCCCGCTTCTTCTTGCTGCTCACCCTCGAGTTCGCCGCCTTGCTGCTGCTAGCTAATGCACTCGGTGGGGCTGGTAGCTGGCCGGGTTGGTTGGCCCTGCTGCTGACGCTGGCGGGCTTTGGTCTCACCGTCGCCAGCATCGGCGGCCTGTTTGCCTACTGGTTGATGCACACCGACATCAACGACATCCCTGGCGAGAAGCACCAGCCGAGCAACGATGACCGCTCCTTCCCCGACTACTAGCCCCGACCTACCGCTCTCAAGCCAGCTACTTCACCCGCACTGCGAAGGCGTAGAGGGCGGAACCGCTACGTCCGCCCAGCGGCCAGTTGCTGGGGAACAGCAGGATGTAGTCGCCTGGCGGCAAGTCCACCGCATAGCGCAGGTTGACGCTGGCGGTCAGGTCAGCATGGGCGACGACTTGGCCGCGCCCATAGAAGTAGTAGTGACCAGCATCATCGTACTCGCCAACGCGCTCTGGGTCGCTGGGGAAGCGGTAGGCGTTGATCGCAGCGGTGCTGGCGGCGAGGCCGAAGCTGTTGCTGATCGTCAGGCTCTCGCCCACGGCCACTTCTAGGGTGGGAGTCGGCACGCGGCTACCGAGGCGGTTAATACAGCCCTTTGTCCAACAGAACGGCCCAACATTGCCGCGCTGGGTACCAGCCTTGCCGCTGAGAAAGACGCGAGGGGGATTGCCAGTGTCCTGGAGCGTCACGTTCGGCAGCTTACCCACCCCAGCGGTCGGGCTAGCGGGCAAGGGCGGCACAGGGCCGGGCGTGGTAGTAGAGGAAGGGGGGCTGTTTGCCAGCGGGGATAGCAGCAGGGGGCCACTGATTGGCGGAGCATTAGGGCTAGCCGGGGCAGGCGGGCTGTCGTCGCAGGCCGCGAGGGTGAGCAGCAGGCTAATCGCTAGCAGGAGCGTCAGTTTGCGCGTGGGATAACTCATACCCTGATTCTACCCTACTTTGCGCCCAGCAGCAAATTGGGGGGGAT
>JBBROH010000248.1:0-4915 GCA_038229595.1 Chloroflexia bacterium | reverse complement strand
AGGCTTGACAAAGCATGATAGAGGGGGTTATAATAAGGCGCACACAGCAAACCGCTGTGGAGAGGTGGCTGAGTGGTTGATAGCGGCTGTCTTGAAAACAGTTGAACGCGAGTTCCGGGGGTTCGAATCCCTCCCTCTCCGCCAGTTGTCCTCCGTAGTGCAAATATCCTCGGTTCGTACCTCAAGTACGCCTTTCTTCCTTCGTGGGGGGGTGCCAGAGTGGTCGAATGGGGCCGCCTGCTAAGCGGTTAAGGTGCCTTAAAGCGTCTTCCAGGGTTCGAATCCCTGCCCTCCCGCCCGTAATATCCGTAGTAAGACCAGTTTCCCTGCTGCTACCCAGTCACCGTTACCGCCAGCTAAGCCCTGGCGCGTGCTGGTGGCTGGACGTAGCCCAGCCTGCATCGTGGCAGGCTCTCGTCCTAGCTTCTTCCTCAACCTTCAGCAAGCGAGAGCGTAGTATCGGTGACGCGTGCCTTGCTGCTACAAGTTGTAACCTGCAACTTTGCACCTCCAGAGCGAAACATAAACTAGCTTCAATTACATACCACCCCGTGCAGTTCACAAACCTTATAGATGAGGAGACCCTGGATGAACGAGCAGATGGAGCGTAACCTGGCGATGGAACTAGTACGGGCTACCGAAGCTGCTGCCCTCAATGCTGCCCGCTGGATGGGCAAGGGCAACAAGAACGAGTCGGATCAGGCAGCAGTGGATGCCCTCCGCAGCGTCTTGCAAACGGTGGACATGAACGGTATCGTGGTGATCGGCGAGGGCGAGAAGGATCAAGCTCCTATGCTCTACGAGGGCGAGCGCGTTGGCTCTGGCAATGGCCCAGAGGTAGACATTGCGGTTGACCCGATTGACGGCACCCGCCTGCTAGCCCTCGGTATGCCCAACTCGATTGCGGTCGTCGCGATCGCCACACGAGGCAGTATGTACGCTGCCCCTCCTGGCATCTTCTACATGAGCAAGATAGCGGTTGGCCCCGAAGCGGTCGGCGTGGTAGACATCAACGCCAGCACCGAGCAGAACATTCGGGCAGTGGCGAAGGCGAAGGGGCTGACCCCTAGCGACCTGACTGTAACCGTGCTTGACCGCCCGCGCCACGAGCAGTTGATCAAGGAGATTCGCGCTGCTGGGGCGCGGGTCAAGCTGATCACCGACGGCGACGTAGCTGGCGCAATGGCCGCCGCTCTGCCAGACACTGGCGTAGATATGTTGATGGGCATTGGCGGCGCGCCCGAAGGGGTGTTGGCTGCCGCCGCTCTCAAGTGCATCGGGGGCGAGATCGTCAGCAAGCCCTGGCCGCGTGACGACGAGGATCGGCGCAAGGCTATGGAGGCGGGCGTAGACCTGGATCAGGTGTTTACTACCAACGATCTTGTTCGCAGCGACGACGTGTTCTTTGCCGCCACTGGCATCACCGACGGTGAGTTGCTGCGCGGCGTGCGCTACTTCCCCAACGGCGCGACCACTTCCAGCCTGGCGATGCGCTCGGCCAGCGGCACCGTGCGTCGCATCGAAGCCACCCACACCTTCGACAAGGTGAAACGGCTCTCCCGCAACCAGTAATCACCCCCAGTCCGCTATAGGAGCAGGAAGTTAGATGGTGGCGCAGGCTATTGCGCCCCTCGAAAGAAACAGGTAATAAGTGATATGTTGAGAGAACAAGTGCTTGAGCAGGAAGTGCGGCCAACTTCGGTCAGTATGCAGGAGTTGGAAGTCAAGAGCATGGAGGAGTTGCAGGAGATGGCCCGCGACTTCGACGTGCCGGGGGCGAACCGGCTGAAGAAGCAAGACCTAGTCTATCGCCTGCTGCAAGCACAGACCGAGATGCAGGGCAACATCTTCAGTGCAGGCGTGTTGGACATTATGGATGACGGCTTTGGCTTCCTCCGCATGGACAGCCGCTTCATGCCCAACCCAGAGGACATCTACGTTTCGACCTCGCAGATTCGCCGCTTTGCGCTACGCACTGGCGACCACGTTTCTGGTCAGGTGCGCCCACCAAAGGAGCAGGAGAAGTATTATAGCCTGCTGCGGGTGGAGGCGGTCAACGGCCTCGACCCAGAGGTGGCCCGCCGCCGCCCCCACTTCGATAACCTCACCCCGATCTTCCCCAAGCGGTTGTTCAACCTCGAAACCACCCAGACGATGCTCAGTACCCGCCTGCTCAACCTCGTTACCCCCATTGGCCGGGGGCAGCGCGGTCTGGTCGTCTCCCCGCCAAAGGCAGGCAAGACGCTGCTGCTCAAGGCTATCGCCAACGGCATTACCGCCAACTACAGCGACGCACACCTGATCGTGCTGTTGATTGACGAGCGGCCAGAGGAAGTCACCGATATGCGGCGCAGCGTGCGCGGCGAGGTGATCAGCAGCACCTTTGACCAGCCGACCGAGGAACACGTCAAGGTGGCCGAGATGGCGATGGAGCGGGCTAAGCGGCTGGTGGAGGGTGGCCGCGACGTGGTGATCCTGCTGGACAGCCTCACCCGCCTGGCCCGCGCCTACAATATGCAGATGCCGCCCAGCGGTCGCACCCTCAGCGGTGGTATTGACCCGGTAGCTCTCTACCCGGTCAAGCACTTCTACGGCGCAGCTCGCAATATTGAGGAGGGCGGCAGCCTAACGATCATCGCTACTGCTCTGGTAGACACCGGCAGCCGCATGGACGATGTGATCTTTGAGGAGTTTCGCGGGACGGGCAACATGGAACTAGTCCTTGACCGCAAGCTGGCCGAGAAGCGCGTCTTCCCTGCGATTGACATTACCCGCAGCAGCACCCGCCGCGAGGAACTGCTCTTTGACGACTACACGCTGAAGCAGGTCTGGACCATGCGCCGCATGGTTAGCGCAATTGGCGGCTCCGAGTCGCTCGAACTGATCCTCAGCCGCCTGGGTAAGACCGAGAACAATGCCGAGTTCCTGGCAACCTTGACTAAGAACGACATCTAACTACCGCCTTTTAGCAGGCCAAGTGGGTGGATCGCAACGATCCACCCCCTGCTATTTGGGCGGCTGACAGAAAGTAACCGGTGAAGTTGCAGGCTGGCACCCTGGTTTTGCACCAATTCTGCCCCTTTTCCACCATTCCGCGGCTCGTTATACACAAAAGTAGATCAAAACCTGACAGTACCATTGTCAGCTTTACGCCACATCTTTGCAGCAGTGAGTCAGCCACTGCTGTCTAGAACGCTCGCTGGTGCAGTGAGGTGCCTGCATTTAGTTGCAATCTTGACAAATGCAGCCTGCTTGTGTATCATCTGTTGGGAACAGCAAAAGGGTAGAGAAAAGCGCAGCCGGGAATGGCCTCCTTGCTGCCTCAACCGTAGCGCAGAACCGCGCCGCTGCTTCATGCTGGCTGGCTTGTTCCAGTCGGGCGCGTGGGGGCCATCCCCTGTAAGGAGATCAACAGTTGATAGATGGTTCTTCACGGCGTAGGCTGCAAGATGCTGCCACGCAGGTGCGTAAGCGGCTAGAGACTGACAAAAGCCGCAATCAACGCAACCGCCTGAACGAGGCAGCCAGCGAAGCGGAGCAAGCACTGCACGCTGTCCTTCGCCTCGACAGCCCCGCACCCGAACTGCCTGAACTCGAACTACCCCGCTCGCGCACGGCTGCCAGCCAGCGCGCCCGTCTCTGGCTCGACCAGCACGGCCTGGCCCACCTCCGCAGCCAGTTGCAACTGCTGGTTAGCACCCCAGAACACTCAGTCCACGACCGCCACGAAACCCGCCTCGCCAAGCAGAATGCTTCGCTTTGGGCCAGCCGCTACGCCACCCACCTCGTGATCCTCACCCTGCTGCTGACTATCGGCCTGTTCGGTGGCTTCAAGGGGCTGACGGTGCAGGCGGCGGGCAACGAGGGGGCTGGGCATCCTGGCACTGACAACTATGTGGAGGGGGCTAGCAATCCGCTGGAGGCCAGTTTTGGCCGCTACGATGCTAGCAACGGGAAGGCAGCCGCAGTAGCCGACCTCAGCAGCCGTAATCAGGTGATCACCATTGCCCCCGACCGGGTGAAGGTATACACCATCGTCGCGGGTGATACGATCCAGTCGCTTGCCACAAAGTTCGCCCTCGACCGCCAGACGATCATGGGGGCCAACAAGCTGGTTGATCCCGATACGGCCCTAACCCCCGGCCAAGACTTGATCATCCTGCCGCTCAAGGGTGCCTACCACATCGTAGATGATGCTGACTCGCTCGACCGCCTCGCGGTCATGTACCAGGTTGACCCCCAGGCGATCATAGACTACAAGCCGAACGGCCTCAACCCTGGTGAGGAGCTACGCACTGGTCAGGCTCTGGTGATCCCCGGCGGCACCATGCTGCCCCGCGAGCAGGTGTTCAGCTACAGCAGCCGCAACGGTGACACGCTGGCGAGCGTCGCTAGCAAGTTCGACTTGCAGGCTCAGACGCTCCTCTGGGCCAACCCCGAGGCGGGTGACGGCAGCCAGCTTGCCCCCGGCACAGCACTGCTGATCCCCGCGATTGACGGCATCATGCACAAGGTTGTGGTGGGCGATACGATCAGCAGTGTGGCTGGCTACTATGGCATCAGCCCCGATTGGCTGGCAAACTACGGCCCCAACCATCTCGATCCTACCGCAGAGCTTGAGCCGGGAACGATCCTGATGGTGCCAGGAGCCAGCCAGCCGACCCCCACCCCCCTGGTCACTGCCACCAACGAGCCAACTCCCACCGTTGCTGAGGTCGCTAGCAGCAACGAGGGTGGCGGCAGCAGCGGGGCCACTGAGCCAGATGCTACCTCCACGGCCAAACCGCGTAGCACCGCCAAGCCGAGTACCCGCAACGAGCGCAGCAGTGACCAGAACACCAAGAAGCCGGGTAGCGACCAGCCAAAGAAGCGACCACAACCCGAACCGACCGCCACCCCCAAACCGAGCAGCAGT
>JBBROH010000247.1:0-4933 GCA_038229595.1 Chloroflexia bacterium | reverse complement strand
GAACATCGTTGCCGCCGCCGACAATCAGCACCCGACCATCGCTCAGCAACGCCGCTGCGTGCTTGTAGCGAGCTACCTCCATATTGTCAGTCGCCACAAAGCTGTTAGTGCGCGGATTATACAGTTCGGCACTCGCTAGCACAGTGCCGTTGCTGTCCCGACCATCGCTGCCCCCTGCCAACAGCACCTGACCGTCAGGCAGCAGGGTTGCAGTGTGCGCTGACCGCGCCGCACTCATATTGCCTACTGCGACAAAGCTGGCAGCGGCTGGATCGTAAAGTTCGGCACTGACTTCCGACACGCCGCTGTAGCCACCAGCAATCAGTACCTTACCACCAACTAGTAGTGTTGCGGTATGCGCCTCCCGGCTGCGGTTCAGGCTGCCGACATTGGTAAACCTTCCAGTGAGTGGATCGTAAAGCTCTGCGCTGGACAGATAACCATCACCGTAGCCGCCAGTGATCAGCACCTTACCGTCCAGCAGCAGCGTGGCAGTGTGGCAGCCGCGCTTGGTGGTCATTATACCAGTAGCATCGTAGCTGTTGGTCGTAGGATTGTAGAGTTCGGCATCAGCAGTGAACACACCATCGCTGACCATACCCCCAGCGAGCAGTACCTTGCCGTTGCCGAGCAAGGTTGCCGAATGACAGGCACGTGGAGTTGACATCTCGATGGCGGCTCGGATGCTGCCGCTTCTAGCCGTTGCGTATATAGCCTGGTAGCGTGGCTTCCCCAGATGACTCAACAGCACGGTGTAAGGTGCAGCATTCTGCGGGTGGTACTCGAATACGGCCCGCTCAAAGTATTGAACGCGGTACAGTTTACCGTCCAGTTCACTTCGCTCGTTGAACTCGTCAGAGATGGGCAAACCCTGCCGTGCCAAGCCACCAGCCTGCTGCCAATACTCAAGAAACAGGCCGCCAATCCGCTTGCCAGTCTCTGGGAATAGACGAGCGTTCGGCTCACTGTTTGGTGTCTGCCCGCTGGCTCCTTGAGGGTACTTCTGACGGTAGGCAAAGACACCGAGTAGTGACAATTGCACAGTAGCCGCTAGTTGCGTATCCTGGTGCAACTCGAACAAGGACCGCTCAAAATATTGCATGGTGTAGGTTCTGCCGTCGCTGTCGCTTCGTTCCTGCACCTCAGCCGAGAGTGGATAGCCAAACTGAGCCAGACCACCATTGGTCTGCCAGTAGCTGAGGAACCGACCCTGCACGGTCTGGCCGGTTTCACTAAAGGTGTAGCTATCGGTCTGTGCGTTTAGTTGAAGCGTGGGCAGTACCAGCATCAGAGTGATTAGCAAGAGGAATGCACGTAGCCATCTGGTGACTGGGATCATAATGTAGCCTCCTTCAATAGGCTGACCTTTTAGTTGCTCATCACCTATTACAATCATAGACAGAGGGTGGTTCAGATGCTTATCAAACCGCCTACTCTCTGCAACAGAGCCACAGGCGGCTGTGCTGTAGCTACTTCTAACCGTCCGGTTTAGGCAGTACGTCGCCTCAAGATGAGACCGCTTACCAGCGCAAGCAGAGCCAGCAGCAACACGAATGGCAGCCGCTGGTCAGCGTTGCCGGTTTGCGGCAGCGTCGAAGTGGTGCTAGCTGGCGCGGTGTTGGTTGTGCTGCTGCTGACCAGCGGCTGCCCCTGCGTGTTGACGCTGTACCACTGGTTGAGCCAGCCGGTCATCTGATCGATCTCGCGGCTCTGACTGATAATGATGTTGGTTGCCAGCGTCTTAAGTTCGGCTCGGGCCGCCCGATCCGGCACCAGGTTCGCCATATCTAGCGCATCTTGGTGATGGGGGATCATGTCGATCAGGAATTGCTTGTCGAACTCGTCGCCCTTGAGCGTCTTGGGCCGATCTATCTTCGCCTGCATATCACCCATCATCATCATGCCTGTGGGTTGCTCGTTGTACCAGTCGCGCAACCAACCGGTCATCTCATCAATCTCGCGTTGCTGGTCGGCAACGATGCTGGCCGCCAGGTTCTTGACCTCTTGCCGATTGGCGTTGGCCGGAGCCAAGCTAGCCATGTCAATGGCTGATTGGTGGTGGCCGAGCATATCCTTCATGAACGCAATGTCAAAATCGCGCCCACTCAGACCGCGCAACTGGTTCATCTGGTTGCCCATCGTTTGGGCCGCAGCCAAACTGGGCAGGCCTACTACGCCAATCAGCAGGGCAGCAAACAGTGCGACTATGGTTGACTTCTTCATTGGTTTCTCCTGTTGGGTTGTGAGGGCATCGCTAATCTACGATGTATACTTAGCAGGTGGCATGCCAGGATTTATCCCACGACCCCGGTTCTCACAGCTAAATAACAAGCAGATGAGCAGACCTCCCTTGTCGTCAAGAGTTGTTCAGGAGCGGGTTGGCCGTCGCATAAAGTAGCTAGCCACTACGACCGCCAGCAGCAGCCCAACCCCACCAAGCAGCCAGAGCGGAAGCGAGTCGTTACCTACGGAGCGTGTTGTACTGGTTGGGCCAGTGGTCGGACTCACCGCTGGACGAGCCACGTCATCTGCTGAGCGAATAATCGCAGTGGGCGCAGCTTCAGCTACTTGCGCCGCTGTAGGGTTGGCTGGCAGCGTGACCCCATACCAGGCTTGAAGCCAGCCTTGCATCTGGCTGATCTCACCACGCTGGCTGGCACTAATGCCCTGCGCCAGCGTCTTCAGTTCGGCGCGGTCGCTACGCTCGACAACCAAAGCGGCCATCTCAATCGCCGACTGGTGGTGAGGGATCATGTAGGTCAGTAGCTTCTGGTCATAGTCGTCACCCTTCGCATCAATCAACTCGATGATCTGGTTAACCATCTCATCCATGCTGCCCATGTTCATCTCTGGCATCCCGCGCTTGTGATCAACCATGCCACCCATCTCCGGGTCGGGCTGCTCGTTATACCAGTCCTTGAGCCAGCCCTTCATCTGGCTGATCTCCGTGTTCTGTGCGGCGGTGATGTTGGTGGCTAGTTGTTTGATCTCGGCATGGCTGGCGTTGGTCGGTGCGTATTTCACCATCGCGACTGCGCCCTCATGGTGGCCGATCATCAGCTTCATAAACGCTACGTCGAAATCTTTGCCGCGCAGTCCCTTCAGCCGGTTGGTGTCGTCGCTCATGGTCTGAGCCGCAACCGAGCTAACGCTGGCTGCAAACAAGGCGAACAGGACAAGCACCAATAGTATGTATGACTTCTTCATATAGCTCCTTGTCAGTCAGGTTTGTTAACTTTCCACGCCCAGAAAGATGATCTCACCGCTGGCTTCATCCACCCGCAGCCTGAACCTGGTCAACCCGGCTGAGGCTGGGCCGCGCACCACCTCACCATCCTCAATGCGGAAGCGTGCGCCGTGACAGGGGCAGCGCAACTGCTGCGCCTCTGCTAGGTAAGCGACTTCGCAGCGGTTGTGGGTGCAGCTGGCATCATAAGCCACAAAGCTACCATCCGATCGTCTGACCAACAAAGCGGGTAGCTCCCAGGCGTAATCAGAGCGGTTGAAGACAAGGCTGCTGTTGGGTTGCAGGTCGCTAACTTTGGCGATAATCGGGCTGCGGGTCGGGGCAGAGGTGATGGTTGGCTCCGGAACAAGGGTTGGTGGCTGGCTGGTGGGTTGCACTTCGGGTACAGGTGCTTCCGTGTTGCAGGCAGCGAGGCTGCCGCTGGCAGCCAGTAGTACCGTTGCCGCGCCGGTTTGTAGCAGCCACCGCCGACTTAGGGACATCTGCTGCTCTGGCTGGTCTTGCGCCACAACTATCTCCTTAGGACGTGACTTCCAAGATCATAACCAGACCCCCACCACCCTGTTCCTCCTGCCCATCGTTCATCGTGTGATGATTGATGTGGCAGTGGATCAGCCACTTACCGGGGGCGCGGGCAGTGAAGGCCACGTCATAGCGTTCACCTGGCCCGACCAGCACCGTATCTTTGGTCAGCCGTGCTTCACGAGGCACCGGGTTGCCGTCGGTGGCGACGATCTCGAACGGCTGGCCGTGTACGTGCATTGGGTGGATGAACTGGCCGCTACCAACGAAGCGCAGCTTGACCCGCTCCCCCTGCCGCACCTTGATCGTCTCGGTCGCGGGATACGCCTTGCCATTGATGGTGAAGTAGTTGGGTAGCATTCCATCATATTCCATTGCCGGGTAGCTCTTGCCGTCAACTACCCGCCACTCGCCTAGCATCAGCGTGTAGTCAGCCGCATAGGTTGCAGTAGGAACACGCGGCTCGATAATTAGCGCACCATAAAGGCCGAGCGGTTGCTGCCTGTCGGCATCCTTGTGCGTGTGATAGAAGTACGTGCCGGGAGTATTGGGGGTGGTAAACTCATAGGTGAAGGTTGCACCGGAGGCAATCGGTGCTTGTGTAACATCGGCTGCACCGTCCATGCTGTTCTCGATCTGGAGGCCGTGCCAGTGGACGCTGGTCGCTTCCGGCAGTTGGTTGTGAACGATGACCCGCACGCGATCCCCTTCAGTAACCCTGATCTCTGGGCCGGAGACCTGACCGTTGTAGGCGTAAGCTCCGACTTGTACATTGGGCAGGATATTCCACTTGATCACGCTGGCCGTAAGCTCGAACTGCTTGAGGCCGTCCACCTCTTTGTAGACCAGTGGCTGGTTGCCGCGTGCGCTGGGGTCGGCAGCCAAAGCGTTGCTCACATCCACTGGACTCATGTCGTGGCCGCCTGCCATGTTCATGCTGTCCATACCACCTGTACCGCCTTGATTGCTGCCAGTGGCTGGGGTGGGGGTACACTCACCAGCCATGACCATACCCGGCATACTGGCCGGCTTGCAGCCTTCGGCAGCACCACCGTTCGTGGCTGGGTTGGGAGTTGCCGCTGTTGGGGTGGGCGTACATTCGCCAGCCATGACCATGCCCGGCATACTGGTCGGCTTGCAGTCGCCCGCCGAAGCACCCATGTT
>JBBROH010000246.1:0-4945 GCA_038229595.1 Chloroflexia bacterium | reverse complement strand
GAGACTATTGTGCAGGTGCTTGGCCTGGCAAGCCACGTCAGCTTCCTCGGCGCACTGCCCGACGCAGAGTTGAGCAACCTCTATCCCCTCGCCGACCTCTTTGTTCACCCCACCCTCTACGAGGGCAGTGCAATTGTGGTGATGGAGGCGATGTTGCACGGCCTGCCAGTGGTGGCAACCAACGTAGGTGGCATCCCCGACAAGGTGCGGGAGCGCGAGACGGGCTGGCTGGTCGCCCCTGACGACATTGAGGGGCTGGCGCGTGCTATAATGGCGGCGGCAAGTTCGCTAGCCCGCCACGAGATGGGCGCAGCCGGGCGCAGGCTGATGCTCGACCGCTACACCTGGCCCGCTGTCGCCCGCCAGACCGTCGCCCTCTACGCCGAGTTGCTGGCTACGTAGCCTCACCACCAGTTCGCTCGTCACCTGGAGGCCTGCCCACCGTCTAACCTGTTGGTGGCTGATGTTCTGGCGGCGATCCGCAAAGAGAGATAAACTGTTTGACTTACCTGAAGCTGCTCCTGTTCCCCTTCATCCTCTACCTGCCTGGGCTGGCGATCTATATTGCGGCTCTGCCCCGCCGCCGGGTTTGGGGCGGCTCGCTTGCCGAGGCGATCTTCGTGCAGTTCACCCTGGGTGGCCTCTACGCGGGTGGGGTCGGCTTTGGACTGGCCGAGATTGGGCTGTTCAGCCTGCCCACAATGCTGGCCGCCTGCGTGCTACCCGCCGCCCTGCTGCTCTACCACTATCGCCAGCGGCTGACCCCCACCCCAGCCAGCCCCCACGCAGGGCGAGAGGGTAAGATGAGCATCCCCCAGCGGTGGGAGCCAGTGTTGCTGGCCGCCCTCTTGCTGCTGGGGCTGGGCCTATTCATGCGCCCAGCAGAGATGATCCGTGGGACGCTGGATGCGGGGGTCTACGCAAACAGCGGGGCGCACATCGCCCAGCATGGCAGCGTGCTGATCAAAGACCCGATCCTGCTGAACATGAGCGACGGCGAGATTCGCCAGTTCTTCGCGGGCCTCAATCCTGCCCGCTACAGCCTGAACCGCCAACGCTTCCCTGGTTTCTACATCTTCGACAAGAATGACCGCCAGGGGGTGGCTCTGGTTGACCCCCAGCACTACTCGCTCTACCCCGTCTGGCTGGCGATCTTCTACGCGGTGGCTGGCGAGCGCGGGGAGTTCTACGCCACGCCCTACCTGATGCTGCTAGGGTTGCTGGCGGTCTACTTCGCGGGCAAGCGGCTGTTCGGCGGCTGGCCCGCGCTAATCGGCGCGTCGCTGCTGGCGGTAAACACCACCGAGGTCTGGTTCGCCCGCTACCCAGTGACGGAGACCCCCCGCCAGTGGTTGGGCTTCGCTGCCTTCTACGCCTTTGCAGTCTTCGTCACCATGCAGCGGCGGCTCGAACGCGCCCGCAGCCAGGCCATCCCCCCGCCACGCGCCCGCCTTGCTCGGCTGCGAGCGGCAACCCGCGCGTTTGCAGTGCTGGCGGCAGTCTGTCTGGGCCAGATCGGTTGGCTGCACCCGGAGTTCCTATTTTACATCCTGCCACTACCGCTCTACGTTGGCTGGCTGCTGCTGGCGCGGCGGTGGCGGGCGGAACATTGGTGGTTCTTCGTTCCCTTCCTGCTCACCCTAGCCGTTACCCTACTGCACATTTTCTTCTTCACCTATCCATACACCTTTGACCTGTTCTATGGCATAATCCAGGGTCTCAGGCGCAGTTCGGGGCGCATCTTCCTGCTGCTGTATGGCGGGCTGGGTCTCCTTCTAATGCTGGTCGTGCTGCTGCGAAGCGCATGGGCGCAGGGGCTACGCGAGCGGGTGGCGCGCCTCTGGCAGCGGGGGCAGAGGATTGCACTGCTGGTTGTTGCTATGGCGGCTGGGAGTTACGTGGGTTATGTGTACCTGATCCAGCCTCACCTGTTCGGCGAACTGCTCAAGCTGGTAACGAAGCCAGGCCAGAGTGCCTACATCGGAGCGTCGCTGCCTCTCGACCGCATGGCCTTTAAGGACGGCATCCCCCACGACCCAGACTTCAACATGGTCAAGCTCGGCTGGTACTTCTCGCCGCTGGGCATCGTGATGGCGGGCGGCGGGCTGATGCTAGCTCTCTACCGGAGGCTGCGGCTGCAAAGCGCGCCCTTCTTCCTGATGCTAGCGATCACCCTGCTCATCTTCATCGGCCAGAGCTACACCGACCCGCACTACATCTACACCGCCCGTCGCTACATCCCGATCATCGTGCCAGCCTTCAGCCTGCTGATCGGCTTCTGGATTTACGACTTCGGCTTCTGGCTCAAGCGCAAACTGCCAGTAGCAGCCGCCCCCAGCAGATGGGCCAGGCTGCAACCGCTAAAGTCGCTGGTGGCGGTCGCTAGCTATCTTCTGCTGCTATCCTTCTTTGGCTACACCCTGCTACCCATCTTCAGCCACGTGGAAGAAAGAGGGGCGATTGAGCAGGTGAGCGAACTGGCAGGCCGCTTTGAGCCGCACAGCCTGCTGCTATTCAGCGGGCAGTGGGGTCAGGATGCGGTAGTAGCGACCCCGCTCGAATACTTCTACGGCCACGACGCACTCGCACTCGCCCAACCGCCCGCGCAGATCAGCCCAGCCATCGTGCAGGACGCGATCTACTGTTGGCTGGCCCAGCCGAGACAGATCGCCAACCCTGACAAACTTGCGCTCTGCAAGCAGAAGTCGCCGCGCAATCTCTACCTGTTGCTAGGGGCGAACGGCGGCCAACTCGACCTCCCTGGCTTCGACTACCAGCCAGTAGGTGAGTGGAGCTACCAGGTACCAGAGTTGCAGCAACGCTACGCTGACAAGCCACTGAATGTGACGCTCAGTTCGCGGCTCAACTATGGCATCTATCGGCTGGTGCCGCGTGGCAGCATCAGCCCCACCCTACCGCTGACCATAGACGTAGGTGGGGCGCATGACTACCAGTACCAGATCGCGGGCTGGAGCGAGAAGGAGAGCGACAAGGCGGGCAACAGCTATCGCTGGGTGAACGGCAGCAGCAATGCGACGATGAGCGATGCGCGCACGAGTTTGCGCCTGCCCGTCCCTATAGCCGCCAGCAGCATTACAATCACCATGCGGGTGTCGCCCGGCCCCGCCGAGCGCGACACGCCCGCAGGTCTGCGCCTGACCCTGGCCGACGGCACGCCAGTGATCAGCAGCAGCCTGGCCCTGACCCCACCATCGGCAGGGGTAGGGGTCGCCAGCTTCTACACCCTGACAGGGACGGTGCAACTGCCTGCTAACCACGCAGAGTGGCTGCGCCTCAACCTGGCCTCTATCCCCTGGCAGCCCAGCGACGACCCCCGCCGCCTGGGGGTGCAGGTGGACAGCATCCGAGTGGATGGGCGGTTAGAGCCAACCCGCCTGCTAGCCCAGCAGCTTGCTGAGGCGGCCACCCAGGGTGAAGCCGAGGGCGGCCCCGACTACGAGGGCAAGTAGCAGGGTGGCGAACAAACCAGTCGGGTTGCTGGTCAAGCCAAGCAGGGCAGCGAGCGCGAAGATCAACAGCGCGCCGACGAGGAACAGCAGTACTGGCCCCACCCAGCGCACCACCCGGTGGTCGGCGGCGGACTGGGCAGCGGGATTGCCGAGGGTGCCGAGCTTGAGGCGCATACTGGGCCGGGGCAGCGATTGACGCAGGCGGCCAGCTTTGGCGGCTTGCGGCGGCTTCATCCCTGGTGGCAGCGGGGGGGGCAGGCGGCTCTGGTTGCCAGTGCTGGATCGGGTAGGAGAGACGGGTGGGGGAGGCTGCTCTGGCAATGGCAGAGCCACCGGGCGGCTGCGGGCTGGCTCTGCCCCCTGCGTCTTGTTGCCGCCAGTAGTAGACCGCTCGTTGCTGGCGGTACGCTGTACTGTGGCTGCCCGCTGCTGACCGGTGGCCGCCCGCTGCGGGCCAGTGGCCCCACGAGGCTGGCTGGCGGTGACAGGTTGCGGAGAGGCAGGGGGGGACGATTGCGGCATCGCTTGCACTAGAGGCTGCACTACGGGTTGTGGCATCGCTTGTGCTGGGCTGGGTTGCGGAGCCGCTTGGAGGCCAGGCGTGGCTGGGCTGCTGGTTGGGGCGAACCGCTTGAACAGGTCGCGCACCGTCAGTTCGTAGCTGGCAACAAAAGCCTGGTCGAAGCTTGGCGCACTGTCCTGGCGCAGACGCAATACCAGTTCGTTAACCTGGGCCACCTTCTGTATTACCCGCTCGTCGCTGCCGCTAATCCGCAGGTGGTCTAGCAACTCCTTCCAGGTGGCGAAGGCAGCGGCCATACTGTTGGGGCGCAATTGGGCAATCTGGGCGCGCAGCAGGTTCTCCAACGCGTCCTGCAAGGCGGGCAGGCAGGCGGTTAGCTGCTGGGCGCGAAAGAGTTCGCGGGCCTGGGCGTACTCAGACCTGGCTTGCTCGATATACTGGTTGTACGTCAGGTTTGCTGGTTGAGCCATCGTTCTCTCCCATGACCGCCTTGATCGCGTCTACGATAGCGGTGATAACCCCCTCGTCGTCGTTCCAGCCACCGAGGGTAGTCAGGCTGGCGGTCAGTGCTGCCCGCTGTTGGGTGGCGGTAATCTGGCGCGGTATGTCGTAGAGGGTGGTCAGGCTGTCGCTGCTGCTAGCGACCGGCAGGGCAACGATCTGCGTCGCCCCAGCGACAGCCAGTTGACGACAGGCAGCGGTGATGCTCTCCGCTTGATGCAGGATGGCGGTGGCAACCCGTACTGGCAGGTAGCCGCTCTCGATCAACATCGCGCACAACAACTGCTCGAACTCCTGCTCCTCTGCTCGCGCCCGCGCCAGCAGCAACACTCCCCCACCCTGCTGTGGGTCTGCGCTCTCGCTGATGCGCCGCACGAGGCCACGCAGCAACGGCTCGGCGTTCGCCAGCGGGGGGGCATCGCGCACCGCCACCCCATGCTCCTCCAGGTTG
>JBBROH010000245.1:0-4953 GCA_038229595.1 Chloroflexia bacterium | reverse complement strand
AGAAGACGTGCGCGTAGAACAGCAGCATGGCTGCGAAGATGCCCAGGTAGAGGCTAGCCGACCAGCGATGGACTTGCCAGAAACGCGGCCAGGCGAATAGCAGGAGGAGCAGCGTCGGCGAGTAAAGGAACAGGCTCTTGCCGGAGCTGAACAGTAGCCCGTAGAGGCCGTTCCACCAGACCTCCACTTTGGGTAGGGTAAAGATGGCCTGCCGCTCGGCCTCGGCATAGCCGGAGTTGAGCGCGTTGCCGCTGCGGATCAGGTTGTAGCCAAAGTTGACCAACACGGCCACGAAGCAGGGGACAACCAGCAGCCAACCGCGACGTAGCACCGACGACCAACCACGCTCCTGCCCTTCGCGGGCCGCCCACCAGAGGATCATGATCGCCGCCACCAGCAGGTACTCCTGCTTGGTCAGGATCAGGCCAGCGAGGGCAAGACCGCAGCCCGCTAGCAACCGCAATTGTTTGGTGTTGCCGTAGCGAGTGAGGGCATAGACTGCCGCCATGAGCAAGCAGGCCAGCAGAGCCTCGGAGGCAGCATAGTTGCTGTAGGCGGCCAGGATAGTGGTGAAGCCAGCCAGCAAGGCTAGAGCAAGAGCCAGCCGCTCCTTTTGGTACAACTGGCGGGCGGTCAGGTAGATCAGCAGCACGGTGGTTGCCGCCGCAAGGGGGCTGATCAGCACCATGCTCAACTGCTCCAACCGCGCCGAGGGACGACCGGCCAGCGTTTCGAGCAGGCGGATGAGCAGCAGGAAGGGCAACTCCACCAGGGTATGACCCAGACCATATTTGTTGTAATCCAGGTCATAGGCGGGTTGGGGGAAGCGCACCTGCCCGCCCAGCAGCAGTTGGGTGGCGTAGTGCTTGATCGTGTCGTCCACGCTAGAGAAGTTGCCACCATTGAGCAGCAGATAACCAGCAAGAGTGCCGCCAAAGAGCCAGCCGCCGGTGCTACTACGCCGCCCTAGCCGTAGCCGCAAGGCCAGCAAGGCCAGCCCCACCCCCAGCAGCAACGGCGCAGCGTAGCGGTCAAAGAGCGGGTGGACCAAGTAGTAGGTGAGCAGGCTAACCAGCAGCAGACCGCCTCCGACCAGCCGCAGACGGTTTGCGCCCGCCAGCAACCAACCGGCTACCACCGCCAAGCCCACGAGCAGCAACAAGCCGGTGAGGTCGCGTGGTCGCTGCCGGTCGAGCGGCACAAGCTGCACATCATCAATAGCGATGGCAGCATAGTTGAGGGTGTTGGCGATGGTGTAGACCGGGGTGCTAAGGGTGATGCGGTCGTCCGCACTGCTGACGGTGGTGGTGTACCATTGCCAGCCTACGCTGACGACCTGTTGCTGCTGCTTACCACCAGCCGCGACCGTCATGGTCAGCACAAGGGGAAGCGTGGTGGTGGGTGGACTGTAGCTGGCGTGGATGCCAAGTTGGGCCGCCCGCCCATCCCAGCCGGGGAAGCGCAGCAGGGTGCTGGGGGTGGTGTAGCGCAGCCTGCCGCTATCGCCACCCGCCTGTGGCTGGCTCATCCCGACGATGAAGGGGCTGTCGAAGCGGCCCACGCTGATGCTGAAGCGGTTAGGCTGTTGGCTGCCCGGCCAGGCCAGCAGTAGAGTGAGTAGAGCGAGGCCCGCGCAGAGCCACCAGCGGCGGTTGGTTGTAGTTGGCAAAGCATCTCATCCACATTCGTTGTGACTTTGGTGTACGTCCGCATTATACGAGTAGAGCCGGGTCGTGTCAAAGTCTCTACCGCCTATCCAGATCGGCTGCCCGCAGTAGGGTGAAGCCGCTGATCTGGGCCGTCACCGCCCCACTGCCACCCCGCTGATCCAGTCGTCCCGCCCGCAGGTTGCCGGTACCTCCTTGCGGGCCACTCAGGGTTAGGCGCAGGTTGGTCAGCCGCTTACCTCGCAGCCGCAGCAGCAGCGTCTCCGGCCCACCCACGTTGTGGTAATCCTTGACCAAATTGACCGGCTTGCCATCGAGGTCGCCATCCAGTTGCAGCGTGCCACCAGGGGTTGCTTGCAGCCGCACTGCCAGCACATCGCTATCACAGGGTGGCTTGCCCAGGTGCCGCTCGCGAAGTCGTAGTTGCTTGCAGCCGCACTGCCAGCACATCGCTATCACCGAGGTCAACAGCGAGGTCGCTGCCAGCAGTGGCCTGTACCGTTGGCGGGTACACACCACTGAAAGCAACCGCTTCTCCCAATGGCAGCTTGAGGTCGAGGCCGTTCGTACTCGTCACCACCGCGCCTGTGGCTCTGTCGGCCAGTCGCCAGTTGCCGGTTGGCAGTGGCCGCAGGTGCAGGGTAGCTAGCAACGCCGCCCGCCAGTCGGCGATGGGGTAGAGTTGGTAACTGGCCGTAGTCACCGTTGGGCTGACCACGCTGCTGAACGCTGCTTGCAGGCGGAGGGTCGAGGGCGCGATCAGTGCGCCTACGTCCTCCGCTGCAACTGGTGGTGCAGGCGGCGGCTGGCGGTTGACCAGCAGGTAATCCACCGTGTCCAGGTGCGGCAAGCGGTCGAGGCCGTCGAGGTTGACCAGGCGCAGGTCGCGGCTGGCGGCCAGGTCGGCTGGTACACCGCCGTCGAAGCCGAGCAGCCCCACCGTCGCGCCAGATGGTAGTTGCAGATTACCTATATCTGGCGGGGTGCGGTCAACCTTGTACAGGTAGCTGTAGCCACGCACGTACTGGAGGTGGCTGTACTGGTCGCGGCCCGCGCCGGTCGCCCGCCATTGCAAGGCGGCGGCGATGGTGCTGGAATTGGTCGGGTTGAAGAACAGGTAGTCCACACCGAAGCGGGTCAGCATCGCCCGGAAGTCGGCGGCTGTCCGCAGGCTGGCGTAATCGAGCAGGTCGTCCACTACCGGGTCGGTGGCAAGATAGGCGCGGTTAGTATAGTAGAAGGGGTGAATGCGGGCGTAGAGGATGCGAGCATCCGCTGGGGTGCTGTGGCTGATGTAGAGGGCCGCCCAGCCGTCATCCCCCAGCCGGTTGATCGCGTCGCTGGTGATGTAGCGGGCGGTGTCGCTGCGACCGTAGACGTAGCTGAAGGCGCGGGCCGACCAGATCAGGTTGGCACAGGTGGCGGTAAAGAGTACCAGCACGAGGAAGCAGGTAGCAACCAGCCTGGCAAAGCGGAAGCGGTCGCGCAGTTGCCCCCAGGCCCAGGCTGCCAGCAGAGCAAGCAGGGGAAAGATGGGCAGCACGTAGCAGTTGATGCCTTGCGCCGCCGCCCAGAACACCACGTAGGCCGCGATGTAGAGCAGGGCCAAGCGCAACACCCCCGGCAACCTGCGCCAGCCGAGCAGGGCCAGGGGCAAGAAGGCAGTGATCAGCGGCACGGTGCGGGGGGTAAGCTGCCCGCCGCGTGGCAGCGGCCTGCTGTTGGCAAGCGACACATCCCACAGCAGGTACTTGCCCAGGTTGAGCAGGCTGAAGTCGCCCACGCCGTCGCTTTGGGAGTCGCGGGCGATATTGAATTGCAGGTTGACCTCGGCCAGGTCGTTCCAGTAGTGACCGTGAAAGACAGTGTTGAAGCTGGGCCAGACCGGGTTGCCCAGCACCAGCCAGCTAGCCACGTACCAGGGGCAAGCGACTACTGTCGCCAGCAGCACAGTTGCCGACAGCAGCTTGAGGTATCGCGTGGCCGGTTGCCGTCGTTGCGCCCAAGCCACCAGCAGCACCAGCCCGATCACCGGCAAGAGGAAGCTGGCGTACAGTTTGGTCGCCACCGCTGCGCCCGCCAGCAGCCCTGTCAGCCAGAGCCAGCCGGATTGTTGCCCGCGCCACCACCGCCACAAGGCGTAGAGGGTAAGCAGGGTAAAGAGGGTGGTGGCGTTATCCACGTAAGCGGTGCCTGCCTCGCGCCCAACCAGGGGGGTGATCAGGTAGAGGCTGGCGGCAAAGAGGGCGAGTTGCCGTCGCCAACCAAGTTCACGGGCAATGCCGTAGAGGGCAAGGGCGGTCAGCACCGTCATCGCCCCGTGCAACAGGCTGGCGACGATGCCACCGCGCAGGTTGTCCGCCCCCAAGAGGCTGATCGGCCAGAGGAAGATGGCCTCGGCCCCCTGCTGAAAGAGGGGGAAGTAGCTGTTGTGGACGAAGGTGTAGCCGCCCGCCCGCGCATACGCCTGCGGCAGCGAAAGATGATAGTAGAGGCTGTCGTACAGCACTGGCGGAGCAAGAGCCGAGGCGAGAGCCGCAACCGCAGCGATCATCCCTGCAAGGAGCAGCATGGTAGCGACCAAGCGGTGTTGCGGTTGCCTACCGGCCAGTCGCCAAGCGGCAGTAGCAGCCCTTAGCCGCGCCCCCACCAGGCGACTGCAGTCCGTTGTCGTATCCACCAACCAACCGCTGCCAGTAGCAGCAGACCGTTAAGCGGATAGATGAACCATTGCTTGCTCATGCCATCCTACTCGCATAAGCTGTTTACTAGTCGAACTACTTCTTACTCCTTCCTCTTGCATGTCTAACGAACAACCTGTTTGTCAAATGCATCCATCCAACTACCGTTGATGTAGTGCAAAATAGTGCCGTTGCCAACAGCCCAACCTTCCTCGGGTGAAATCATAGCTAGATCGCGCAAGCCCTTGACGCTTGGAGTATTTACCTTGTTCTGATCTTCTTACTCTTACAGTTGGCATAGTTGGATTCCATTCGTTTCATGGTTAGAGCCTGTTGGGGAACTCATTATAGTTACTGCCACGTAGACAGGTTGTTGCTCAGTCGCCGCAGCATCGACCGGCTCATTGCCAACTGCACCATGCCTACGCTACTTGCTACCAATCGCTCGTAATCCTTAGCCAGCCGCCGACCTCGATTGACCCAACTAATCGTCCGTTTTACCAGCCATCGCCACTTTTGCACCACGAACGCACTATGGTCCTGCTTGACGACCGGCGACTGGCTACACTCCAGTAGCCAACCAAACTCGGCTACCACATAGTCTT
>JBBROH010000244.1:0-5063 GCA_038229595.1 Chloroflexia bacterium | reverse complement strand
CAGGCTGCCACTTGCCGTTCCTCGTTCAACGTCGCCAGTTGGCACTGCACCCGCTGGTGGTCGTTGCTCAGCCCTCCCCCCTCCGCCCCCAGCCCCCCACCCGCAATTATCTCGTCCAGGCTACAAAGCCGCGCTACTTACAGGTCGGCCACCGGCGTGGCGGTCAGCAGGTACACCTCCACCGGTCGCCAGCGGTCGGCCAGCACCCCCCGCACCCACCCTATCGCTTGCTGGATGGTTGCCTGCTCGCTGTGCAGCGCAATCGCCTGCTCTAGCGGGTCGCTGTACGCGCGCATCCAGTAGCCACCCCCGCTACCGTCCACTGCGCGGTACTGGTAGGGCCGCAGCACCCGCAACTCGCCCGCTGCCTCGTTGCTGGCCGCCAGCCCAGCGTGCCGCCGCAGCATCGCCGCCCGTGCCTGCACTTCCGCTGGCGGCAACTGGTGGTGGCCCGCGATCACCAGCCGCCGCGCCCCCGTCCAGCGGTTGTGCGCCTTCTCGTCGCGGCCAAACCAACCCACTGCCAGCCCCAGACTACTATCTAGTTCGGTCGCCACCGCCCCGCCCGCCTGCAAGAGCAGCTTGTTACCCAGCACCGCCGTGGTCGCGCACATCCCCGCCAGCGCGTTGACCACCGCTGCCACCCGCTCGGCCTCCTGCCCACCGCGCGCCTGCAAGTGGCGGCTGGTCAGCAAGCTGTCGCTAATCTGGGTTACGCGCAGGTGCTGCTCCACCGCGGCGCGGCTACTCTCGGCGTGGGGCAGCAGGGTGGTCAGCAGCGGCGACGGCGTGGCATCCAGCACCAGCGCATCTAGCTTGTGGCCGTACTCACCCGCAGTCAGCGTGCTCACCACGTTGTCCAGCACGCGGTAGTTGAGGATAGAGCCACCCTCCACCCACAATGTATTGGCAGTCGGCGGTTGGCTAAGCTGAAGGTGTAGTTCGCTGACCAACGCGCGCCAGTAGACCAGGGGGATGACCTCGCCGTAGCCCTCTAGCAACTGGGCGGCGTGGCGTTGCTCGAAGGGCAGCCCGTGCCATCGCGGTTCGGGCTGCTCCTCCACGCAGCTAGCTAGTAGCTCGGCCAGGTTGGGGCAGACCGCCGCCAACTCTTGCAGCAGCGGCTGGCGACTGGGGCGACCCGGCTTGCTGGCGAAGGCGGCCAGGTAGAGGGCGTTCCACAACTGGCGTTGGGCGCAGTGGGCGGGATAGCGGCCCGCGTGTTGGTCGAAGCCGCTCCACCAGGCGGCCATGTCCTCGCTCTGCACCCGCTCCACATGGTGGGCGGGGGCGCGGTGGTTCACGCCAGACCCGCCCGCCTGCCTTCAGCGTCAGCGGCGACTTCAGCAGCAGCGTCACCCGCTCGGCCCGCTCTGGCAAGCCCGCCACCACCTCGGCCATGCTCCGACTTGTAGATTGTAGATTATAGATTATAGATTGAGGATTGGTGGCGGTAGCTGGGCTGGCACTCTCCTCGCCCCAAACCGGCACCCGCGTGCGCGTCAGCGGCTGTTCAGCCCAGACCTGCTCAAGCACCAGCCGCCCCCGCTCCCCGGCATCGCCCATCCCCAGCCGGTCGGCAAAGTCGTTGACCGCCCCGACCAGATAGGGCAGCAGCAAATGAGCGCGGCCAAACAGCGTCACCCCAAACTCGAACCGCTCCCCCGCAGCATACGCCAGCCGACCATCTAGCGGCGGCTCAATCGCATAAGGGCGCGGCAACTCCTCGCCCCTGGCACTGTTGACCGCCAGCACATCCGCCGACGTATCCACCAGAAACGCAATCGGGCAGCGCACTGGCCCGCTAACTATCTCTTGCCCTCAACCAATTCCAGCGTCAGCGGCCTCAGCTTCAGCACCCGCGCCTTCACCTTGCTACCCGGTTTGTAGCCCATACTCTTGTAGCTAGCCCCCGTGTTCTTCCGCACCGTGCCGTAAATGCGTGCAATCTCCTCAACCACAAGCTCCATCTCGTCAGCCAGCACCTTGCGGACAACCGCCCTGTACTCCTTGCCTACCTCCAACTGGTCAACCTGCGTGATGCTCCTAGGCGCAGCAGGCACCCGCGAAGCCGTGATTGGCGGTTCAGGCACGTCAGGTACGCTCTGCATTGGTCGTGAAAGTGGCGATTGATAGCCACCACCACCACGTGGCGGCAATGGCCGTTGCGCCAACGCTACAGGTGGCAATGCCTTGACCGCAACCTCAGCCACCTGCGTCGGCTGCAAGCGCGGCAAGGTTGGCTGCGCCTCGGTCGGGGTCAGCCGCACCCAGCCCAGCGGCATCTCCTGACTACCCTCCTGCACCATCCAGTGGCTAGTGGGGAAGGTATCCGCGTTAATCTCCACATCGCGCTTGCCCATCTGCAAATAGTTAGCGGTCTGCTCGAAGAAGCCGGGCATTTCTTCTCTCAGCCTTAGCCCCACCGGAGCCTTGCCCGCCCAGCCGCCGCCCCAGCCCAGCAGCAGGCTAAAGCTACCCGCATCCTCACTCTCCTGCCACATCTGGCGGTAGAACTTGCGCTGCTCCGCCAACACCAGCGTGCTGAACTCACGACAGGCCACCGCCAGTTCGTCGCGCAAGATAGCCACCTGCTTGTCGCTCCAACCAAGCGTGCGGGCGTGCTGCTCAAGCAAGCCATCATCCAGCCGCAGCTTGACCACCGTCGCCGCGCTGGGACGCAGCACCTCGACAAAGGACAGCATCCCCCCACTACCATCGAAGTTGCGGCCACGCCGCACCTCCACCACCCGCACAGCATCCAGCGCAAACGGGTCGCTATCGCTAACCTGCAAGGCGCGGAACAGGTCATGGTTGGGGTCTCTACCCAGTAGCGTTTGCTCAATCTGCCCGCTGGCAAACTCCTTGCGCCCGCGCCCGACCATGCCGCCAAGCTCATTGTTGCTCATTGCCGGTAGCAAGCGGTTGACGACCGCCGAGCGGATCGCACCCTTGATGCTGCTGCCCGGTATGTAGGGCTGCTGGTTGGCGTTGCGTGCAATCGCCCGCACCTCACCACTGCGCTCCCCCCGCCTGCCGCTACCGCCCACCGCCGGGTCGCCAGCCGCCGGGATAGCGTACTCAGCCAGCGTAGCCGGTTTAACCTCGGCCTGCTGCAACAGCCTGTTCCAGCTAAAGTTATCATCCTTCATCCGCTCAACCAGTTCGCCGACGCTAATCACGCCGCTGCGGGTAAGTGCCTGACTGACCCGCCCAATATCCAGCACATACAGCAATCCGGCCTCATACACGTAGTCCAGCCACATATAGCTGTCGCCGCTACCGACGTGGGTCGGGGTCAGGATTTCAAGGTGGTAGTTAGTTGTTGTCATCGCCTGCCTCTGCTCCTGGTTGTGGAAGAATAGCTGCGTCATCTTCAACAGCAGCCTGCTGTGCAAGCCTAGCCTGCTGGTTACGCTTCCTCCGCTCGTCCAATGAGGATGCGTCACGATCCATTTTCTCAATCTGCTTAGGAACGCTAATTAGCTGATCAACAATGTAATTAAGGAAGCTAAATACTGCTAGGGCTTGATTTAGGTCAAGCTCTCCTTCTGTTCCCTCGCCGTGAGTACCAGCGTTACCAAGAAGCTGCGTGATCTTAAGAACTCGTTCCTGATCTATATTTAGCTTTTGGGCTTTGACCAAAGCTCTAATGTCTTTGTCCAAGTTTTTGCCTGGCTGGCCCAAGTGAATACACATCTTTTCTACAGCGGAGCGAAGCAGTATGATAGCGGCACGTGGTGAGGATGTGGCAATCGTGCTAGCTTCCTTGTAATCCTTTGTTACGTTCAACGGCATATCAGAGGAAGGCAGAGGTACTATAGCATCCGAGGGGTAAACAATCCTAACGACCTCCTGATCGCTGGATGTATTATTCTCAGAGCTATCATCCTCAGCACCTTCGTCTGTAGTCTTGCTCCATACTATGTAACTATCGCAACCTCTGCATCTGGTCGCAACTAGCTCTCTGATAGTTTCTACATAGTTGTCCCCGTTGTAAACAATATCCCCTCTGTCGTGGTTTGTATTGCCATGACAATGCGGACACGTGAACTTAGAGGAAGTAGGTTCAGGAGGTGTGTGTTCAAACTTTCTGATGCTTTTAGTCATTACTGACCTCCATGTGAAGTCCAAGACCACAACCAAAGCGATAGACCGGATGATAACCAGCATCCCCCTGCTTGACCGACTGCGGCGTAACCTCGACCAGCACGCCCTGCGGCTGGCTAGCCAGCACCGAGCCGGGACTGAACAGCGTCACCGAGCGGCTGCGGTTATCCTGCATCACGCTGCTATCCGAGTCCACCCAGCCGCGCCGTTGCAGCAGCTTGTAGGCCGGTGGCCGCCCCGCTGTCACATCCGGTGTTACATCCGCGATCATCCGGCCAAGCTCGTCCGCACTGCGCGGCGCAACCAGCCCCAGATTGAGCCAGCGACCGTTCCCCGCAGTCTGCCCAGCAGCCACCAGCTTCAGCAGCGCAGCCGCGTTGTCATCCTGCACAAGCGCACCGTCGCGGCGGCTGAACTGGCCGTCCAGACCGAAGAAGGCGGGCGTGAACAACCCATGACCGGAAGTACGCCGCCCACCCAACCCCGTATCACCAACCAGCCGCACCGCCTGCTTAAACTGCGCTAGCTGCTCGTCGGCTACGTCGGCGAGGAAGTAGAGGCCGGTCTGCTCGGCATAGCGTACGCTGCCGACATGGTAGAGGGCCGGGGCTGCCGTCTGCCGGTCAATCGTCACGTGGGGGATAGCGGTGTTGTCGTAGAGCGACCGCCGCAACTCCTGCTTGTCAAGCTGCCAGATCGGGAGACTGCGCTGATTGCCACCCAGTTGCTCGGCTTCGCTGGTGGTGACGGGTAGCTTCTCGCGCTCATTCGCAGTCAGCCAAATCAGACCGTCTTGGATCGTTGGTGGCTCATTGACATCCAACTGCGGCCAACTAGCGGCTGCCGGACTAAACTGGCTGACGCTGGCATAAGCTATCTTCTTCAGCTTCTTAACATCCCCCTCATAATTGAAGCCGAGCGGCATCGGCAAGGTGTAGAGGCTGCGACCATCT
>JBBROH010000243.1:0-5102 GCA_038229595.1 Chloroflexia bacterium | reverse complement strand
GAGGACAAGGAAGACGGTCAGTACCAGCAGGTGTCTGCTGACCGCGATCAGCAGGCTGCGGCGAGGGCTGCGGATCGTGGGCTGACTAGCGGTAGCGGTGGTCGCTGCGCTAGCAAGCCGCTGGGTAGCAGCCCCCGCCACTGCGCTGGCCGCCACGCGCCGTAGCTGGCTGGCGGCCAGGTTCGCCACTGCGCTGGCCGCCTGCTGGCGCAGCAGATCGGGTAGAGGGCCGCTGGCTGGGTGATGGCCGTTGCTGGTGGTGGGCGTACTGGCCCGATCAACCAGCCGCCCACTGAGTTGCGGGTGGCTGGTGGCTTGTTTGTTCGGCGAACGCTTCTTCGGCATAGGGCTATTATAACACCTGGGCGGTTTTGACGACTACTGAGTAGCTGTGCTACAATCTTCTAGCTGACAAGAGCAAAGGAGGGTTTAGCGATGCAAGCACAGAAGCAGCCAGAGTCGTTGCCTCTGGCTGGCACACTGCGACCCCTGCTGGTCGGTATTGGGCTGGCACTACTGACGATGGTCGTGATCGTCTTGCTACCGCGCCCAATGGCCCGCGAGGGGCTGGCCCTCTTGCTTGCGCTGCTGGCGGGTCTCTACATTGGCGCAGCAATGACTAACCTGGAGACGCGCTATAGCGGGCTGGAGCTAGCAGTAGTTAGCAGCTTCTTCGTGCTGGCTCTACTTGGCCTCCACGTGCAACCATTCTGGCTGGCAATCGGCTACTTCGCGCATGGCCTATGGGATACTGCTCACCACCCCAGCACCCTCTACCGCAACGTGCCAGGCTGGTATGCCCCCTTCTGCCTGAGCTACGACTGGCTGATTGCCCTCTTTATCCTCGGCTGGTTCGGCTTCTAAGCAGCAAAGAGCCAGGTAGCGGCCCACTCCTTGCCTGCTACCCACCTACTCTACTTCAATGAAGATGTCCACGCCCTCAAGCGCGACGGCGTAGGTGCGGATCGGCTGAGTTGCGGGCAGGGTGCGCGCCTTGCCCGTCGCCAGGTCGAACTTGGAGCCGTGCAGTGGACACTCCACCGCACAGTCGTCCTCATCCAGCCAGCCTTCGCTGAGGTCGGCGTAGGCGTGCGAACAGATTGCGTCGGTGGCGTAGTAGCGACCACAGACGAAATAGACGGCGATCTCGCGCCCATCTACGTCCAGCTTGCGGCTCGTATTCTCTGCCATATCGCCGACGGTGCCGACTTTGACCAGGGCCATAGTACTACGCCTCCTCGTCGTCGTCTACCAGATAGGCTACGGTGTCGCCCAGCTTGCTGCGGACTGCGTCAGCCAGGTAGTCATGCAACTGAGGAACGTTGAGTTGGGCTAGCACTTCCTCGAAGAAGCCCTCGACGATCACGCGAGTAGCGACTTCGGCGGTCAGGCCACGCGATTGCAGGTAGAATAGCTGTTCCGCATCGACCGGGCCGAGCGAACTAGCATGGCTGCACTTCTCGATCTCGTTGGCCCTGATCTCCAGGTTCGGCACCGAGTCGGCGTGGGCAGTCTTGCTGAGCAGGAGATTGCGGTTGGTCATCCCACTGCTGCTGAAGCGGCCCTCTGGCTGCACCAGGATCATCCCCTCAAAGACGCTACGCCCCGACTCTTGCAGCACCCCTTTGTAGGTCAGGTTGCTGCTGGTATGCCCAGCGGCGTGGTCTTGCAGGGTGTCATATTCCATGTACTGGTTGCCGTGTGGGAAGTAGAGGCCAGTTAGCTTCGCACTACTGCCGTCGCCACGCATATTCGCGTCAACCTGGGTGTGGGTCGTCTTGCCGCCCAACCCGACATTGTAGAGGGCGAGGCTGCTATTGGGGTCAAGGACAGCCCGCTGGGTGGCAATCTCGGTCGTCTGTTCACCCCACTGCTGCACGTTGATGTAGTTGAGGCTGGAACTCTCGCCTACCAGCAGTTCGGTTACGCTATTGTTGTAGACGCTGACTCCCTCTGGCGAAACGGAGTGGCTGACTACAGTAGCCTTGCTGAAGCGCGCGCCCATGATCAGGCTGCGGGTGAGGACTGTGCTACCTTCTGCGTCGGCCAGGTTGACCAGGTAGAAGGGGAGCGCGACCTCCACTTCGGCGGGGATCAGCAAGAAGAAGCCGTCTCGCCAGGCAGCAGCGTTCTGGGCGGTGAAGCGGTTGAGGTCGTTTGGCACTGCACTGCCAATGTGCCGCTCCATCATGTGCGGCGGCATGGTGCGGGCGGCCTCGGCCAGGGAGAGCAGTTGTACGCCCTTCGCCTGCAAGTCTTCGTTCAGTTCGGCGCGTACTGCGTGGCCGTTATGTAGAACGAGCAGCCCCGCTCGATTCTCGCGGCTGATCACCTCTTGGAAGGCGGGCGCAGCGTCGCTGGCAGCGGCGATCGGAGCGGTCAGGGCTAGCTTGCCCAGGTCAATACGCCGCCAGCCGTCCTGGTTGCGCGGCGGCCATTGGCTGGCATCGAACTGCTGCTGCGCCTGCTGGCGATTGGCGGTCAACCAGGTCGGTTCGTTGGTGCTAACTACTGCGCGTACTGCGGTCATCTTGTTTGTCTCCTGTAGGAGCTTGCTGACAGCAAATGCAGGCTTGCAGTGTACGAACATTTAGTCCGCTAAGCCGCAAGCCTGCCCGCTCCCTACTGCACAATCAAAAGTCGGTAAGCCAAACTCACCCGACAGAGCCTTCCATCTGCAACTGGATCAGGCGGTTGAGTTCAACCGCATACTCCATCGGCAGTTCCTTAGCGATAGGCTCAATGAAGCCGTTGACGATCATCGCGGAAGCGTCCACTTCGCTGAGGCCACGCGACATCAGGTAGAACAACTGCTCCTCACCGACCTTGCTCACCGTTGCCTCGTGGCCGATGTTAACTTCGTCCTCGGCTACGTCGATCACCGGGTAGGTGTCGCTCTGGCTCTGCGCGTCTAGCAGCAGTGCGTCACAGCGCACGGTACTCTTTACGTCGTAGGCACCCGGCTGCACCTGGAGTAGGCCGCGATAGCTGGTGCGCCCTCCCCCCTTGCTCACCGACTTGCTGACCACCACCGAGGAGGTGTGTGGCGCGCAGTGGACAACCTTTGCGCCTGCGTCCTGGTGCTGCCCAGGGCCAGCGAAAGCGACGCTGAGGATTTCGCCGCGTGCGCCCGGCTCCATCATGTAGACGCTGGGGTACTTCATCGTCAGCTTGCTGCCGAGATTGCCGTCCACCCACTCCATCGTTGCGTCACCCATCGCCATCGCCCGCTTGGTCACCAGGTTATAGACGTTGTTCGACCAGTTTTGGATCGTGGTGTAGCGTACCCGTGCGCCCTTCTCAACCATAATCTCGACTACTGCGCTGTGTAGGCTGTCGGAGCTATAGGTGGGGGCGGTACAGCCCTCAACGTAGTGGACATAGCTGCCAGGGGCAGCGATGATCATGGTGCGCTCAAACTGGCCCATGTTCATCGTGTTGATGCGGAAGTAGGCTTGCAGCGGGATTTCGACGCGCACGCCCTCCGGGATGTAGATGAAGCTGCCGCCGCTCCAGACTGCGCTGTTGAGGGCTGCGAACTTGTTGTCTGCCGGGGGGATGATCGTCGCCCAGTACTTGCGGAACAACTCTGGGTAGTCGCGCAATGCGCTGTCAGTGTCAGTGAAAATCACCCCCTGCTTCTCCAAATCCTCGCGCAGGTTGTGGTAGATCACCTCGGACTCGTACTGTGCGCCCACACCAGCCAGGAACTTGCGCTCCGCTTCAGGGATACCTAGCCGGTCAAAGGTGTTCTTGATGTTCTCTGGCACATCATCCCAGGAGCGGGCGTTCTTCTCGGTTGGGCGCACGTAGTAGTGGATGTTGTCAAAATCGAGGCCGCGCAATTCGCCACCCCAGTTGGGCATCGCCTTCTTCTCAAAGATTTCAAGTGAGCGCAGGCGGAACTTAAGCATCCACTCTGGCTCGTTCTTCATATAGGAAATCTCCTCCACCAGCTTGCGGGTCAGCCCCTTCTCGCTCTTAAAGGTGTAATTTTCCTCAGAGTCGTGGAAGCCGTAAGCATACTCGGTGGCGGTCTGTTGGATCAGGGCGGGATTGGTCATCTTGGCTCTCCTCTGGTGCCGCTACTGCGGCGAGCAATGCAATTGCTGCTTTGGCCTGCTAATCTGTGCTTGCCCTGTTATTATACCACATTTTGACAGGATTAGCAGTTTTTATTCGGCCAAATTGGTGATGAATTGCACAAAGCTAGCAGTGGGCCACAACTACGCTCGCTAGCGGGTTGGTAGGTTGGGCTGGCTGTGACTAAAGTCCCCCCTGCTTCGGTACTTTTGCCTTATTATCGCCAGAGCCAAAAGCAGCTATAATGCACTAGACAAAGCATTGTTCACGAGGTAAGCAGCCATGTTGAGCCAGATACAGGTAGAAGAAGTTGCGTTCAAGCCGAATACTGAATGGGTGCAGGGTAGCCCCGCTGCCAGCACCGAAAGCCAGCCCAGTTGGCAGAGCGAACAGAGTCTCGCTCTCGCTCAAGCGCGGGCAGAGTTGCTGACTGCTGCCCACAACCTGGTGAGCGCACAGCCCGCCAGTGAGCGGGAGCTAACCGTTATGCTGCACCAACTCTCGCTCAGCCGTCTGCTACGCAGCGCAGAGTACGCCGCCCTGTTCACCCGCTTCGCCCGCCTCTACCCTGAAGGCTGGCTCAACTACCTCGTGGCAGAGGCAGTCGCGGGCTGGCTGGTGCAGCGCGGCGAGTTCACCGCCTTCTCCAGCGGCACACTAGTTGGCAGTATGCAGCAGCACTGGCCTCAGGCGGCTGACCTCTGGCCGGGAGTGCTGGTTGAGGATGTAGAGCGCGTCCTACAGTTGATTACCCTGCAAGGCCGCGTGCGAACAGTAGCGGTGGGCGCAGGCTTCCCCGGCCTCTACACCGCCGTCTGAAGACACCGCTGTAGCTACCTGGTAGTAGCAATCCTTAACCAGCCACTCACTTCGCCCAGCCGTTGCGGGCCAGCCAGAGACCACTTGCGTCCTCGGCTAGCCGCAGGTAGCTGTTGCCATTGCTGCTGCCGATGTACACACCCGTGCTGCTCAGGTAGAGTTGGTTCAGGCCGTCGGCGGTGTAGACCACTGGCGGGGTG
>JBBROH010000242.1:0-5111 GCA_038229595.1 Chloroflexia bacterium | reverse complement strand
TTGCAAAACCTGAGTGTAGTAGTGTTCCAGGGTATAGATGGCGTTCAGTTCGGTCAAGCGCACGCGCTCTGCAATGTCGGGCATGCCATGCCCTGGCATCACGAAGCCCATCATCACCTCAACGACAGCCTCAACATAATTGGGGTTGGCCTCCAGGTGGGCCTTCACCGCGTCACGGTAGAAGGCATAGTGCAGCGTCTCATCCTTAGTTATCTGGCGTAGGATGTGCGAGAGTTGGGGATCCTGGTCGTCGGAGATGCGGGCCACATTGAGGTAGTAGACCTTAGTCGCCAATTCCTGGATCGCAGTGTAGACCATTGCCTGGAAGGGGCTGAGGCCGCCTGGATCCCAGCCAGTGCGGATCACAGTCTTACGCAACTCGTGCAGCCGCTGCGGGTCAGAGTTGCGCGTGAGCAGCAGGTAGGTGTTCAGCACATTGCCATGCTGATCCTCCTCGCTCGTCCAGGTGCGGATGAAGTCTTGCAGCACTTCTAGTTCGCCCCGGAAGGTGTCGGTCAGGCCAGTAGTGAACCAGGGCAGGTTGACCTCGGTCAGCAAGGCTGTCTCGATGGCAACATAGAGGCTGGGCGAGATCGTCACTTGTTCGGGCGACCACGGATCGCTGTCATAGTTGCGGCCCCGCTCCCAGGGGATCAGGCTGGCATAGCTCCAGTCCGTCTTGTTGCTCCGTTCGAGGTGATCCTTGTACAATTGCCGCAACTTGTTCTCTAGTAGTGGGTTGACTCCGTAAGCAGCCATGGGTTCTCCTTCTTCTCAACTGTAACCCCCATTAGGGGCGTAGTTAGGCTATCCAATTGCGTCTGGTCTGTCTGATCTGCTCGATCAGTCTCAGTCTATGAAGCCTGCTCTTGGGCAACGGCTCCCTCTATATAACTCAGTTTGTGCTGATTTCGTACTCCTGCTCTGGCAGTTGAGCCAGGGCGTTGGGGCGGCGGCGGCAAACCACCTTGCCGTCCATCAACACCTGCTCCACCAGCGAGTCGAGTTCCAGCGGGTGGCGGTCGCGGATGACGATGTTTGCGTCCTTGCCGACAGTGAGGCTACCGACGCGGGCTTCTACGCCGAGGATTTCGGCGGCGTTGATCGTTACTGCTTTGAGGGCTTCGCGAGCATCCATGCCCTCGCGCACCGCAATGCAGACCTGGGTGACGAGGTGTTGGATTGGCACGACGGGGTGATCGGTCATGATGCTGATCTTGACCCCGGCCTGGACCAGCAACCCTGGGGTGCGGAAGCTGCGATCCTTCAACTCTACCTTGCTGCGGGCGGTCATCAGTGGGCCACAACTGACCGCCACGCCCCGCTTCACCAGTTCGTCGGCCACCTTCCAGGCTTCGGTGCCGTGTTCCAGCACCAGGCCGAAACCGAACTCGTCGCGCAGGCGCAGCACGGTCATGATATCGTCGGCGCGGTGGCTGTGGATGCGGAAGGGGATTTCGCCGCGCAGCACGAGGGCCAGCGACTCCATCCGCAGGTCTCGCTCAAAGGGCTTGTCCGCGTCGGCCTTCGTCACCTTCTCCAGGTAGTTGAGGCCGCGAATGAGCGTCTCGCGGAACAGGCTGGCATTGCCGAGGCGGGTGGAGGGGTTCTTCTTCTGCTCGCCGTAGACGCGCTTGGGGTTCTCGCCAAAGGCACACTTGATGCCAGCGGGGGCGCGTAGCACAGCGTGATCTATGATGTGACCCGGCCCCGCAGTCCAGGTCTTGAGTACTACCGACTGACCGCCCATCAGATTGCCGCTGCCGGGGGTGACGAGGACGGTGGTAATCCCAGCCTTGAGCGCATCGCGGAACGACTCGTCATCCATGAAGGTCGCATCCAGGGCGCGGTGCTGGGGGCCAATGGGGTCAGTCATCTCGTTGGTATCGTTACCTGCGTTGCCAGTGGACTCCTCGTGGATGCCCGCGTGGGTGTGGGTGTCGATGTAGCCAGGGTGGATAAACTTGCCCTGGGCCTCGATCACCTCGTCGCCCGCGGCAACGGGCAGGTCTTTGCCGACCGCCACGATCTTGCCAGTGGCAGTATCGATCTGGATGCTCCCTCCCGCAATGTCGTTACCGTCCATCGTGATCAGCAGGCCACCTTTAATTACAAGCATTCGCTAGGTACTCCCCCTTTTGCGGGCGTTAATGTTGGGCTAATTATAGCAGATGAGTGATCCTTTGGCGAGTCCCGATATCCCCACTTACTGGCTTAGACCGCCCGCTGCGGCTAGATGTTACATATATATTGGCGGCCTGCTCACGGTTCAGGCTGCTGCTGCAATCGTCAGCAGCTATTTTCTCCACATTCCGCCCCAATCCCGCCGCCAATCGTGTAACATCCTGGGCTGCGATTGCGTATACAATGGTAGGGTGGTGGTCTACAAATGTTCTTCTTGGTTCATGAGGTTAGCAAATATGGATAGCCTGTTTAGCATCAGAGATGGGCAAGCGGCTTTTTACCTGTTCTGTACCTTCTTCGGCCTCTTTTTCACGGTCATCTCCTTCCTGTTCGGCCTCGGCCACGACATGGGTGGGGGTGGTAGTGGGGCGCACGTCGGCCACCTCGGTCACGCGGGCGGTCACGCGGGCGGTCATGCGGGCGGTCACGCCGGTGGCGACCATGCAGGAGGTGGCAGCGTCAAGGAGCTTAGTCACGCCGTCGCCCACGCGCACGTTGGCGGGCAGGGTCATGCCAGCGGTATGGTAGACAACACGCCGGGGATCAGCCCCTTCAACCTCAGCACGGTGATGATCTTCCTCACCTGGTTTGGCGCAACTGGCTACATCCTCTACAGCTACACCCCCATAGTGGGTGTTGTAATCCTGCTGCTGGCCGTCACCGTCGGCGTGGTCGGCGGCGCACTGGTCTTCGCTTTCCTCAGCCGCTTCCTGGTCAAGTCCAGCACCCCAGCCATGCGGAGTAGCGACGCTGACCTGACTGGACGCAAGGCCACCGTAACCAGCACTATCTTCGCTGATGGCATGGGCGAGATCACTTATCGGGCGGCGGGCGTGATCCGCGGTGAGAGTGCGCGCAGCGTCAGTGGCCGCCCCATCCCACGCGGCACCGAGGTCGTCGTCCTACGCTACGAGCATGGGGTGGCTTATGTGCAGTCGGTGGATGAAATCCTGGCCGCGAACAACCCTGCCGACCTCAGCCCCCCAGCCGAGGAAGCCCCGCAACCCGGTCGTCTATCGCAGTAACTTTGTTGTCCAAGAAGGAAGGTTTAAGCATGAACCCGACTATCCTGATCCTGGCGGCTATGGCCGCCCTCGTCTTCTTCCTGATTATCTTCGGCCTGCTCAGCATCTACCGCAAGGTTGGCCCCAACCAGGCGTTGATCGTTTATGGGCGGGGGGGAGCGCAAGTCCACAAGGCCGGGGCGACCTTCGTGCTGCCCTGGATTCAGAGCGCACGTGAACTGTCGCTGGAGCTAATGTCGTTCGATGTCGCCCCCCAGCAAGACCTCTACACCCTGCAAGGTGTGGCCGTCACCGTCGAGGCCGTGACCCAACTGAAGATCAAGAGCGACCGCGACAGCATCTTGACCGCCGCCGAGCAACTGCTGAACAAGAACCCACTAGAGCGCGAGAACCTGATCCGCCTGGTCATGGAGGGCCACCTGCGCGGCATCGTCGGCCAGCTTACGGTCGAGCAGATCGTCAAGGAGCCAGAGATGGTGGGTAGCAAGATGCGCTCAACCGTCGCTGAAGACCTGAACAAGATGGGCCTGGAGGTAATCTCCTTCACCATCCGCGAGGTGCGCGACAAGAACGAGTACATCTCTAACATGGGCCGCCCCGACATTGCGCGCATCCGCCGTGATGCTGATATCGCCTCTGCCGAAGCCGACCGTGACACGGCGGTGCGCCGCGCCCAGGCCGCCCGCGAAGCCTCGGTTGCCGCCGCTCTTGCCAACCAGGAGCGGGTGATCGCCGAGACTGCCAGCCAGACCCGCCAGGCCGAAGCCCAGCGCGACCTTGAGTTGAAGAAAGCCGAATACGCTGGGGGCGTGCGAACGGCTCAGGCGCAGGCCGATAAGGCTTACGACATCCAGGCCAACATCCAGCAGCAGCAGGTGGTGATCGAGCAGGTGCGGATCGAGCGGGTCAGGCGTGAGGAGGAGACGCGGGTGCAATTGGTCGAGATTCAACGCCGCGAGAACGAACTGATCGCCACTATCCTCAAGCCTGCCGAAATCGAGCGGCAGCGCATCCAGACGCTGGCCGAGGCCGAACGCCAGCGGCGCACCATCGAGGCCGAGGGTGAGGCCGCCGCAACCAGGGCGCAGGGGGCTGGGGCCGCCGATGCCAACCGCATCCAGGGCTTGGCCGAGGCCGATGTAATACGGGCTAAGGGCCAGGCCGAGGCCGACGCGATGACTCTGCGGGCCGCCGCCTTCAACCAGTACAACCAGGCCGCCATCCTGGACAAGCTGCTTTCGCAGATGCCAGAGATTGTACGGGCTATTGCTGCCCCACTCAACAACGTGGATAAGATTACGATTGTCAGCACTGGCGACAGCGACAATACTGGCGCAAGCCGTATCACTGGTGATGTGGCCCGCATCGTAGCCCAGGTTCCTGCCATGTTCGAGACCCTGACTGGCGTGCGCGTCAACGACCTGATTAGCCGTCTGCGCCCGGTTGACACTACTGCTACCCGCGTCAACAGTAGCAATGGCAACGGCAGTCACCGTACCGCCAACGACGGCAACGCCCTTGCGCCGCTGACCGAGACCACCACGACTACCACTACTATCGCCCCTAGCGACGGCAACAACCCCAGCCTCTAGCTGGCAGATCGTGAGAAGCCACCTCCTTGATTGGCGGTGGCTTCTTGCTGGATGCCGCCCACTTACCAGAGATTGCCGCTTCAGCTCTTGACAAAACTCTTGAACAATGTTAAAATGATAAACATGAGGGTAAGGAGCAAACAATGGTCACAGGAGTACGTCGAGAGCGCGAAAAGTTGTTGATGCGGCACAACATCCTGCAAGCCGCCCGCACGATTGCGGCTGCCGAAGGCTGGCCGAGCGTCACCATCCGCAAGATCGCTGATGCGATTGAGTACAGTGCGCCGCTGATCTACAAGTATTTCGAGAG
>JBBROH010000241.1:0-5183 GCA_038229595.1 Chloroflexia bacterium | reverse complement strand
TAACGAGCACGCCAGCGGCTCCGACCAACACGCCCGCGGCTCCGACCAACACGCCAGCGGCTCCGACCAGCACGCCAGCGGCTCCGACCAACACGCCAGCGGCTCCGACCAGCACGCCAGCGGCTCCGACCAGCACGCCAGCGGCTCCGACCAACACGCCAGCGGCTCCGACCAACACGCCAGCGGCTCCGACCAGCACGCCAGTGGTCAACTTGACCCCGACCAATGTGCCAGACCCGACCAACACG
Source organism: Chloroflexia bacterium (assembly GCA_038229595.1). Classification (GTDB taxonomy): domain Bacteria; phylum Chloroflexota; class Chloroflexia; order QHBQ01; family QHBQ01; genus JBBROH01. Next base: position 4,935 of record JBBROH010000241.1, on the reverse strand, counting down.
CCAGCGGCTCCGACCAACACGCCTGCGCCAGTGCCAACCCGCTACTGCCCGCCGGGCCGCCCAAGCTGCGAACCGGGTCGCCCCCCAGGCCGCCCACCGCTACCGACTGATACCCCTGTGCCGACCACAACCTCGACTGCAATTGCACCTGCAACCGGCACCCCGCTGCAGCCGACTAGCACGCCAGTGCAGCCGACTAGCACGCCAGTGCAGCCGACCCTGACAAGCACCCCGCCACAAAGCACCCCGGTCGAACTGACTGCTACCAGCACGCCAGTGCCGACTGAGCCAACCAACCCCTGCCTCACGCCGGTCGCGGGCGGCACCCCTGGTGGCAATATGCCTCCTGGTGGCACCATGCCTCCGGGCTGCGCTACCCCAACCAACCCCTGCCTCACGCCAGTGGCGGGCGGCACCCCTGGCGGCAATATGCCTCCTGGCGGCACCATGCCTCCTGGCTGCACCACCCCAACCAACCCCTGCCTCACGCCAGTAGCGGGCGGTACCCCTGGTGGCAATATGCCTCCTGGTGGCACCATGCCTCCGGGCTGCACCACCCCGAACCCGTCGGGTGGCCCGACCCGCACTGCCCTCAGCAGCGGCGGCCCAACCCCGACCCCTGATGCCGAGACTGGTGGCGCACGCGGCAAGATTCCGCGCAAGCTGCCTAGAACTGGCGCAGGCGATGGCGACTCGACCAACCTGATCTCCCTGCTCGCTCTCGGCTTCGGCCTCGCCAGCATCATGCTCGGCTTCGGTCTACGCCGCCGGACGCGCACCAACAGGTAGCACCACGACCAGCAACCAATAAGTAGCGGAGGCGGTAGAGCAATCTACCGCCCCGCTTTTTGCGCCGCCTTTGGCACGCTGCTTGCCCCATCATCCTCATGTCCAATCTCACCCTGCTCAACGAGATCGCCGCCACCGACCGTACCTTCCAGCGCGTGGGCGACCAGTGGATCGGCAAGTGCCTGATCTGCCGCGCACCACTGCGCTTCGATGCGGGAAGCGGGGAGGGGGCGACGGTCGAACATATCCTGCCGCGCAGTGCCGGGGGTAGCAACGACCTGCACAACCTCGGCCTCACCCATCCCGCCTGCAACTGGGAGAAGGGGCGCAACTGGGATAGCAAGAAGGCCAGCCGCCGCCGGGCCGACCCCCAGAAGTACGCTGCCCTGCTTGATCGCCTGCTGGTTGAACGCCAGCAGCGTTGGCGCGACCCGCTCCCCTTAGCTGCATCCATTCCCTTGCCAATGCAAGAAGAAGTTACTATACTTACAGGGCGCAAGGGCAGACAGGCGGCAAGCGATGTGGACGCGACACAAGAAGCAAGCAGAGATTGAGTTGGGGCAGGCGGTGATCCTCTCACCGCAGCCTGCCTGCTCCTACCCGCTGCACCCGGTCGCCCTTGCTCTTGGCGACGAGATCGTGGTCGCCTGCCAACATCCACTGCCCGGCAGCGAACTGGAACCGGCCAACGATAATATCCCCCGCTTTACCCTCACCCTCTCGCGCAGCAACCTGCATCTGGTCAGCCATAGCCTGATCTACCGTGGGGCGCAGCAGCCCTACAATCTCGCCCTTGCCACCGCCAGCGGCAGGCTACACGCCGTCTGGAACGCCTATAGCTACAAGGATGTAATCCTCACCTACCTGCTGGACACCGCCAGCCAGTCAGTGCGCCGCCTCGAACCCGCCCTCTACCTGCCCAGCTTCGCCACCGCCGGGGATCGCCTCTACCTGCTCGGCCACCAAAACGACGCGCTCGCCTACCTCAGCGGCACTGACGGTCAACACTGGGCCGACCCTTACCCGCTGGAGCAGCTGGAGGATCGCCACCAACTCGATTTCGCCCGCCCGCAGATGTATGCCGCTGGCGAGTTGCTGGCCGCCACCTGGGGGCTGCTGCCGCGTGGCGATGGGGTGGCCCTGGCCGAACGCCGTTACCGCCGCCGCTACCAGACTGCCCTGCGTGGCGGGCGCATCTTCGTGCGCTGGTACGATGGCGTGGGCTGGCGGCGCGCTCAGCAGGTCAATGCTCCTACCCTCCCGGCTGCATATCCCGCCCTCACCTACTGGCAGGATCGCCTCTGGCTGGCTTACTGCGGCTGGGAGCAGGAGGGCGAACTGCCTGGCCTCTACCTCGCCAGCCGCACCCTCGCTCAGGCTGGCTGGGCTAGCCGTAAGCTGGCCGACTTCGCCAGCACCCGACTGGTCGAGGGCGGCGCGGTTCGTAGCCACCTGCTCCCGCTCAGCGACCCGCCTGGCCTGCTGCTCGTCGCGCTGCAAGGCGGCAATCTGCACGCCTACCTGATCGCTGCCGACGGTGAATGCGTCGCCAGCGCAGAGCTAACCAGCGTGGGCCGCAGCAGTGACCCCAGCCTGCTGCTCGTTGGCGGTCAGCCGTTCGTCGTTTGGCAAACCGAGGAGCCGCCCGGTAGCTACCAAGTAGTGGCCGCCCCCCTTCGCTTCCACCTCTAAGTGCGCCAAGAAGGAGCGGCGGGTCGGCTCCCCCTGGTAGCTCAACCCGCCGCTCAGCTGATCGTCAATAGCTACTAGCGGCTTCGTACCGCCCGCCGCGTCGCCTCCAATGCCAGACCGAAGGCAAGGTGGCCTGCCAGACCGTAGAGGTGTAGACCGAGTGGGTAGCGCGTCGGGCCATAGGCGTTGCCGCTGAGGGGAACAGCGATCTCATCTTGCAGCAGCCAGAATACTGCCCCCAGCGGCAGCCCACTACCTGCGCCAAGCCCCGGCCTGTACTCGGCAGCCAGCCCATAGAGGCCGCCCAGCAGGGTGCCGAAGGTGTAGTGCGAGATTGGGCCAGCCCACTGCTGCTGCTCGTAGCTGAGGTCGCGCCCGGTTACAGCTTTAACGGCACGGCTGGCAGCTACCTCGTTCGCGTCGTTGTCCCCTTTGCCGCCCTGCGACTGGTAGCCCAGCTTCAGCGGATTGCGGCTGCGCGGCGGCTTGCCGTCTGGGGCCACTCCGCTTAGGGCTACGCTCAGGTTGATGTATACGCCCTGGAAGGTGTCCATCGCCACAAGTGCCGCAAACCCCGCGATCAACCCTGCCCGCCAACCCTTTGCCAAATCTTTCTTCGCCACGATTGTTGCTCCTTTAGCTTGTTTGCTGGCGGTGGGGCAAGGTTCGTGCCAGTAGCAGGGGTGTTGCACACGGCTGAGAACAACTGCGGCTGCATAGGGGCGGTTGGTGGCCCGCACTCTAATCAGCGACGGACGTAGGTGCAGAGGGCTGGCTTATGGCTAGCCTGCCGCCTGGCAACTTAGCAAGCCGTGAACCCTTACCACTATGCTGCTCACCCGCTCCTTCATCTTGTGCTATAATCCAGTCCTAGACAGTAATCAACCCAACCAGGAGGCGAAGTTCATGCAGCATTCACATACCCTCAGTCTGATCACCCTCGTGCTGATCATCATCCTTATCTCTGCTTGTGCGGGCAACCCGCCAGCCCCTACCCCCGCAAGCGAGTCGCAGCTAGATTGGAGCTACCAGGGCGACAATGGACCGGGCAAGTGGGCAAGCCTCGACAGCAAGTACGCTCTATGCGCCAGCGGCAAGAGCCAATCGCCCATCGATCTACGCCAGGCGCAGCGGCAAGACCTGCCCGCCATCGCCTTCCACTACCAGCCCAGCCTGCTGAAAATCGTTAACAACGGCCACACCATCGAACTGGACTATCCCGACGGCAGCAACACGATTACCCTCGATGGTAGCAGCTACCGCCTGGTGCAGTTTCACTTCCACACGCCTGGCGAACATCAGATCGGCGGGCAGGCCACCGCGATGGAGTTGCACCTCGTCCACAAGGATGCGAAGGGCAGGCTGGCGGTGATCGGCGTGCTGATCAAAGAGGGGGAGGAGAACCACACTCTTGCGGCGGCCTGGGCGAAGCTGCCGCGCAGCGAGGGGGAGCAGCCGCTCGACAGCAGCCTTGATGCCAGCCAACTGTTGCCCCGCAACCGCAGCAGCTTCCGCTACGACGGCTCGCTGACCACGCCACCTTGCAGCGAAGGGGTGCGCTGGACGGTGCTGGAACAGCCGATAGAGATGTCAGCCGCCCAGATCGCCGCCTTCCGCACCATCTACCCTGGCAACAACCGACCGTTGCAACCGCTCAACACCCGCACCGTGATCGAAGATGCTACCAAATAGCTACTGCTGCTGGCGGCGCGGGCGGTTGGTCGCCACTACCACAACAGTGAACACAGCGAATAGCAGGGCGAACCATGGCCCAGCACTAGAGCCAGTGAAGAAGGCAAGATAGCCAATCGTTGGCCCGATGATCAGCCCGGCAATGACCAGCCCGATCACTGCCAGCAGGCAAACGCGCTGGGCGAAGGAAGTCCGGCTGGCTTGATCCAGGCTCCGCAAGCTATTGACCATCCCGATTAGCAGCAGGGTCGGAGTCCAGACGAAGGCAAGCGCAAACCCCCACAACAGCCACGTTAGCCCTTCGAAGTAGCCGCCCCTGGCAGATCGGCTGGCAAGGAATGGCAGGATTGGCACGCCCACCGCCAGCAGTGGGCAAACGATGCCCCACCAGGCCCGCCGCATAATCAGCTTGGTGCGCTCTGCCGGGGTGAGTGCCTCTGGCGGACGGCGGTAGAAGCGTTCCAATGAGGAGTTCTGCGGCGGCGCAACCGGCCCACTGAACTGCTCAACCCGTACCTGCTCGACAAGCTGGCGCGCTGCACCGTAGCTGGGGCTGTCGTCAGGACAGTAGGGCTGCCCAGCAGAGTAGAGGGCGCAGAGCGAACAGATCGGCCTGCTGCACATAGCGCAACTTGCCAACATCGGGATGGTGGGGTGGCGGTAGCAGGTTAGTTTGGTCATCTTTGGTTTCGACACCTTAGTTAAGATTTATACCTATCATAGCACGCTCTGCCCGCGTTGGCAAGCCCCTGACCTGCCTGT
>JBBROH010000240.1:0-5236 GCA_038229595.1 Chloroflexia bacterium | reverse complement strand
TCTCACCCACTGGTACGCGGGGGTCGAGCGAGGAGTAGGGGTCTTGGAAGATGATCTGCATATCCTTACGGGTGCGCTTCATCTGCCCTGCACTGAGCTTGGCGATGTCCTGCCCCTCAAAGATGATCGCGCCGCGTGTGGGGTCAGTCAGGCGCATGATCGTGCGGCCCGTGGTCGTCTTACCACAACCGCTCTCCCCCACCAGGCCAATCGTTTCGCCCCGGCGCACATCGAAGCTAACCCCGTCTACCGCCTTGACCTGGGCAGTAACGCGCTGGAGGATACCACTCCGCACCGGGAAATACTTGACCAAATCCTTGACTTGCAGGATGTAGTCCTGGCTGCCGCTGAGGTTCGCTCGGCCAGCACTGCCATTATCGATCTTGGTTACCATCATTGCTCCTGGTTCTGTCGCCTATGCGTGCTGGTGGCTCTGGCGATAGCTGTTGACCTGTTCGATAGTTTGTTCCTCGGCCACCGCTGGGTCTGGGTTGATCGCTGGGTGGTAGAGCCAGCAGCGGGCTGCGCGGCCACCGAGCTTGAGCAGATCGGGGTCTTCGCTGGTGCAAACTGGCATCCGCCGCGGGCAGCGGGGAGCGAAGCGGCAGCCCTGCGGCAGGTTACGCAGGCTAGGCACCGTGCCAGGGATCACTTCCAGCCGCTCCTTGACCTGGCCCAGCACGGGGATCGAGGCTAGCAACCCCTGGGTGTAGGGGTGCTTGGGTGCGTCGAACAGATCGTTCACATCTGCTTGCTCTACGATTTTGCCCGCGTACATTATGACCATCCGCTCGGCCATCTCAGCCATCACGCCCAGGTCGTGGGTGATCAGGATGATCGCCGTGTTGATGCTGCGCTTCAGTTCCTTCATCAGTTCTAGAATCTGCGCCTGGATCGTCACATCGAGAGCGGTAGTCGGCTCGTCAGCGATCAGCAGTTCTGGCTCGTTCGCCAGCCCCATAGCGATCATCACGCGCTGGCACATCCCGCCCGACATCTCGTGCGGATAGTTGTCGAACCGCTTCTTGGCCGAGGGGATACCGACCATAGTCAGCAGTTCGATGGTTCGGTCACGGGCCGAACGGTCACTCATCTTCTTGTGAATCTTCAATACTTCCACAATCTGGTCGCCGATCTTGAAGACCGGGTTGAGGCAACTGGTGGGCTGCTGAAAGATCATGGCGATGCGATTGCCGCGAATCTTAGTCATCTGTTCTTCAGAAAGTTGGGCGAGGTCCTGGCCGTCGAACCAGATTTTGCCCTCCACGATCTTGCCCGGCTTGCTGATCAGGCGCATGATCGAGAGCGAGGTGACGCTCTTGCCGCAACCCGACTCGCCTGCGATGCCAAGCACTTCGCCACGCTTGAGGCTGAAATCGATGCCGTCTACCGACTTGACGATGCCATCCTCTGTGTAGAAGTAGGTCTTTAGCCCCTCTACGCGCAGCAGTTCGTCGCCGGGGCGACCGCTACCCTGGGCCTTCGTTGCACCTTCAGGCGGTGGGCTGTAAGTGATGGTGGCGGTGCTGCCGCCTCTAGTCTGATTACTGTCCAGGGGGATGCTCCTTTCGGTCTGAGCAGGTTTAGCTAACTACGACGGTGCTTGCCTACTTGCAAGCACCGCAACATTCCTTCCCTTCCTCTCTGCGTAGAGAGGGCTGCCACGGGCAGGTTAGCTCACTTCAAGCGGGGATCGAGCGCGTCGCGCAGCGCATCACCGATGAAGTTGATCGACAGCACGGTGAGGAAGATGAGCAGACCCGGCCAGATGATCTGCAAAGGGGCGTTGGTGAAGTAGCCCTCTGCGTCGGAGAGCATATTGCCCCAACTGGGTGTCGGTGGCACGATGCCCAGGCCGAGGAAGCTGACTGCCGACTCGATCAGGATGAAGCCGCCCACATTGAGGGTCGCGTCCACAATGATCGGGGCAAGCGAGTTGGGCAGCAGGTGGCGGGTGATGATGCGCGTGTTGCTTGCGCCCAGAGCCTTGGTCGCCTCCACGTATTCGAGGTTGCGGAGCGAGATGATCGTGCCGCGTACCAGGCGGCTGGTTGTAGTCCAACCGAGCGCAGTTAGCACCAACACTATCGTCCAGTAGCCCTGACCGAGTAGCGCACTGACGGCGAGGATCAGCGGCAGGAAGGGCAGCGAGAGGAGGATATCCACGATCCGCATCAGGATGCTATCTACTATGCCACCGAAGTAGCCAGAGATTGCCCCCACTGCCGTGCCGATCAGGCCAACCAGGATGGTGACCAGGATGCCGATGGAGAGCGAAATCTGCCCGCCGTAAGCCAGGCGGCTGAGGAAGTCGCGGCCAATATCGTCGGTGCCAGCGATGAATATGTCATTGTTGGCTGCCTTGTACATCGGGCTAGAGAAGGGCCGTACTGCGGGCGGCGGGGCGGCGTAGGGATCGTAGGGAGTCCACAGGCGCGCGGTCAACGCGGCCAGGATGAGGAACGAGAGGATGAACAGGCCGAGGAAGGCCAACTTGTGGCGGCGAAACCGCCGCCAAGTGACGGCTAGCTGGCTCTCAATCTTGCTTGTGCTGACTACTTCGCGGTCGAGGAGGTTCTGGGCGACAGCCATGATGGGTTCTCCTTGTTGTAGGGCTGGCGATCACCAGCGGCAGGTTAGTAGCGGATGCGCGGGTCAACCAGGGCGTAGGCTACGTCAGCAATCATGTTGCCGAGGATCACCAGGAAGGAACTGATCAGCAGGAAGGCCATCGCCACCGGCCAGTCGATACGGCCAATAGCATGGAAGTAGAGCGTACCCATGCCTGGGTAGTTGAAGATGCGCTCAGTGATGATCGCCCCACCGAACAGGCCAGGGACCGCCAGAGCCATCAGGGTAACGAGCGGGATCAGGGCGTTGCGGAGGGCGTGCTTCATGATCACGGCACGTTGGCGCAGTCCCTTCGCCCAGGCGGTTCGCACGTAGTCCTGGCGCAGCACTTCGAGCATCGAGGCGCGCAGGAAGCGGCTCCAACCGGCGATGCTGGTGATCGTCAGTACCGCAAGGGGCATGATCAGGTGCTTGAAGCGAACACCAATGTCGCCATACTCTGCCTTGTTCTCCAGGTGATCCACGATGTCGCCGCTAGGCAGCCACTTCAGCCAGAGCGAAAAGATCAGGATCAGCATCAGGCCGAACCAGAACGAGGGCATGGAGAGGCCAAAGAAGCTGAGGGTGGTCACCGTGTAGTCAGTGATCGAATACTGCTTGACCGCCGAGTAGATGCCGATGGGCAGGGCGATCAGCAGTGAGAGCAGTAGTGAGAGGGTAAGTAGCACGAGGGTGTTTGCGAGGCTGCTTCGTAGGTGTTCACCCGGCTTGCCGAAGATCAGTTGCAACACTGGCTCGTTGTTGGCAACGGTCAGCGAGGTACCCCAGTTGCCGCTGACGATGCCGCCGACGCGCTGCACCGACATACACTTGCCGAAGTTGTCGCCGCTGAACAGGTTCTTGCAGGCACCCAGGTTCTCCGCCGCCTTACCGATTTTCGACTGAGCATCTTGCAAGGCAAGCTGCTGCTGGGTGTAGGAGACGCTACCGGGTTTGGTACTGGCAATGACGCGGTTGGCAGCATCAATCTTGTTCTGCAGGAAGTAAGGATCAGAGTCACCTTCTGGGTCTACGTTAAAAAGCCAGGCAGCGTAACGTTCGATCACGTTGCGTTCGCTGCCATCTAGATTGATCAGGTGATACTTCTTCTTCAACTCCTTGAGTTTGGCCTGCTTTTCGCCCGCATTCCTGAAGCTCTGGCCGTTAAGCTGGGATAGTGGCCCACCACTCGCATCGAGCAGCAGATAGATGAGGGACGACGCGAAGAACAGAACCATGATGCCCTGCAAAGTGCGACGGATCAGATACGTCGTCATGATACTACCTCCTGGATGTGAAAAGGCTGGGGTTTGTTTGTTAGGCACAAGTGTATCAGATGAGTGGTTGCTTGTCAACAAGCAACCTGCACCGCCACCTGCCACTTCCCCGCCGCTTAGCAATGCCCGTTGTGCTGCATCTTCGTGCAGCGTGTGCTTGTGCCATATATACTACTCTGTGCCACCAAACAGTTCGAAAATAGGCCAAAAGATGTAGAGAATGAAAGAGCGGTGGCACACATTTGTATGCCACCGCCTCTCTTGCCGCTTGCCAATCTCAGCGCAAGGCGTTGTAGACCACACGGCTCAGTTCGTCGCGGCGGATGCTGTCGTTGGGGCGGAAGCAACGGTTGCTGCCACAGGCGGCCCCGCTGATGATCGCCCTGCTGTTCAACGTCTCAATCGCGGCGTAGGCAAAGCTGCTAACTGGCACGTCCGCGAAGGTCGGGGTGGTGGGGGTAGCAAGCGGGTAGTTCTTCGCCCGCTGGGTGATCACTGCCACCTGCGCCCTCGTGATGTTGAGGTTGGGGCCGAAGCAGGGGCCAATGACCCCCAGGGCGACGCACTGCGCGGTGCTGAGGCCGGTGATCACCCCAGCATGAGCGGCAGCTTCGATGTAGCTGTAGAAGGTGCTGCTGGCGGCTACGTCGCCGAAGCTGGGTGCAGTCGGGGTGAAGGCGGGGATGGCGAAGGCAAGCGTGGCGATCTTGGCGAACTGGCCGCGAGTGGCGTTGGCAGCAGGGCTAAAGAGGCCGCCACCAGTGCCGTTGACGATGCCCCGACAGGCGATGAACGTGATGTCGTTGTAGAAGATGCTGGTGGTCGGCACGTCGCTGAAGCGGATGCCACAGGCGGTGGCGGTGGCCGTCGGTGTGCCAGTGGTGCCGGTCACGGTTGCGCTGGCCGTCGGGCTGACTACGGCGGTGGCCGTGCCAGTGCCAGTCACTACTACGCTGGCTGTCGGGCTGACTACGCTGGTGGCCGTGCTAGTGGCAGTTACAACCACAGTGGCCGTTGGGCTAACTACGCTGGTCGCTGTGCTAGTGGCGGTCGCTACCGGGGTGGCAACCGTGCCAGTGAAGGGAACGCGGGCGGCGTAGATGTCCTCGGCGTTGTTGCGCGTATCCGTCCAGACCATCCAGGCTGCATTGTTGTGCGAGGCGATGCCGTTATAGTCGCCCCCTGAGTTGTTCGAGTCGGCGGGGATACCGATGCTGAGGTTAGAGGCTGCCGTGCTAACCTGCTGGCTGCTGGCGAAGGTTGCGCCCCGGTCGGTCGAGTTGGTGTAGTAGATATGCGCGGAGGTGTTGGTGGGGTCGTCGCGCATATCGCTCCACTGCACATCTACC
>JBBROH010000239.1:0-5247 GCA_038229595.1 Chloroflexia bacterium | reverse complement strand
TGCCGAAAACCCGACCGCCCGCGCTCTGGCTGGCGAAGTCTTCCCCGGCACTGACCTCTACATTGCTGGGCCGGATGGCGGCCAGTATGTGGTCAACATCAGCGGCAGCAGCATCAAGAACGCGGCTGGTGTGGTGCAACTAGCGATCACCTCAGCCCGCGATGTAACCGCCACCCGCCAGATCGAGCGCGAGCTTGAGGCCAGCCGCGACGAACTCTTGGCCGTGCTAGAGCATATGCCTGACTCGGTGGTGCTGGTCGAGCCGGGTGGCATCATGCGCTATCGCAACATCGCCCACCGCCGTCTACTGGGGATGGACGAACAGAGGCAAGCCCTCCCTGGCTTGCTGACCGCCAACATACGCCTGGCTAGCCTCAATGGGCGCATTCTCAACCCTGAGCAGTACCCGATCAGCCGCTTGTTGGCTGGGGAGAAGGTGGTCAACGAAGAACTGATCTTCTACCCGCCAGATGGTAGCCCCCACTACGTTAGCGTCGGTGGCACCAGCCTACAGGACGAGCAGGGTAAAGTCCGCCTCGGCATCCTGGTTACCCGCGATATTACCGAGCAGCGCAAGCTCGAACAGGAGCTGCGTGACAGCCGCGATCAGTTGCAGGCCATCCTCGAAAGCATGAACGAGAGCGTGTTCATGATGAATGCAGAGGGTGTCATGGTCTACGCCAACCCGGCAGCCCGCAAGCTGCTGGTTATGGCAAGCAGCGAACCACAGCGCATCGAGGACTACGGGACAATGAACCTCCGTCACTACGATGGTCGCCCAATGCCGCTGGAGGATTACCCCCTGATCCGCGCCGCCAGGGGCGAAGTCCTGACTGACTATGAACTGATAGTTGCTGACCGCAATGGTGTCGATCATATTCTTAACGTCAGTGCCTCCAACGTGCGTGACAAAGAGGGTAACATAAGGTTGGCGATCAATACTGCCCGCGACATCACCAGCCAGCGCGAGACTGAAGACCAGATCGCCCAACTGCTGGTGCAGGCCGAGCGCGAACAGCAGCGGCTGCTTACCGTGATCGAGCAGCTACCCGCAGGCGTGGTTCTCTTTTCTGTCCCCGAAGGCGTGGTACTGGCCCATAATAGCTTCAGCCTGGAGATGCTGAAGCTGGACAGCGTGGCGCAGTTCGACAATGGTGACCCCGCTACTGCCCGCTACCAACTGACCTACCCCGATGGTAGGCCGCTGCCCTCGGCAGAGGAGCCGGTGGCCCGCGCCGCCCAGGGTGAGCGGGTGATCAACGAGCAGTGGCGGGTGCAGTATCCAGATGGTACTAGCCGCGACCTGCTGATCAGTGCGGTGCCGATCTACGCTGCCGACGAGCGCGTGTTCGGGGTCGCAACCATCTTCCAGGACATCAGCGACCTCAAGGAACTGGATCGGCTCAAGGATGAGTTCATCTCGATCACCTCGCACGAACTGCGAACCCCCCTGACCACAATCAAGGGGTATAGCCAGATGTTGGTTCGCAAGCTACGCAAGCTAGACCTCAACGATGCTGGCCGCGCTGACTTCCAGAAGCCGCTAGACACGATCCTGGAACGCACCGAGCGTATGGTTACGATGGTCAACGACCTGTTGGACGTATCGCGCCTTGCTACGGGCCGCTTTGAGATCAGCAACCAGGCCATCGATCTCTCAGCGATCAACAGCAGCCTGGTCGAAGAAGCGCAGGTGACGTACAAGTTGCCACTCGAACTGCACCTGCCAGACGAGCAAGTGTTGGTTCTCGGTGAGGGGCGGCTGATCGAACAGGTAATCAACAACCTGCTCGGCAACGCAGCCAAGTACAGCCCGGAGGGTGGTACGATCACGGTGCGGGTTGCGCGCGCCGACGGGTTCGCGGTGGTCAGCGTCCAGGATCAGGGCATCGGCATCCCAGCAGAGCAGCAGGCCCACCTGTTCGAGCGTTTCTACCGCACAGAGCAAGGCAAGCAGACCGCCAGTGGTCTCGGCCTCGGCCTCTACATCAGCAGCGGCATCGTCCAGGCGCATGGTGGCCGAATGTGGGTGGAGAGCGCAGGTGAGGGTATGGGTAGCACCTTCTACTTCACCCTACCGCTGGTCAAACAGCCCAGCCCTGTTCTAGAAAAGGCCTACCAACCGGCCTGCTGAACCTACCAGCGAACGCTAGCAACGCTGCTCTACCGGCCCGCCGCCCGCCCGGCTGGCATAGCCACAGCTAGCTAGTGCCTGGCGCACGCCGCTGCTGATCGGCTGTAGGCGGGGTAGCCTGTTCAGCTTCGGTTACTGCTTGTTCACCGCCGTTCACCGCTTGTTCACCTCCCTTTACCGCCCCTGCAACCGGCAGCGGTTAGTATGGAGTTAGCTCATAGATGGAGGGAAGCAACTTATGTTCAAGCACATCCTTGTTCCACTCGACGGCAGCCCGTTTGCCGAACGCGCCCTCGGCGCAGCCATCGCGGTCGCTACCGCCCACCACGCTACTGTCACTCTGCTGCAAGCGATCAATATTAGCGACCAGCTTGCGGCCAAGCCCTGGGGGTTGGCAGTCAGCCCAGTCTTTACTGATCAGATGATCAGTACGGCACTTGCTGAGGCGACTAGTTATCTAGGGGCGGTGGCAGCAAAGTTGACCGCCTGCGGGGTGGCAGCAGTAGAGAGCAAAGTGGTGTACGGTAGCCCGGCTGAGACGATCAACGCTGCTGCTGCCGACTGCGACCTGGTAGTGATGAGTACGCACGGGCGCAGCGGCATCGAGCGCGTGCTGTTGGGCAGCGTAGCAGCGACAGTAGTACACAACTGTGTCCAGCCGGTGCTACTCGTCGGCAGCAAGTCGCCGATTGCCAACTATGCCGACTGTGCCTATAGTTTCAGTCACATCCTCGTGCCGCTGGACGGCAGCCAGTTGGCCGAGCAAGCCCTGCCAGTTGCGGCGACCATGGCCGAGCGCGGCAGTTCGCTGCTGCTGCTTGAGGTTGTGGCAAGCGCAACCAGCAGCGAGCCGTTCACTAGCGAGATGGGCGGTCTTCAGGGGACTGCTTCCTTGCACCTGACCGACAACCGCGACATTGCTGCCCACCACTACCTTGAGGAAGCGGCCCACCGCCACCTGCCAGCGCACGTCGCCTACCACACTACTGAGCGCGGCGGCGACCCAGCAACGGAGATACTTAGTGCTGCCCGCAGCGAGAGTTGCGACCTGATCGTAATTGCCACCCACGCCCGCGCCGGGGTGGAACGGCTGGTACACGGCAGCGTAGCCGAACGGGTAGTCAGCAACGCCCTGGTGCCAGTAATGGTGCTGCGTGGGCAGGTATCCGAGCAGGCCACCGACCAACAGCACCTTACTGCCCCATCCCCGCCCACTAGCTGGCAACCAGCAGTCGTTTAACGCCCAGCCAGCGCATCCCTCAAGCCCAGGAGCTTAACTTCACCCCTGTGCTGTTCACCCCTGTTGTGGGCAGGGGTGAACAGCAGTGTGACCATGAACGGCCAGGTTGCGCTACAAGCGGCGGCTGCAAGTTAGCGATCCGCTCTGGCAGCAGCTACTCTGCAATTCCCCGCTCGCTAGCCAACCAGCTTGCCAGCAAGAACCGCCCTGTGGTAGAATAGCGGGGCTGCCAACGAACCATCCCTATGTCCATTTGTGATCATAGTGGGGCTGCCAGCGAACCATTTCCCCCTGCCAGTTGTAATAGTAGCAAACCCCCACAAGGAGAGCAACTTGCTAGCCAGAAGAACGATCCGCCGGTTGGGGTTGGCCCTGAGCCTCGCCCTGCTGCTGGGCGGCTGCGACGTGCGCGACCAGCAGCAGGAGGCCCGCGATGCAGCCACCCTCAATACTTCGCCCCTGCTTGTCCGCCCCACCGCCTACAGTGAGGCGGCCTTCCGCCCGCTCCTGGAGTTCGACCCGCTCAACTACCTGCTGCCCCCCCGCCTGGTTAGCTACCTGCCCAGCGGCAAGCTGGAAGCAAGCAGCTTCGCTGACCTGGACGGTAATGGCGCACCAGAGGTAATCCACACCAGCAGCTTCCTCAACCCAGGCGGCGACGAGCGGCTGCTACAGGTGCAGGTGATCGCCTACTACACGCCGACCGAGGGTGGCGGCTTGAGCGGCTGGCTACCGGTCTGGCCCTCTGCCTCCCGCGAACTGCTGACCCCAGAGCCGCAGCCGAGCGACACGCCTGCCCCGCCAACTGGCACCACGGCTGCCAGCGCGACTGCCAGCCGCACGGCCAGCGCGACTGCCAGCCGCACAGCCACCCTCACGGCCACCGCCAGCCGCACCAGCGAGGTTAGTAGCACGGCAGAGTTGAGTGGTACGACCGCCACTGCCACTGCTACCAGTACCCGCACTGCCACCCCGCAGCCGCCCACCCCCTACTACACGGCGATCCCGACCGACACGCCAACGGCAGAGCCGACCGCTAGCCCCCCTATGTTGGTCACGGCTAGCCCGTTCTTGCCGCTAACGGTAGCGCAGCGGGCGGTGTTCGGGGCGGTGGGGATCGCCGAGCCGCTGGATTACAGCGTGCAGGGCGCGAAACTGCTGGCTGATGGCCGGGCCGTGTTCGGTCTGCGCTGGCACACGAAGGCTGACGGCAAGCATCACCTCAAGCTGTGGGCCTGGCAGAACAACGACGCGACTGCCCTCAAGTTCGCAGGGGCTGGCGACCTTGCTTCGGCCACCCAGATCGAGATTGCCGACCCCTTCGCCGACGGCCACTATACCCTCACCACCAGCGACGACGCAGGTAAGCTGCAAGCCTGGCGGTGGGACGGCCAGCAGTTCAACCTCGTTAAGTAAGCAGGAGACTAGCCGCTTGAACCGTGATAACTTCCTCAGCCGCAATGCTGCTCAACTGATCTTCGCCGCCTGTGTGGTCGTCGCCCTGCTGCTTGGCTTTAGCCGCAGCAGCCTCCCCCCGTTGCCCAGCCCTGCAAACCAGCCGCTTACCGTCAGCAGTGTGGACGGGCGGCTAGGCGGTTTCGGGCGGCTCTTTGCCTACCAGCCGCCTACAGCACCGCTGATCTGCACGGCCACTAATGCTACATCCTGTGGGCAGCTAGCCCTGCGCGATAGTGGCCCGTCCCTGGTGCGCGACCTGATCGCCCTGATGCAGGTGGATTACGGCGGCGGCAAGCGCGAGCAGGGTAATCTGATCTTGCGCTTCTCGCAGGCAGAGGCAAACGCGGTGTTGCAGAACGCCCTGGCCTTCACCGAGGGCAATCTTGCTCCCGGCAGCGACCAGGGGCAGGGTGGC
>JBBROH010000238.1:0-5278 GCA_038229595.1 Chloroflexia bacterium | reverse complement strand
GGACATAGTGAGCGTCTACCAGATGGCGCGGGCGCAGCAATTCACCATGCTCGACCGCCTACGAACCCAGCCCCACTCGCTGCCCTCGGCGAAGGGCAAGCCTGGCGAATAATTGGCGTTTTGCCCAACCCTGTACCAAAACAGCTAGGCCGCCAGCCACCCTTGTGCCTGCGTAACTTACCAACTCCTTACCACCAAGCCTACAGGTCTGCTCGGCCAACAAACTGCTACCACCCCCTTGTTGAAGCGCAAGCCCCTGCGTGCTATACTTAGATGGTGGCAAAGCTGGCAACAGGTTGTGCTACCCTGGTCAGGAGCGCGGGCATGAATATCGGCGATAGCATTATTTTTGGACAACGTGAAAACACGATCAGCAGCAGCCGCTTCCTGGCGGGTGTAGTGGTGCTTGGTAGCGCAGTCACGCCCTTCTTCAAGAACACAGAAATCTGGTTGTTCGGCCTCTGGCTGATTGCCGACAGCCTCCTGTTCTTCTGGCTCAACCGCCGCCCGCTCACCCCGCAACAGCAGCAGCAGGTGGCTCTCTACTCGCTCGTCCTCGACTTCCTCAGCGCGCTAGCCTTCCTGGTTGCCAGTGTCCTCTACCTGCCCGGCAGCGGGGTGCTGTTCTTCTACCTGGTGATCATCGAAGGAGCCTACCGCTACGGTTGGCGCGGCGCACTCTATACCATCCCCCCCTCGTTGGCAGCCTGCGGCCTGCTCTGGTTCGTCGCTCTCTGGCGCAGCAATGCAAAGTACCTGCTCTCCGAGGTGCTGGTTCAACTGGGCGCACTGCTCGTGCTGGGGCTAGGGCTGGCCGCCATTAGCTGGCAACTGAACCGCAACAACAACCGCTATCAACACCTGCTCGATAGCCTACTCACGCTTGCCAGTTCGACTTCGTTGGATGCGAAGGTGCTGGAAGAAGCGGCAGCGCAGGCGGCTTTGCTGCTCAAGGCCGATGCAGCCAGCATCAACCTGCACGACTTCGCCACTGGCGCAAGCAAGATCGCGGCTGGCTACCGCCTCTCACCCGCCTACATCAGTCAGCGCAAACTGCGCTTCCCAGCGGGGGAGCCGGGTAGCCGCTTTGTCTTCAGCGATGATATGCTGGCCCTGGCCGGTGAGCAGCACGACCTGATGCTAGCCGAGGGGCTGCGTTCTGGGGTGGGGGTGCGGCTGACCACCGCGCAAGGGGAGTTGCTTGGCATGCTCTCAGTCTACTCGCGGGGGCCACGCAAGTTCAGCAAGCTAGATGCTACCCTGCTGCTGCCTGTTGCCGACAAGCTGACTGGCCCGCTAAACTTCGTGCGCGAACGCCTGCACCTGGAGCAGCGGGTCCTGGGCATGGAGGCGATCCAGCAAAGTGCCGCCGCTGTAGTCAGCGATCTTGACCTGCCCCAGGTCTTCAACACCATCCTTGACGCGATCAACGTCAACCTTGCTTTGGAGAAGGCGGCGGTCTTCCTGATGGACGAGCAGACTGGTGAGGGGCGCATCGTCAGTTGGCGGGGGCTGACCGACGAATACGTAACCAGCATCAATGCCGCCGCCTACAAGCCGGGCCACGACTCGGTGGCCGGGGCCGCGATCCTCAGCGGCAAGCTGGTCAGCACCCCAGATGTCAGCAGCGACGACCGCTATCCTCTGGCCCGCCAGCTGGCGGCGATTGGCGGCTATCGAGCGATGGTGGCGGTACCACTGCTGGTTGAGGCGGTGACGATTGGTGCGCTGGTGGTCTACGGCAGCCAGACCCATCAGTTCAGCCCAGAGGATGAGCGGCTGCTGACCATCTTCGCAGGCTTTGCGGCGACGGCGATCAAGAACGCGCGGCTCTACGGCCAGTTGCAAGAGCAGAACAAACGCTTGCAGCAGCTTGACCACCTCAAGAGCGACTTCCTCGCTCGCCTCAGCCACGAACTGCGCTCCCCCCTGGCTGTCCTGCTCTCCTACGTCGAGGTGCTGGAAGATGGCAGCCTGGGATCGTTGAACGAGCGGCAGCAGCACTTCCTGCGGACGATCCGCAATGCCGGTATGGAGCAGCTATCCACCGTTGAGGCGATGCTCAACCTCGCCCATCTGCAAGCTGACGCTGCGGTGTTCCGTCCAGAGCCGACTACCCTCTGCCCCTTCATGCAGATGGTGTTGGACGAGGTGCGCCCCCGCGCTCAGAAAGCAAACATCAGCCTCAGCAGCGAGTCTTGCACTGGCGACAGCCCGCACGCGAAGTACAGAGTGTTGATCGACCCGATCATGATCCGCATTGCCTTGCTCAACCTGCTGCTCAATGCGGTCAAGTTCAACAAGCCCGGCGGCAACGTTGCGCTGACGGTTGCCCAGGCCGCAGAGTCGGGCCAGGTCGTGGTCAGCGTGCGCGATAGTGGTTTGGGCATTGCCAGCGAGCATCTGGCGGGGATTTGGGATCGCTTTAGTCAGGTAGAGGATGCTTATCGGCGCAAGTATGGCGGTCTCGGCCTCGGCCTACCTACTGCGCGCCAGATCATCGAGAAGCACGGTGGGCGCATCTGGGTAGAGAGCGAACCAGGGGTGGGCAGCACCTTCAGCTTCAGCCTGCCACTTTATACCGGGAGCGATGTAAACGACGGCCCCAGCCTGCGCCCCTTCGTGTTCGCTCCCCTCGCGCAGCCCACAGAAAGGGTCAGCCGATGATGCCACGCGACGGCAATGAGGATAAGGAGCGGTGGCTAGCGATCCGCACCGGCAGCTTCTGGGTGGTGGTCTCTCTCTTTGTCACCACTGTGATCCTGGGTCTGCAAGGGCGGTGGAACAGTGGCTTTGGCTCACGGGCGTTCGTGGCGACGGGGATCAGCGTGGCGATCTTCGGCCTGGTTACTGCCTTCAGTTGGCGGATGGGGTTGGATAGCTACCGCAGCGAACGGCAGGCGCGCCTGAAGGCGGGAGCCGAGCAAATCTACAGCTACAAAGCGCGGATCGGCTGGTTTACTGGCTTCGCTGCCACCCTGATGCTGGCGATCTTCGGTGCCGCCCTGCTGATCGGTATCTTCGGCAGGTAAGGGGGCGAAGTCGGCACGATAGAGGCGTTCACCCGCTACGATCCGCCGCATTGCCTGCTTGCCGACCACTTCGCTGGCCGTATGTACGATGTCGTCGCGGCCCGGCTGACCGACGCGCAGGACGGTCTCATCCACCGTTACCTGCGCGATCATCTCCTCGCTCACCACGGCACCAGCGGCAATCGTTACTCTGGCGGTGTACTCCGCCGCTGCTCTGCTCGGCTGCGTCTCTGGCATCACCACGTTGATGAACGCATTAGCTATTACCCAGGCGAAGGCGGCAGCCGCAACCACGCCGAGGGCAGCAAGCAGCAGCAGGGTAGCGCGGGAGCGGCGGCTCAGGTTCCTCATAGCACATTCCTCGCTTTCAGTTCTAGATACTTGTTGATCAGCGAGACGTTCAGCCTGTCGGCTGGCACGTCGAGGGTCAGCACGCCACGTTGGTTCAGCACTTCTAGTACCTCGCGCCGCTCCTGAAGCAGCTTTTGGGCAGCTACCTGCTCGTAGACGGCTGCACTACTGCGCGGTGGGGTGGTTGCTGCCGCTACAACCGGCCCGTTGCTCATCGTCACTGTCAGCGGCAAGTGGCGTGGGGCCAGGCGGCTGACGTAGTTGACGAGGACGGTCGAGGCATCCTTGTCGATCAGGTCGGTAAAGAGGACAACGAGGGCGCGGCGGCGGTTCTTGAGGGCGAAGTAGCCGAGTGCCGCTGCGTAGTCGGCTTCAGTCGGCTGGGCTTGCAGGTTGTAGAGGCTGTCAAGGATGGTAAGGAAGTGCTTGCGCCCGCGCCCCGCCGCGATGTAGCTGATCACCTGGTCGGAGAAGCCTAGCAATCCTACCCGATCACCCTTTGTGCTGGCGATGTAGGCCAGCAGCAGGCTGGCGTTGACCGCGTAATCGAGCTTGGTCAGCTTGGCGGTCGGCGAGGTCATCAGGCGGCCCGCGTCGAGGGCGATGAAGATCGTCTGGCTGCGCTCCACCTGGTAGTCCATACTGATTGGGCGGCGGGCGCGGGCGGTAGCGGGCCAGTAGATGCGGCGATAGTCGTCGCTGTTGTTGTACTCGCGCAGCCGCTCAAACTCGCTGCCCACCCCCAGTTGGCGCACGTTCTTGAGGCCGACTTCATAGAGTTGATCCTTGCGGGCCAGCATTTCGTACTTCCGCACCTCAAGCAGGTTGGGGTAGACCTTGACTGGGGCGGCGGCGGCGTAGGTGGCTTGCCGCTCTAGCAGGCCGAAGGGGGTACGCCAGCGTAGGTTGAGATCGCCAAAATGGTAGTCACCGCGCCTGTAAGGGTGCAGATAGTAGCTCGCGCTGGCTGGCTGGCGGCGGCTAACCTCACCCTCCAGGCCTGCGCCACCATGCTGAGCAAACTGGAAGGGTGGCTCGTCGCATAGCTGGTAGGCGACCGGCGCAAGGTCGGCGGGGTTGCGTGGGCGGTAGCGGAGGGTCAGGGCGATCAGGTTATCGGCCCCCAGCGAGAGCTTGGGGTCGTTGGCTCGCTCAATGGTAAAGGCGGCTCTGCTGGGGGCGCGCAGGTAATCGGCAAGGAGCGCGGCCAGCACCAGCCCGATGTAGGCAAAGGCGAAGAAGATGGCAGCGGGCGCAAACTGGCTGAGGAGCAGCAGCGGCACCCCAGCAAGCAGCAGGATGAGGGCGCGGCGGGTCAGCAGCGGCATCAGCGTGGCACTTCCAGCCGCCCCAGGATGCGCTGGATCGCGCTGTCAGCGGTCAGCCCCTCAATCTCGGCTTCGGGCTTGAGGATGACGCGGTGGCGGTAGACCGGGCGCACCAGGAACTTCACGTCGTCTGGCACCACGTAGGCGCGCCCCTGCATTGCCGCCCACGTCTTGCTGGCTAGCAGCAGGGCGATAGAGGCGCGCGGGCTGCCGCCCAGCACGAGGTCGGGACTGCGGCGGCTCTCCTCGGCAATCGCGTTGATGTAGCCCAGGATCGCGTCGTCCACTTGCACGGTGGCGATCTCGGCCCGCGCTTGCTGCACCACCTGCTCGTTGACCAGGGGGCGCAGGCCGAAGTCCTCCAACCGCCGCGCATCGAAGCCCGCGTTGTAGTTGCGTAGCACCTGGATCGCCGCGTCGCGGGAAGGGTAATCTACCGTGATCTTGAACAAGAAGCGGTCTAGCTGCGCCTCTGGCAGTGGGTAGGTACCCTCGAACTCAACCGGGTTCTGGGTCGCCAGCACCATGAACAGGGGCGAGAGTGGGTGCAGCACGCCGTCAATCGTC
>JBBROH010000237.1:0-5283 GCA_038229595.1 Chloroflexia bacterium | reverse complement strand
GTTGATTCTGAACATCTGTACCTCTCTCTTGTGAAACGAGGATCACTAAACGGGGTAATAGCCGACACCCTACCCTTCTGCTCCAAAGGGGGGAACGCGGTTGTACGCTGCACCTGGCGGCAGGAACCCACTTCACTCAAGGGCCTTATTCTTCAACACCACTGCCTGGTACGTTACCCATTATACAGGACTAGCCGCTCTAGGGCAAGAGGCGAAGTGGTTTGATTCTAATCGGCTTTTAAGCAAAGGATAAATCTGCCCCTCTGCGGTGGGCAAAGCGCAGCCCCAGATCGCTGCCGATCTGGGGCTGCGCTGCTGGCTGGCTGCGCTCAGGGGGCGGTGGCTTCGATAGCGCGGCGCACGACCTTGCTCAGTTCGCCACGGCGGATGTTGTCGTTCGGGCGGAAGCACTGGCCGACCTGGGGGGCGACGCAGGCCGCTCCGTTAATGATACCCTTGCGCGCCAGCGTCTCGATGGCAGTGAAGGCGAAGTTGGTGGTCGGCACATCGCTGAAGGTCGGCCCAGTCACGGTGGTGACGGTGTAGCCCTTAGCCCGCTGCACAATCAACGCAACTTGGGCGCGGCTGATCAGCACGTTGGGGCCGTAGCAGGTGCCAGGGCTGCCGAGGCCAGCGCACTGGCTAGCCGAGAGGCCGTTGACTACGCCAGCATGGGCGGCAGCTTCGATGAAGCCATAGAAGATGCTACCGGGGGCTACGTCGCTGAAGGTCGGAGTGGTCGGGGTGAAAGCGGGGATAGCGAAACCGAGCGTAGCAATCTTGGCGAACTCACCGCGCTTGGTGCTGTCGTTGGGGCGGAACAGGCCGTTCGCGCCGTTGACGATGCTGCGGCAGGCGAGGAACTGGATGTCACCATAGAAGATGTTGCTGGTTAGCACGTCGCTGAAGCTGATGTTGCAGGTAGTTGGTGAGGGCTGTGCGGTGGCAGTCGGGCCGCCGGGGGTCTGCGTCGGTTCGGGCGTGCTGGTTGGCGGCACGCTGGTAGCGGTCGGCGGGACGTTGGTAGCGGTCGGTGGGGCCGGGGTAGCGGTTGCGCCGCCGGGGGTTTGGGTTGATGGCACTGGTGTGCTGGTAGGTGGTATGCTAGTGGCAGTCGGTGGCACAGTGGTGGCGGTTGGCGGGGGGGTATTGGTAGCTGGCCCGGGGGTGCTGGAAGGGGTGACAATCGGGGTGGCACTGCGGGTGCCGGTCACGGTCGCAGAGGGGATGCTGGTTTGAGTTGGGCCAGGGGTGACGGTTGCAACCGCACCGATGGTGTACTCCTGATTACGGCCACGCGGATAATTACCACTGACTACATAGAACTTGCCAGCATTCCAGGCTCCAGCGGTGAAGTCGGCAGCGTAGACGAGGCGATCATTCATTGTCTCCCAGCGGTCGGTGGCGGGGTCGTAGCGTTCGATGTGGTCGGACGCACCCTCATTACCGTTGATAGGGACGGTACCTCCCGCCAGGTAGAAGTAACCATCAGGGCCAACCCGCCCAGCCATCCCATAGCTGCTGTAGTTGCTGCCCCTCACCTGCACCCAGGCATTGCTGCCAATTGTGTATGTCCAGGTTGTGTTCAACCCACTATAGCAACTATTACAACCGTTGCTGAAGATAATGCGGTCGCCACTAATCAGACCCGCTGCACCGTAGGAACGTGGTTGTGGCAAGCGGGGCGCATCACTCAGCCAGACGTTATTGGCTACGTCGTAGCGGCGCACTGTGTTCAAGGCGACACTGAAGGTGCTACCACCAATTACGTAGATCGTGTTGCTAGCTGCGTGGCAGACTGCCGCCGACGACGCAAAGCCACCCCCTATATAAAGGGTGCTGGTTGTCCAGTTGTTAGCGGCAATGCTGTAGATGTAGATAGTGCGTTGAAGGTCGCGCCCATTTGGATAATCGTGGACTCCACCAGCTACATAAATCTTGCCCTGCATGGCACAAGCGGAGGTGGCGTACACTGGCAGCGGCATGGGTGTCATCTGCTGCCAGGTGTTGCTGGTCGGGTTGTAGCGTTGTAGCGCGTCGCTTTTGGTGAGACCATCAATGATACCGCCGACGGAGTAGACGTAGGTGCCGTCGGCAACGACGGAGTGCGAGTAGACGGCAATCGGCAGCAACGCACGTTCGACGACGGCATTGGGGCTGATTGGCTGCTCGGCGGGCTGCTTGTTAGCGGCGTAGGCGGGACGCAGGTTGAGGCTGGCGCACAGCAAGGTCAGCAGGAGGAGGGCGAGGGTGAAGCGCGACTTGTTCATTACAGTTCTCCTTTGGGGTGGTGGTTGGTTAAGCTGAGACTATCTTAACCGACTGCCCCGGCCAAACGTTAAGCTGTGTTAAGTTGTTTGTTAGGCAGTTCGCGGCGGGCAAGGCTGCCGCCGCTTATGGTATAATGGTAGCTGATAGAAAAGAAGTTCTAGTCAAAGGTGAGACGATATGGCGATGGAGCGAGTAGTTAGTGGGCAGAACCAGCAGGAGGATGATCTAGTCGAGTCGAGCCTGCGCCCGAAGCGGCTGGAGGAGTATCTTGGTCAGGAGAAGATCAAGGAGAGCCTGCGTATCTTCATTGAAGCCTCTAAGCAACGCGAGGAGGCTTTGGATCACGTGCTGCTTTATGGCCCGCCAGGGCTAGGCAAGACGACGCTGGCGAACATCATCGCCACCGAGATGGGCGTGGGCATCAAGCCGACTGCTGGCCCAGCTATCGAGCGACCGGGCGACCTGGCTAGCATCCTGACCAACTTGCAGAAGGACGACATCCTGTTCATTGACGAAATCCATCGCCTCAATCACATGGTCGAGGAGGTGATGTACCCGGCGATGGAAGACTACGCCCTGGACATCATCATCGGCAAGGGGCCGAGCGCACGCAGCCTGCGCCTCAACCTCCCGCGCTTTACAATTATTGGGGCTACCACTCGCCTGGCCCTGCTGACTAGCCCGCTCCGCGCCCGCTTCGGTGTTACCTACCACCTGGACTTCTACGACGTGCCGACGATGGAGAAGATCATCACTCAGTCGGCTCGCTTCCTACGGGTGCCGATAGAGGTTGGCGGCACGGCAGAGATCGCAAGGCGCAGCCGGGGTACCCCACGTATCGCCAATCGCCTGCTCAAGCGGGTGCGCGACTATGCCCAGGTGCGGGCTGGCGGGGTGATCACCGAGCAGGCCGCGACCGCCGCGCTCAATATGCTGGGCGTAGACCGCCTGGGCCTGGACGAGATCGACCGTCGCATCATTGAGGCGATCATTGACAAGTTCAATGGCGGCCCAGTGGGCATCGAGACGATAGCGGCCAGCACCAGCGAGGAGACCGATACGATCATGGATGTGTACGAGCCGTACTTGCTGCAACTGGGCTTCTTGACCCGCACCCCTCGTGGTCGGGTTGCTACCCGCCGCGCCTACGAACACCTGGGCATCCCCTTCCCCGCCAGCCGCCAGCGGGAGCTAGAGCGGCTGCAAGCTGCCGATGACGAGGCCGAAGCCGTGCAGCAGGGCAAGCTGGAGTTGTTATAGACCCCGATCTGGCCGCGGCAGCCGCCGGTTACCCGATAGGAACAGTCACCCTGTGAAAATCTCCGACTACGACTACAACCTACCCGAAGCACTAATCGCCCAGACCCCCGCCGAGCCGCGTGATAGCAGCCGCCTGCTGGTGCTGCACCGTGACACGGGCGCGCTTGAGCATCGGCACTTCCGCGACCTGGGCGACTACCTGCACCCTGGCGACCTGCTGGTGGCGAACGATAGCAAGGTATTGCCAGTGCGTCTTTACGGTAAGAAGGCGGACAGTGGTGGTGCGGTGGAGGTGCTGCTGCTGAAGAAGCGTGACAGTGTGACTTGGGAAGCTCTGGTGCGGCCTGGGCGGTCGCTCAACCCAGGGGTACGCCTGCTCTTTGCCGGTTCGCACGTCCGCCAGCCGAGCGACAGCGACTTTCGCCAGCGCGTGCGGCCCCCTTTGCTGGGCGCACACGCCTACGCCGAGGTCGTTAGCCGCGTGGAGGACGGCAGCGGCGCACGCCTGCTGCGCTTTGACCGCGAGATCGAACCGCTGCTGGACGAGCTTGGCATGATGCCGCTGCCGCCCTACATCCACGCCCCGCTGCAAGACCGCCAACGCTATCAGACGGTCTACGCCCGCGAACCCGGCTCCGCTGCCGCGCCAACCGCTGGGCTGCACTTCACCCCGCGCCTGCTAGAAGCATTGCAGGCGCAGGGGGTGGGCTTCAGCGGTGTGACCCTGCACGTCGGCCTCGACACCTTCCGCCCCGTCACTGAGGAGAACGTAGAAGAACATCCAATGCACTCCGAGTGGTACGAGGTGAGCGAGGCCGCCGCCGCTGCGATCAACCAGGCGCGGGCGCGGGCTGGCCGCGTAGTTGCCGTTGGCACCACCACCGTGCGCGTGTTGGAGAGTGCGGCTTTGGCCCAGGCCGCAGCAGCAGCTTCCATAGATAGCAGCACTGCCGAGCGCGAGTTGCAAGCCGCCAGTGGCTCTACGCGGCTGTTCATCTACCCTGGCTTCCAGTATCGGCTGACCGACGCGATCATCACCAACTTCCACCTGCCCCGCAGCACTTTGCTGCTGATGATCGCTGCCTTCGCGGGCCGCGAGCGGATCATGGCCGCCTACGAGGAAGCAGTGCGGCTGGGCTACCAATTCTACAGTTTTGGCGACGCGATGCTACTTCTGTAGGTATGGTATAATCGCTCTATGCAGAACCGACCACCGCGCCAGCCGCGCCCCCAACCTGGCCGCCCCCCCAACGAGCGTCCGTCAGTGCGCCAGCCACGCCCGCGCAGCGACTTCGACGACCCCATCTACCAGGACGATCCGCAAGTGTTGCCACCGGCCCTGCCCCAGCCTGGGGTGCCAGTTGGTGTGTATGCGGCTATCGCAGGCGTGCTGCTGATTGCTATTGTAGCCGTGCTATTGCTGATCCTCACGGGCAGCAACCGCTCCCTGCCACCCCCTGTCGCCACCGCCACGCCCCGCCCGTTGGAGACGCTCTCCGACCAGGCACCGCCGGGGCCAGAGCTTGCCACCCTAGCCCCCCAGGATGCGGGTAGCCTACCAACGATCACCTTCGCCCTACCGACCAGCACCCCCCTGCTGCTAACTGCTGCCCCCACCGACTCGCCCGCAGCGAGCAGCACTCCGCTGTTGCTGGCAACCGCCAGGGGCACCCCCCCACCCCCCCACCCCCCCAAAAACACCCAACCAACACAAACCCGATCACCCGGCAGGCCCCACGCCACCCCACCCCC
>JBBROH010000236.1:0-5293 GCA_038229595.1 Chloroflexia bacterium | reverse complement strand
TAGCGTGGGCAAGCTGGGTTATAGTAGACAAAAGCAAGCTCCTAAGCAAGGTTGGTGAGACAACCATTATGCCAAAAGAGCTTGCTTTTGTCAGGTTCGCAAGAGTAAACGCACTGAGTAAACCTTAGCTTGATGCCTATGAGGGCCAGCTTTTGTCACCCACATAAAGGCGATGCCTTTGTTCTCAGCTAGGATGGCCGCTTTGGTCAAGTCAATGCTGGCGGTCAGGTCTGCGTTGGTTGTGACAACTGGCTGACCATCAAGTTGCCGATTCACCTCTTTGCCTGTATCGAAGCCAACAATTGAGACGTGAACATTCGCCCCAGCCAGCACCCAGTTGCGGTCGGCATAGGCAAAGAAGATGTCGCCATTTGACTTGATGCGCTCCAGCACCTTGCGGTTGGCTCCGCCCCGGATGCCCTGAGTGGCGATCAGCCCAACTCGCTGCACAAAGCCGTCGGCAAGGTGTTGCCGCGCCCGCTCAAACCAGTAAGTCACCAGGTCGGCCTCACGCGGCACCCGGCCCGCATAGCGAGCAAAGAGGCCGTTGACATAGCTATCCCCCAGTTCAGTCCGCAGCCGCTTACCACCGAGGAAGGGCGGATTGCCGATGATGGCCTCCACTTCCGGCCACGCCGGTTCAACCGGCATCCCCGCCTCGTTGTAGCCGAGGATCGCATCCATCTGCTGGATGTTGGTGAGAGGCTTCAGGATCGGGCGGTCAGTGATGAGGTAGCCATTGTCACGCAGCCACTGCAAGTAGCCAATCCAGACGGCGATGCTGGCTAGCTCATGGGCGTAGGTGCTGACCTCGATGCCGTACATCTGATGCGGGCCGACCTGGGGCAGCAGCGCAGAGAGGCCACTGGTCGCTGCAAATACGCTGACCTCTTTCTCCAAATCCAGCAGCCGCTTGAGCGCGACGTAGAGGAAGTTACCCGATCCGCAGGCGGGGTCAAGGACACGGGTGCGGGCGATCTCGTCCTGGAAGCCGACGAGTAGCGCAGCTAGTTCATCCTGTGCCTTCTTGCGGGCAGATGCAGTGCTGGCCGCCTCGCGGCGCGAGATGATAGCTGCCGCTTCGGCCTGCACCGCCGCCCAACGGTGACGTAGCGGCTGCATCAGCACCGGCTCGACAACAAGCCCGATGTCGTCCCGACTGGTGTAGTGCGCGCCCAGTTGCGACCGCTTACCAGGGTCAAGCGACCGCTCGAACAGCGTGCCAAAGATGGCCGGTTCGATAGAGGCCCAGTCCAACGCGGCTGCCCGCGAGAGGGTGTCGAGGTCGCCAGCCGTCAGCAGCGGCACACCCAGGTCAGCCACGTTGAACAAGCCACCATCGAAGTGCGCGATGTCGTCTGCCCCAAAGCTGCCACCATCGGCCATTGCTGCGAACAAGAGCTTCAGCAGCTCGGCAAAGATTGTGGGCCGGGTGCGTGTCGCCTCGATTAGTCTGCTGAACAGACCGCCGGGCAAGAGGCCGATGTCTTCGGCGAACAGGCAGAATAGGAGGCGCATCAGGAAGCGGGCGGCGGCTTCCGGCGGGGTGCCGAACGCTTGCAGGTTCTTCGCCAACTTGGCGAACTCCGCCGCCGCTGCTTCAGTCACGTGCGCCGTTGTGCGCTGCGGTCGCAGGCAGTCAGAGTCGTCGAACATCGCCCGCAGTATGTACAACGCGCTGAAGCTGCTACTGGGCAGGGGGTCATACTTCAGCAAGTCCGCGAGGCTGAAACAGTAGACGGTCTTTTGGGTGCCGGTAAAGTTAGTGTGGACTTCCCAGTGGTCGTCGTCGGTGACAGTCAGGAGCGGAGGGTTGCCCAGGTCTTCGCGGTACTGAAAGAGTTGGTTGTAGGCTTCGCCGAGGTTCTTCTTTTTGCGTTTGTACTCGATGGCGAACCTGTCCCTCCACCACACGTCGGCGAAGCCGTCCCCGCCACCAGTCTTGGCCGCCCCCCGCTCGAAAGTGTAGAACTCGCCATGCGGGTCAACATCGCCGGGCCTGGATTGACCGAGGGCTTCGCAGAGGTCGAGGTAGTGTTCCTGTGCGGCACTGCGTTCAGTGCGGGTCGAGGCTTGCCATTTGGCAACGAAGGCGGGGATCGAGAGGGGCATTGCTAACTTCGGTGGTGTAGGATACCCGGATTTTAGCAGAGTTTAGCCGTTCCAGCAAGGTAGAGGTCGGCATCGCTAGAAACTGGCAGCATCTACAGCTTCTGCCAATAGGGTAGACCGCTTTTTTCGCTGCGAAAAAGATCGTTTGCATTCTCTCCTTATTATGTCTACCACGCTCTCATCTCAACATCAACCACCAGATAGCCGTGCCAACTGCCGAGGCTGGGACAATGTGCATAGTAGGGCAATTGCGGCTGATGCACCGCCTGAAGTTGGGTAAGGTTGTCATCTTCGAGCCGCTGCAACAGGATGTTGGTCTGGCTCTGGTTGGGAAGACGTTCAAGTCCAAGCTGGGCGGCCACCGTGTCCGGCACCAGGCGGATGTTGGTGTCTTTATTGTACTGACATCCGACGAGCAGACTGGCAACCAGGGTTTGGACTTTGTGCAAAGGGCTGTACTTGATGGTTTTCATCTGCACGTCCAGCCGACGGCGGAAGGGTTGCCAGAAGCCAGTTGATCAGCCGACTCAGGGTGGCGACGAGGAAGGCGCAGGTGAGCTGGTTGCTGGCACTCTCAAGGAACACTCCACTACCCTTTGTTCGGAGGTTTTTCGCGGCGAAGAACTTTATCTGTTTTCCTCACTCTGCCGCATTCGCTGCACTTAGCTGCAAAGCAGTTTAGCCTAAAGAAGACAAACCATTACAGTTGTGTCAGGGCATAGATAATCGGCTTATGTCAATTTGACTGGATCGGTGGAAAAGCTATTGACTCTTAGCCCCGAATCAGCATACAATTAGATAGGAGTTACTCAGCTAGTAGTATCCAAATGCTGGCGTGGCGTGGCTACAAGGCTCCTGTCGACAAGGCGTGGATAACCTCCTTGACTCTTGGCTCGAAGTGCGGTATGATATTGGCACGTAGATACGTACTGCAAACTGTAGACTAGGGAGCAAACAGGATGAACAGCGAACAGATCACCGAACTCATGGCTGGTAAGCGGCTAAGGTTGACCGAAGCTCGCACCAAGCTGTATGAGCTGGTAGACGGAGTAAGCGACAACCCTGCTGTGCTGGAGGACAAGGCAGGTAGACCAGTCGCTGCTATCGTAGAGATTGGTGCTTTGCGAACCGCCCTTCAAAAGGCGGAAGCATATGACCTGCTGGCTCTCTCCGACGAAGCAGAGGCCGGGCCGCATCTCGATGAAGAAGGGCTTCGTGCCTACTTTGCCGAGGCTGATGCCGTGAGGCAACAGGTCGGTGAGCAGCGGCGGGCCGCGTAGTGCCAGGCTACTACATCTCTATGAGGGTGGCAGAGAATCTGCAAGCCAACCGCACTTTTTACCAAGACCGCGGTGATGATGAAGGACTGCGGAAGTTCGAGAGCTGGTTGTTTGATGCCCTTAGAAGGCTGGCTGCTGTGCCAGAGCGAGGCACTCAGATAGCAGAGATGCCCAGCACCCATAGACGGATGAGGTTTGAACCAGCCTATTTCTACTACCGTACAGGGCGTAAGGATGAGGTGCCGCTTATCTACTGGATCAAGTGGGATGGTCAAGGCCGGAACTACCGGCCCAGTGGTCTGGAGCGGATAGCGACTGAAGCAGCAAAGGAGAGAGAAAGCAGCTAATCAACTAACGCTCACCTACGTGAGCCTCCGACCTTCCCGCTGAGGCAATCAGCGGACAAACGAAAAACCCACTTGTTAGCCTGGCAGCAGCAGTGGGTGATCCGTCCTCAATATCGAGACGCTCCTTGCGGAGACGTTCAGAGGGTTTATGCTCTTTTACAGGGGCATTATAGCACACCTGGACGCGCCAATGCAAGGGGTTTGGATAGGGTTTGCCTAAAATTAGGCTAAATCTAGCGCAGAAAGGCCATTTTCTGATGCCTACCCATGCCCAGGTCATGCCTGCGGGCGACCAGTCGCCCGTAGACGGTACTTACCTACATATCACAGCCCTCAAATCCCTTACTGTCGAGCGCAACATCCGCGCCCAGCCGTTCTGCTGGCAGGCGATGAACGTCATCGAGCGCATCGCGCAGCACTATGACGCTAGCCGCTGCGCTACCGCCGTTGCCCTCTACACCGCCCTCACCTTCCTTGCTTCGCGCCAGCACACCCCCAACCTGTGCCGCACCTCCTGCGCCTACCTCGGTCAGCAGGTCAAGGTCAGCGAGTCAACCGCCCGCCGCTACCTGCATGAGTTCGAGCAGCTTGGCATCGTTGCTGCCAGAGCCAACCCGCATGGGGCCAACACCTTCGTCCTACTCGGCGAGATGCTGGTCGCCGTTGCCGCCACCCCTGAAGGAGCAGCCGACCAGTTGCTTACCACCAACCTGCCGCTGGCCGACGCTAGCCACTCCACTCCACCGCGCCGCTTGAGGGGTGGCGTGGGTGACACCCCTGCGCCGGTAGCGGCAGTGAGAGGTGTCAAGGATGACACCCCTGACCAGCCGAGGGGTGTCACCCACGCTACCCCTGAACAGCCGAGGGGTGTCACCCTTGACAGCCAAGTTATAACAAGAGAGTCTAACAAAGACCCTGAACAACCAACAACCAACATTGGTGGTGCTGATCCGGCTGAGGGTGCTTTGCAGGTGCCGGAGGCCACCAGGCTACAAATCGCAGCGGCAGCCAGCTACGGTGAGGCTGCTGAGGCGATCAACGCCCTTTGTCGACTGGGCATTCGCCGGGCAGCCGCCGAAACGCTAGCTGGGCAGCATCCCCAGGCGCAGATACTGGGCTGGACACGCTATGCCCGCGAGACCAGCGGCCTCAAGAACCCGGCGGGCTTTGTCCTGAGCAGGCTCAAGGCCGGGGATGCGCCACCCAGCCCCGCTGACCGCTTTGGCTACAGCCCCCCACTGGCCGCCGCTCCGCCGGAGGTGGCCGCCTTGCCGATCTCTACCCCGCAAGAGCAGCCCAACCCGGATGCTGTCCGCAGACTGCTGGCCCGCTACGGCGTAGACCAGCCGACGCTTGCTCTGTGGCTGACCGTGCTGGATCGGCTCAAGCAGGATCAGCTAGCCGCTTATGCTGTCTTCCGCAACGCCTTCCTCGCGCCGCTGGCTGGGGATGTCGCCCGCGTCGTGCTACCGGCTGAGAGTGACCTGGCCGACGCTGAGGCGCATCGGGGGCCGCTCTGCCGCGCCTTGCAGGAAGCTGGTGGCGACCTGCTAC
>JBBROH010000235.1:0-5312 GCA_038229595.1 Chloroflexia bacterium | reverse complement strand
GGGGATCGTATGCACGCTGAAGTTGTCGGCTGGCACGCGCCACTCCGTTTCCAGCGGCTGCCCGTTCAGGCTGAAACGCACAACAGTCTGTTCGCCACCCGGTCGCGGTGCCGTACCAACCAACTGCACTAGCAGTCCCTCGGCGCGGTCGCGGGGGCCAGTCGGCAGCAGGATAGCGGCGCGCTCCTGTGTCCAGTTGATCAGCCCGCCGTCCGCCCGTCGCTCCACGCCATGAAAGCCCGCAAACAGGCCCACCGCCGCCGTTGGCCCCACCGCCCGCCGCAGCACAGAGTGCTGGCTGGCAACCTGGGGCAGTTGCGCGGGGAAGTAGACGAGAGCTACGTTCTTGCGGCCAAAGGCGGGGAACAGGTCTAGGTGTGAGGCGTTGATAAACAGGTCATAATCGAAGCTCGCGTTCATCTGCACTGTGTAGTTGTGGCGCACGGGGCTGGCTGGCAGCAGGCGCAGACTGACGCGGCTGAGGTCGAGGTTGAGGCGGTCGCCGAGGGTGGTCAGGTCAACCAGCCGGTCAGTCAACAGTTCAACGCTGTTGGCAGGATCGGCGGCCAGGGCTTCGGCTATCGCCCCCATGTGCCGCTCGCCGCCGCCCATCGTGTGCAGCCAACGGTTGTAGATGCCTACCTTCATCCCTGCCCCTTCGTCGTCCGGGCCCCGATTTGGCGGTCACTAACCTTCGCCGCCCGCTTGATCCGTCGCCTTTCGGCCAACAAGTGTGGCAGGCTGGCTAGCAGCGAGCGCACAACCCGACCCTGCAAATCAGCCTGTTGGCGGTATGTGCGCTGGCCGCCGGGGTAGGCTTGCCAGTAGGCTCGCAGGCTGTGGCGCAGGAAGGCCCGCCATTCCCTTCGGGCTAGGGGGGCAGGAGCCAGCTTTGCTAGCATGAACAGGCGATTACGTAGCACATGGTAGGTGAAGAAGGGCGACCACTCCTTGCTGCTACCGGCGTGGATATGGCGCACTACCGCCTTTGGCACGTACCACACCTGCCAGCCCGCTAGCCGTAGCCGCCAGGAGAGGTCGGTGTCCTCATAGTACATGAAGAAGCGATCGTCGAAATAGCCAACTTCCTTCAGGGCAGCTGTGCGGAGCAGCACCCCCGCCCCGCAGAAGGCGAACACCTCCTCCTCCCGCTCGTACTGGCCCGCGTCCGCCTCATAGCTCTGGGCGTTGCCGACCACTACTGCTCCGCGATCCCGCCCGCTGCCGTCCTTGAGCAGGAGGCTACCCGCGTTCTGGATCGCCTCTGGCACGCTGGCGAGCAGAGCAGGTGGCACGCTGAGCTGGATCGTGCCATCTTCAGGAGCGACAAAGTCCGCCAACACGGTGTCGCCAACGCGCAAGCGCAGGTGTAGGGGGCCAGCCCAGGGCGGGCGGCTGAGATTGAGGCGCACCGTCAGCGGCAGCGGTTGCCCCCCGTCGATGAAGGGGACGTAAGCGGTTGCAGCCCCAGCCGTCCAGCGGTAGGCCGCCGCACCCTCACCCTCCAGGGGATAGTAGCCCCCGCCGTACTCCACCCCACTGAAGGGCGGCTGCACCCCTGCACCGTACTCAATGCCTAGCACCATTACCCCCAGGTCGCGGCCATCCCCCGATTGGCCGAGGGCAGCGGGGTTGAAGCTACTCGCTTCGAGGGTCAGCGGCAGGCGGCGATAGTAGAACAGCAGCTTGCTGGTCAGGGCTGCCGCCTGGGGGTGCCGGGCTGCTGCCGCCAGCAACTCGCGTAGCCAGCCGCGCTCTACCCGCGTGTCGTTGTTGAGCAGCACCACGAACTCGCCCGGTGCCGCCTGCATGATCTCGTTGTTGCCCGCCGCAAAGGCCAGGTTGCGCTCGTTGGCGACCACCCGCACCCAGGGGTAGCTTTCACGCACGTAGGCCACCGAACCATCGCGGCTGGCGTTGTCTACCAACACCACCTCATAGCTCTCCGCCGGGTAGTCCAGCACATCATTCGCCAGTGCGCTGAGGCACTGGTCGAGGAAGGGTAGCCCGCTGTAGTTGACGATCACCACCGTGACGAATGGGGCCTGTAGGTTGGCGATGCCGCTCCCTAGCTCACTGGCGTGGGCCACATACTTGTCTAGCGTGACCTCGGCGGGTACTATAATCGGGGCGTTGCGTTCGCGCTCGGCCCGCCGCGTCGCCTGCGTCTGCTTCAGGCGGTCAGCCAGACGGCGCGGCAGACGGGCCACCTGCACAAAGCGGCTGCTGCGGTAGCCATGCAGTTCGTTCTCCTGGCGGGCCATCACCTCAGCCTGCGCGCTGGTTGCCGCCTGCAAGCGGGCGATCTCTGCATCGCGTTCACCGACGATCCGCTCGAAATAAGCATCCTTATCAGCAATCACCTGGGCGGTATATGCCTTCTGCTCGGCTGCCCCCAGTTCCAGCCCACCGATCAGCTCATCCTTGTCGGCAATTACCTGGG
The DNA here is from genome assembly GCA_038229595.1 of Chloroflexia bacterium. GTDB lineage: Bacteria > Chloroflexota > Chloroflexia > QHBQ01 > QHBQ01 > JBBROH01. The sequence continues at coordinate 2,869 of JBBROH010000235.1, read as the reverse complement.
CGGTGTATGCTTTCTGCTCAGCCACCCCCAGTTCCAGCCCATCGATCAGCTCATCCTTGTCGGCGATCACCTGGGCGGTATATGCTTTCTGCTCGGCCACCCCCAGTTCCAGCCCACCGATCAGTTCATCCTTGTCGGCGACCACCTGGGCGGTAAACTCGTCCTTCGCAGTAACGACGCGCTCAAGCTGCTGCTCAAGGTCAGTGCGGACGCGCTCTGCGTCGGAGGGGTAGAGGCTCTGCCCCGTAGCCAGGCGGTCGGCAGCGAAGTAGGGCGCGGCGGCAAAGCGGAGTAGGGGGGCCGCCACTCGATCCCAGGTTACTGTCGGCTGCACGGCGGCGAAGCGACCCGCGAACTCAGCTCGCGGCGTTCGCAGCACGGCCAGGATCGCCGCTGCCACCTGCCCGGCGTTGGCGTTGAGCGGTAGCACCCGGCCCAGCCCCTCAGCGGCAACGAACTCACTGATACTGTCGCCCCCGCTGATCACCATCGGCAGCCCCGCCCAGATGTAGTCTAGCAGGCGGGTGCGGAAGCTGAAGCGGGTCTCCAGGTGGTCCAGGTGGATGCTGGTGCCGAGGTCAGCATCGAGCAGATAGGCGGCGCGCTGGTCGTAGGCCACCCAGTCGTTAAAGAAGATCGCGCTGTCGAGCAGGCCCAGGGCGCGGCTGCTGGCGGTGGCCTCCTCTACCTTGCGCGAGGGTGGCACCACTGCATTGGGGTGGCGTGTCCCCATAAAAAAGAGACGAGCGCGCGGTTCGTCGCGCAACACCAACGGCATAGCCTGTACCAGGGTGACGGGGTCGAACCAGTCCCAGATGCCACCCGCCCAGACAATCACCTTATCGTCCGCTGCAATGCCAGGGTGTACACCCTTAAGGGCATGGCCCACGGCTTGCGGCGGCGCACTGCTGATGCCGAAGGGTAGCACGTCGATCAGCTGGCGCAGCGTCTCATCGGCAGCATAGTTGTGGGGATTAACCCGCTGGTTGGCGGTAAGCATCCCCAGCCAGTAGTCGCGCTGCTTCTCGCTGGCGCAGAGGAAGAAGTCCCCCGCGCGTAGCTGGGCGTTCAGCACGCGCTGATATTCGAGGAAGTCGTCTACTACCACTGCATCCAAGCCGCCCGCCACCTTGCGCGGCAGGTCTTCCAGGGTGAAGGGGTTGTAGACATCCACCGCCAGTGGCTTGCCCGCCTCACGCAGGAAGGGAAGGAAGTGGAGGGTGAAGCCATGCGCGAAGATCAGGTCTGCGCTACTGGCGACGGCGCGTAGAGGGCCGTTATCACCATCTCGCTCATAACCAAGCAGGGTCAGGCGGTCGCCGAGGTCGTACGTGGGTGGCGCAACCTGCGCGCCAGGGGAAGCGAGCGTGACGCGTTGCCCGGCACGCACGAGGGCGTGGGCAAGCTCCCAGTTACGCACCCCCGGCCCAGCCATCTTCGCCGCTACCAGGTCATCGCTGACGATCAGGATGTGATTTTCTGTCATAACAGGGGGGATTATAGCACAAAGTGGGTGCAGTAGACAAGTGGCATAACTTGCGTTTGTCTACATAGAAGGAGCTGCCCTTGATGCGCTTGGCTGCCCGCTTGACCTCCGCACTGATCTCGCCAATATCCAACAGACTGGTTACCCGGCGGAACTTGTTGTTGACTACGCCAATGGAGACGCTGATGATTTTGAAGGCTTTGGGGTTGCCCTGCCGCGACCGGGTGACGATGTAGCCCTGCTCCAGGTCGGGTGGGTCGTAGAGATCGCGCACCCGGCTGTCGAACTCGGCGATGACCTGGCGACCAATCGCCTCGGCCCGCTCATAGGTCGTCACCAACACAAAATCGTCGCCACCAATGTGACCGGTGAAGTTGTACTCGCCATCCTCGTCACTCATGATCTCGCGCAAGATATCGGCCAGTAGGATGATTACCTGGTTGCCACGCACAAAGCCATAGTAGTCGTTGTAGGCCTTGAAGTTGTCCAGGTCGACATAGAGAACGGCAAAAGTCACACCCTCGCGGTTGAGCATCATCTTGAGGAAGTCCTCGACGCGGCCACCGCCGGGCAGGCGGGTCAGCGAGTTGATGATCCCCCGCTCGGCGACCTTGCGTAGCTGTACCCCGATGCGGGCAAACAACTCTTGCATAGAAACTGGTTTGGTCACATAGTCGTCAGCCCCAATGCCGAAGCTAGCGACCTTATCTTCCACAGAGTTGTTGCCACTGAGGAAGATCACTGGGGTGAAGGCGGTGCGCGCATCCAACCGCAGGGCGTTGCAAAGCTGGTTGCCGTCCATCTTCGGCATACTAACATCGGTCAGCACCAGGTCGGGCTGGCTACGCAGGATCAGCGGCAGAGCTTCGGCTCCATCATTGGCGGTGATCACCTCGTAGCCGTGACTCGACAGGGCGACCTGAAGCAGGCTACGGATTGCCGGGTCGTCATCAACAACAAATATCCTGGTCATTAGTGTTCACAAACCTCAGCTAGACTACTTCCTTGTTGTTTGTATGGGGTAGCAACTGTGTGGAGCAAGAACAATGCCGCTATGCTGCTGCTCAACCGCCCTCCTTACGGGTGGGCTGGGGGCTGGGAGGCTGCTCCTTGACGAAGGTTGGGGTGGGCGGCAGCGGCTGGGTGCTGGTTGGTGGCAGCAAGGTTGGTGATGGTGGCGGCGGAGGAGGGGTTGCGCTTGGGGCTGGCGGGGTCACGCTCGGTGGGGGCAGCGTAGCAGTCGGGCGCACTGGCGTGGCGGTCGCTAGCAGCAGGGGCGTGCTACTCGCTGCTGCTGGGCTGGTGGGTTGCAGGTGGATCGGTGTTGCGCGGGGCAGCGGCACGGTTGGTTGCAGGGTGATCGGGCTGGCGGTGGGGGCGGGT
>JBBROH010000234.1:0-5322 GCA_038229595.1 Chloroflexia bacterium | reverse complement strand
GAGGAGTTGGAGCAGCGTTACCGCCCGCACTTCAGCGAGGACTTCAGCTACGGTCAGCTAGTTACCTTTGTGGCGAACAAGAAGCTGCCGCTGCATCGCTGGTTCAAGTATCCGCAAGGCTTCTCCCCACAACTGGTGCAGCGGTTGCTGACCCGCTTTGCCGCCACCCCCGGTTGTAGCATCGTCGCCGACCCATTCGCGGGCTGTGGCACAACGTTGCTGGCCGCCAGGCAGCAGGGCTTCGCCTCATGGGGGCTGGACAGGCTACCCACCTCGGTGCTAGCCACCAGCGTCAAGCTGAGGGCGGTGGCAGACTATGACATAGACGATTTGCTAAGTGCAATTGAGCATCTGCTCTCCACACCGTACCATGAGCTGACCATTGCTGCTCCGACCGACATTCGTATCGTCAAGCTGGCCTACACGCCGGAGACACTGGCTGAGATTATGTTCTTGCGCGAGGAGATCGAGCGGGTAGCAAATCAAAACATTCAGGATTTCTTGATGCTGGGCTTGATGGCTGTTTTGGAGTCGGTGTCCTTCACCTCAAAGGACGGTCAGTTTTTGCGCCTGGTTGAGCGCGATGTGACCAGTGTCCGTGAGGCTTTGGGCAAGCAGCTAAGGATGATGTATCAAGACCTGACGGTTGGGCAGCAACAAGCATCCATGTTCGACGCGCCAAAGCTGACCGCCAAAGCTGACATCTACCTCGGTGATGCCCGCGAACTGAGCTTGCTGAACCGAACCGCTGATGTAGTGATCACCTCACCGTCTTACCTGAACCGCTACGATTATAGCCGCATCTTTGGGCTGGAACTCTGCCTACGCGACTGTCGCAGCCTGCGCGAGATCGTGGCGGTGCGCCACAGCCTGCTGCGTTCCCACATCGAGAGCAAGGACGCACCAACCCACGCCGTGCAACATCCCGCCCTGTTGGAGATCATCTACAATCTATCCGGCCAGCAGCTAAACAACCAGCGCATCCCGATCATGGTGCGTGGTTACTTTGAGGACATGAACATAGTGATCCAGCAGCTAGCCGCCGTTTGTAAGCCGGGCGCACAAATCGCGCTGGTGGTTGGCAACGCCCGCTTTCATGGTGAACTGATCCCTGTTGACCTGCTCCTCTGTGACCTGGCAGCAGCACAGGGCTTCCGCACCGGCGAAATCCTCATCACCCGCTACAAGGGCAACAGTTCGCAGCAGATGGGCCGCTTTGGGCGTGTGCCAGTGCGCGAAAGTATTTTGCTGTGGAGGAAAGTGTGAGCAGGAACGTTGACGAGGGATTGCGTGTTGCCTACAGCTTGCGAAGCAGCTTCTTCTATCGTAAGCTGTACGAACTTGGTTTTATGCGTTTGCTAGAGCAAGTTGAGGAACTACAGCGAATTGCTGACAGCTTCCAGTGGTCTGATCGCGCAGTATGGGGCATTACGGCTTCGACTTGGGATGTAGTCACGGGGGCAAAGCTAGTGCCTGTTCAGGTTTTTGCTCATCCCAGTGTATTGATTCAACAACCTCCCCTGACAACTTACTACCGCAGCATCGCGGCAATCCCTCAGAAGGGGATGAAGAATCTGGCTTTTGGCACAGAGGCCTATGAACGAGGTGCTGTGAAGGCATTGCTAAGTTCAGCCCGTGCCGAGGAGTTGACGATACTGCTAAATACACACATCAGCTTGATCATTGATAGCAGCACTAACTTCACGCACGAGGATTTGATCGCACTGCTATATGCTTCAGCGGGGGTGCAGATAGACGGTAGTTGGCGCAACGCGATTGGTGCTGAGGCCGAAGCCGTAGTACGCCGCCTGATCGTCAGCAACCTGGTAGACGGTGACTACGTGATCGGTCTGGTTAACAATCGTAAAGCGGCGCTGCCCTTTAACTCTGCCGCCGAGATTCTGGAACTTCTGCCTGTCGTCTACACCGTGCGCTTGCGTAATGGAGCTTTCATCACATTCAGCAGCGAACCTGACCTGTCTTTGTACAGTGCTGTCGGTCGGCTGGTCGCTGCGATAGAGGTTAAGGGTGGCAAGGACACGGCGGGTGCGCTGGAACGTTACGGTGCGGCCAAAAAGTCATTTGCAGCGGCCAAGCGGGACAACCCGGATGTGGCAACCATGTTCATTGCCAGTTGCATCACCCCAGAGGTGGAGAGCCAGATGAGCAGCGACCCTGATTTTCAACTGCGCTACAACCTGACGAGCGTGATCAATGATGAGCAGGCGCGTAGCGAGTTTCTAACCAAAGTCCGCACGCTGCTGGGGCTGTGATTGTGTTATAATACCCCCGCATGGACATATTGCACGTAATCCAGCGTTACTGGCCCTACGTCGGCGGTAGCGAACTCTACTTCCAGGTGATCAGCGAACGCTTCGCCGCCGCTGGCAACCGCGTGCGGCTGGCAACCACCGACGCGTGGGATATTGAGCATTTCTGGGCGGCGGGCAAGCGGCGGGTCGTGCAGGTGGCGGAGCAGCATGGCGGGGTGGCGATCAACCGCTATCCCGTGCGGCGGCTACCCCTCGTCAGCCCGCTCTACTACCCTGCCATGCGGCGGCTGATGGCCGAGGTCTCGCGGCTGCCGGGCAGTGCGCCCCTACTGCGCCAACTCTGCCGCAGCACCCCGCTCGTTCCCGCAATGGCGCGGGCCTTCAAGCGGGATAGCCAGCCGCTCGACCTGATCCATGTGACCAATATACCCTTTGACGCGCTGATCTATCACGCGGCGGGGCTGGCCCGGCGGCGGGGTGTGCCGCTGGTGATCACCCCCTTCACCCACCTGGGTGAGCCGCAGGACAGGCGCATTCGCAAGTATTACACCATGCGCCACCAGGTTGCCTTTGAGCAGGCCGCCGCCGCCGTCGTTGTGCAGACCGATCTGGAGCGCGACTACCTCGCCAGCCTGGGCGTGCCGCGCGCAAAGATGCACAAAATCGGGGTGGGCATCAACCCCCAGGATGCGTTGGGTGGCAATGGCCCCCGCTTTCGTCAGCAGCACAACCTGGGCGATCGCCCCCTCGTCTACTACCTGGGCGTGACCGCGTTTGACAAGGGGACGGTGCATCTGGTAGAAGCGATGCGTAAGTTGTGGGCGGGCGGCAGCGAAGCAGCATTGGTGATCGCGGGCAATACCATGAGCCACTTTGTTGCTTACCTCGACCGCCTGCCCGCCGCCGACCGCCAGCGCGTGCTGTTGCTCGGCCCCATAGAGCAGCAGACCAAGCTCGACCTGTTCGCCGCCGCCGATGTGGGGGTGATGACCAGCCGCACCGACAGCTTCGGCCTGTTCTACCTCGAAGCCTGGGTTAACGACACCCCAGTGATCGGGGCGCGGGCGGGCGGCGTGCCGGAGGTAGTAACCGACGGCAAGGATGGCCTGCTCGTCCGCTTCGGCGACGTGGACGACATTGCCGCCAAGATCGCGCTGCTGCTCAGCGATAGGCCGCTAGCCGCCAGCCTCGCCGCCGCTGGCAAGCAGAAGGTGTATGATAGAATGAACTGGCAGCGCGTATTCAACGAATTGGACGCTTTGTACCGGGAGCTAGTAGCCAAATGAGCGATAATGTCCGCAACAGCAACAAGGATGGCCCTGGCCTGCCCACCCAGCAGGGGGCCGTCCCCCAACCACTCTCGGAGCGCGAAAGCTGGCCGCTAGTAGACATTGTGGTGGTCAGCTACAACTCGGCCCGCTACATTGGCGACTGCCTGCGCGCCCTGCTCGGCCTCGATTATCCGGTCTTTACCGTCACCCTGGTAGACAATGCCAGTACGGATGACACGATAAAGATTGTCGAACAGGACTTCCCGAAGGTGCAACTGATCCGCAGCCCCCGCAATCTCGGCTTCGCTGCCGCCTGCAATCTGGGCCTGCGCGACGGCAAAGCTCCCCACGCCGCCATCGTCAACCCTGACGCTATGGTACGCTTCACCTGGCTGAAGGAGGCGATGCGCCCCTTCAAAGGCAACCGCGGTAGCGAGCGGGTTGGCATCGTTGGCAGCAAAATCCTCTACCCTAACCGGGCTACGATCCAACACGCGGGCGGCATCTTCGGCTACCCGCTGGCAGAGACCTGGCACTATGGCTACGGCGAGGAGGATCACGGCCAGTTCGATACTCCCCGGCAGGCCGACTTCGTCACCGGTGCGGCGATGGTGATGGATAGAAGGATGCTCAAGGAGCTAAACTACTTCGATAGCCGCTTCTACCCCCTGTTCTTTGAGGATGTGGATATCTGCTTCCGGGCCTGGAACGCGGGCTGGGCGGTGATCTATGAGCCACGCGCCGTCGTCATCCACCACGAGTCCTCTACTTACCAGCGCAACAGTCAGGGCTACTATCGCAACTACCACCTCAACCGCCTGCGCTTCGTCCTCAAGCACTATACCCATCGCCAGTTGTTCGGCGACTTCGTACCTGCCGAGGCCGCCCGCCTGCGCGAGGAACTCGACCCCAACGACCGCCAGGCTCTGCTCGAACTGTATAGCTCGGCTTTGACGATGGAGGAGCAGGCGGCAGCCCGCCCCGGCCAGCGCAGCGACAACGCGGCGGTGCCGGGCGGCTTCAACAGCTTCGACGCACAGAGCGGCTTGCAGCAGGAGGACGAACGCCGCCAGCAGTTGAAGAACACCCTGCGCGATGTGCAGGCCAACTGGCAGGTAGAGGAGAAGCCGTTTGCCTCAAACATCCCCGGCGTGGCCTGGTTCCGCAGCTTCGTGGTCAGTCTCGGTTCGCGCTGGTACGTCAAGCAGATAGTGGCCCAGCAGGTAGAGTTCAACGCCGCCGTCTACCGCCAGTTGAGTGAATTGAGCCGCCAGGTACAGGAGTTGCAGGCAGTGGGGACGATGCAGAGCGCGGTGCTGGGGGCGCGGTTGGGTGAGATTGACGAGCAGGTACACGCCGACCTCGCCCGCGCTGTGGCCCGCGTGAGTAGCCTGGACAAGGGGCTGCACAACCTCCAGGGTCAGTTGGAGCTACTCGCCAGTGGTGCTGGTTCACCGCCCAAGCGCAACAACCGCAGCACTGGCCCGCTCAATCCAACCCTGCGCGACTGGCACGACCTCAACGCTGTCCTGGACGAAGCGAACAGCCGCCCCGCCGCTGCTGCCACTGCGCCCGTCTCTGGCCTGCCCAGCCATGAGGAGATAGACGCGGCCCTGCTCAACATCCTCGACAATGAGGCTGGGCCGCGCCCGCCAGGAACGAACCGCCCTGATGAACAAACCGACCGTCGTTAACATCTCCCCCGCCCCGCCCGCCGCAAGGGGGGGGGTTGGGCTGGGGCGGACTGTCGCCTTCAGTCGGGTGTTGGCTACGCCCTT